>NZ_LT629973.1:2459262-2766670 GCF_900097105.1 Neoakkermansia glycaniphila | reverse complement strand
TTCCAACCTCCGACCGGCCGGAAATGGTATTTCACCCAGACGTATTCCTTGTTCTCATTGTACCACATGAACGTATGACTGCCGAAGCCGCCCATGCGGCGGTAATTCATGGGCGTGCCGCGGTCAGAGAACAGAATGGTCACCTGATGGAGGGATTCCGGCGTCAGTGAAAGGAAATCCCAAAACGCGTTCGCATCATGCAGGTGGGTCTGGGGATTGCGCTTCTGCGTGTGGATGAAATCCGGGAACTTGAGGGCATCGCGGATGAAGAAAATGGGCGTATTGTTGCCGACGAGGTCGTAATTCCCTTCCTCCGTATAGAACTTGACGGCAAAACCGCGAGGGTCACGCGCCGTATCGGAAGAACCGCGTTCGCCCCCGACCGTCGAGAAGCGGACAAAAACTTCCGTCTTCTTGCCGACTTCCGAAAGGAAGCGGGCGCAAGTGTATTTGGACAAATCATTGGTCACCTCAAAATAGCCGTAAGCACCCCCGCCCTTGGCATGCACCACGCGTTCGGGAATGCGTTCGCGGTTGAAATGCGCCAGCTTTTCCAGCAAATGCACATCCTGCATCATCGTGTAGCCCTCGCGCGGCCCTGTCGTCATCGACGCGAGATCGTTATCCACCGGAGCGCCTTCCGCCGTTGTCAGTTTGATATTGTTTTTCATACCTTGATAATGGGATGATAGAAGGAAAACAGTCGGGCAACAAGCCTATTCGATAACAGTTATCAACTGCACGACGGATTTTGCACCTTGCCGCACATTCCAGTATGACAAAACGGAAACTCATTGATTATAATTATTCCAAATGCAATAATTTTGATTCATTACAAAAAGTTTCAATTTTTCCTTGCATTCCGTCATTGTCATGGTAATCTTTGCGCGCATTCGTACAATCATCATATCAACCAACGGTGCACACGGATCCCGGTTCTATATCCGGCAGTGTGCTTTCTTCCATCAGCCGCGACTTGTCCGGCAAAAATGCCGGTGACATTCTTCAACGAGTGGCCGACCAGTTCAAGGGCGAAATTGTTTGCGCCACCTCCTTCGGACTCGAAGACCAGGTTCTGACCGACCTCATCATCCGGCAGGGTTTGCAAATACCCCTCGTGACGCTGGATACGGGACGCCTCTTCCCCGAAACCTACGAACTCTGGGAACGGACGGAACAACGCTACGGCATCCGCATTCAGGCGTTTTTCCCGCTCAGCTCCAGCGTCGAGCAGCTCGTCAATGAACGCGGCATCAACTCGTTCACGCAAAGCGTCGAATACCGCAAGGACTGCTGCCGCGTGCGCAAACTGGAACCTCTTTCCCGGGCATTGAAAGACCAGAAGGCATGGATATGCGGACTCCGGCGCAGCCAGTCCGTCACGCGCCAATCCGTCGAAGCCGTCGAATGGGATTCCGCGCATGGCCTGTACAAGTTCAATCCCCTGTTCGACTGGTCGGAAGACGATCTCCGCCAGTACATCAAGGCGTACGATGTTCCCTACAATGCCCTGCACGACCGCGGCTTCCCCAGCATCGGCTGCGCATGCTGCACCCGCGCCGTCCGCCTCTGCGACGACGTAAGGCAGGGCCGCTGGTGGTGGGAAGAGCCCGAACACAAGGAATGCGGCCTGCACAACAGGCCCCGCCACTGAACCGGACCTTCGGAATTCCCTTCCTTCCGCCGCCATCCAGCCCCCCGGTTCGCCCGACAGGCAGCCGGAACACCATCCCTCCCGGCCGGAGGCATGCCCACACGGCGCCTCCGGCAACAATCCCACTCCACACCACATCCACCACCATGCCTCCATATAACCTGAGCCAACTGAAACAACTGGAAGCCGAAAGCATCCACATCTTCCGGGATGCCGTCAGCCAGTTCGAGAACCCCATCCTCCTCTATTCCATCGGCAAGGACTCCTCGGTTCTCCTCCATCTCGCCCGCAAGGCGTTCCACCCCGGCAGACTGCCCTTCAAACTGCTGCACATCGACTCGACCTTCAAGTTCAAAGAGATGATCCAATTCCGCGACGAGTTCGCCCGCAAGCACGGCCTCGACCTCCTCGTCCACAGCAACCCGGACGGCATCGCCGCCAACGTCAACCCGTTCGACTACGGCAGCCGCAAATATACGGACATCATGAAGACGCAGGCTCTCCTGCAGGCTCTGACGGCCGGAAAATACGACGTCATCTTCGGCGGAGCCCGCCGCGACGAAGAAAAATCCCGCGCCAAGGAGCGCATCTTCTCCTTCCGCGACAAATACCACCAGTGGGACCCGAAAAACCAGCGTCCCGAACTCTGGTCGCTGTACAACGGCCGCATCAATCCCGGCGAAAGCGTCCGCGTGTTCCCCCTGTCGAACTGGACGGAGATCGACATCTGGCAATACATCCGCCATGAAAAAATCGAAATCCCGGACTTGTACTTCGCGCGCAAACGCCCCGTCGTCGAGCGGGACGGCACCCTCATCATGGTGGACGACGACCGCCTGCCCCTGCAACCCGGCGAAGTACCACAGGAACGCCTCGTCCGCTTCCGCACGCTGGGCTGCTATCCGCTGACGGGAGCCATCGAATCCTCGGCCTCCACCGTGGAAGAAATCGTGGCCGAGATGCTTCAGACGCGCCTCAGCGAACGCTCGACGCGCATCATCGACCACGACGGAGACTCCTCCATGGAGCAGAAAAAGCGCGAAGGCTACTTTTGATCCCGCCCGCCCGGACATTGACCACCACTATACCCAGAATCATTTCACGAACATGGACATCGACAGTTATCTCAACGAACATGAAAACAAAAGCCTCCTCCGCATCCTGACCTGCGGTTCCGTGGACGACGGCAAATCCACCCTCATCGGCCGCCTTCTCTACGACAGCAAGCTGATCTTCGACGACCAGCTCAGCGCCCTCCGGCGCGACAGCGAAAAAAGCGGCACCACCGGAGCGGGAGAATTCGACTACGCCCTCCTGCTCGACGGCCTCAAGGCCGAGCGGGAACAAGGCATCACCATCGACGTAGCCTACCGCTACTTCACCACGCCAAAGCGCAAGTTCATCATCGCGGACTGCCCCGGACACGTCCAGTACACCCGCAACATGGCCACCGGAGCTTCCACGGCCGACCTCGCCATCATCCTCATCGATGCGCGGCACGGCCTGCTCACCCAGACCCGGAGGCACGCCTTCATCGTCTCCCTGCTCGGCATCCGGCACCTCATCGTCGCCGTCAACAAGATGGACCTGTTCGACTACGACCGGAACGTCTTCGACAACATCCGGCGCTCCTTCGAGGAATTCGCCACGGGCCTCCACATCCCGGACATCCGCTACATCCCCCTCTCCGCCCTGAAAGGCGAAAACATCGTCCAGCCCTCCGAGGCCATTCCGTGGTACGAAGGCCCTTCCCTGCTCGACATCCTTGAAACAGTGGATACGACAGCGGACAGGAACCTCGACGACTTCCGCTTCCCCGTCCAGTACGTCATCCGGCCCGACCTGCATTTCCGAGGCTTTGCCGGATCGGTCGTCTCGGGCACCATCCGAACCGGAGACGAAATCGCCGTACTTCCTTCCCTCCGCACCTCGCGCATCAAGCGCATCGTCACAGCGGACGGCGACCTCGGCGAAGCCTTCGCTCCCCAGGCCGTCACGCTGGAACTGGAAGACGAAATCGACATCAGCAGCGGAGACATGATCGTCAAAGCGGACAACCTGCCCACCGTCTCCCGGCACCTGGAAGCCATCGTCATCTGGATGACGGACACCCCGCTGCGCGAAGGAAACAACTACCTCCTGCGCCATGCCGGGCGCAACGTCAAGGCCCACATCACGGACATCGTCCACCAGATCGACGTCAATACGCTCGAACAGCAGGCCGCGGACAATATCCCCCTCAACGGCGTCGCCCGCATCCGGCTCGAAACCGTCGCTCCTCTCTATCTGGACAACTACCGGGACAACCGCTCCACAGGAGTCTTCATCCTGATCGACCCCGTCACCAACACCACGGCAGGCGGCGCCATGATCCTGCGTCCCATCGAAGAGAACGACGGCTCCGGCACAGCATCGGCTCCGGCGGCACTCACTCCCATCTCCCTCGAACAGGGGTACATCACCGCCACCCAGCGCATCCGGAGGCAGGGCTATGCAGGCAGGGCCATCCTGCTTTCCGGCACGGATGCCGAACAGTCCCGCCATTGGGCCAAAACGCTCGAGCAGGAACTCTTCGCACGAGGCCTGCAAACATACTACCTCGCCGAAACGCAGCCGGAAACGTCCGTACCCTCCCCCGATGGCGTACAACGGCTGGCTGAACTGGCCTACACGCTTGCCGGAGCGGGCATCATCGCCATTGCCGCCATCCCGCATTTCCCCGCCGAGGATTTTGCCTACTGGCCGCCCGCCGACGGCACACGGCAGCCGCTGCTCGTGTGGCTGGGAGAGCCCGGCACCGCTCCGGCCGGCACGCACATCACCCTGCATCCCGGCAAACAAACGGAGCAGCGGTTCAACCTCCTCGTCGCCCTGCTCGCCGAAACGAACATCGCGCCGGAAACCTCCACCCACTAAACCGGCACCGCCTGAACCATGCAACCCGCCACCCATCCAGACAAAAAAATCCCGGACGTATCGACTCATACGTCCGGGATTGGATGGAAATCTCTGCTTTCAGGACTTTGCCGCAACCGTTTCTTCGCTCTGGAGAGCCTTTTCCGGTCCGCTGTTCTTGAAGCTTTCGAAAACGGTACGGGGTTCGCTCGGATTCTTCTGCAGCGCTTCAAAAATCTTGTCGCGCATCTGCAGCGCCGCTTCGAAGGCGGCCTCTTCGCTACCGTATTGGCGGTCGGAGAAGTACTTCGTAAACTGATTCCATTTACGGCAAATACTCAATCTCCAGCCCTGAAACGACGTTGTCTCGTATGTGTACCTCGTGATGTTACGTTGTGTCATGGTGAACTGGGTATGGGTTCGTAATCGCACAGAATTATGCCCTACGAAACGACTGTCTCACGATCACCATGCCATTTCAACCTAACAAACTAACATTTTTTCAAGATTCGGCAGAATTCACTTGGCAACGGCTTTCATCACATTGCCCAGAGCAGCAGACAATGAGCGCGCATTGGACAAGGGAACGTCCGTGTCGTATCCCCAGATCATCACACCGCCGATTTTCTGCCGAATGATCTCCTGCCCCTTCTGCTTGATAAGGTCCGGACCGTTGAAGTAATGCTTCTTCTTCGACTTGGGATCGACGAACGTATTCTCCGAAGCCTTCATGCGCGGAAACGAGCTCACGATATAACTGTAGCCCTTCTGCTCGTCCCAGTTGCGGTTCTCCACCTCGTTCGAATAAAACGGCACTCCGGCCACGATCTTGCAGTCCGGCATACCCGCCTTGCGGCAGGTATTGATATCGTCCAGCATGGCCTGCATGGTGGAGTGTTCGCCGCCTTTGTCATAGCTCATCGTATTGCCCCAGTCCAGCTGATCCAGCACACTGGGAGAAGCCATCTTGTAATAGGGTGTGAAAGCCGCCGTCACGGAGCATCCCTGCTCGAACAGCACGGGCTTCACCTCGCAGAGCAGCCACGCGAAATTCTGCCAGTCCTCATCGTTGTCCGGATATTCCCAGTCGAAATCGACACCGTCGAAGCCGTGCTTCTTGACGTACTCGCCCAGCGTCTTCGCCAGCTTCATCCTCTTGTCAAGAGATGCGCTCGTCGCTTTCAAACCGGGCGACGAATGGGCGATGCCGAGAATGATGGATACCGGACGTTTGCCGCGCAGCTTCTTGAGCTTTTCCAAACCCTGCAGGAATTTCGGATCCTCGCCGCCTACGATATTGCCCTCCTGATCGACGCTCACATTGAAATAGATGATATCGGTAATCAGTTTGAAATGGTCGGGCTGCAGCAGATCCGGGAACCAGTCCACCAGATTCGAACTGCGGAAATACGGCACGACGCGGTATTTGAACGGGAACACCTTGGCAGCACCCGCAGGAGAAGGATTCTCGATCTTCGCCTGCTGGCCGTTCACCGTCACATTCGTGCATTCCGCATCCACCTTCGCATTGCCGGGGGCGGATTTCTTCATATCCACCACCAGCCAATAATAGGCATCACCGGAAGCCGGAAGATTCTGGTTGCCAGCGAACGAAATTTCCCGGCCACCCTTTTTGACCATCTTCATATCGACGGGTTTCGCCCGGTAGTGGTCGGGAGCATTCAGCGAGAAGTAGGGTGTGCCGCCGGAACAGTACAGCGTTACATTGCCGATGGATTTCAGATCGCTCGTTCCTTCGAAATCGAACGTCAGCTTGTCCAGCTTCCCGGCCTGCCCGTCCGCTATGCGCACGCGAAGCAGGGGTTGTTTTTCCAGTCCGGCGTAAAATACGGGCTGTGTCTGGGAGCATACGGCTTCCACGGCCTGAGCGGCCGTACCGGCACAAAGGCTCAAAATGAGCGTTTCTAGAATGCGTGACATCGCCTGCAACGGTAACACAATTTCCGTTGCAGGTCAAGATGGCCCCGCGTCGGCGCAGACTACATGCCGCAGACGGCGGATGCAAAGCATCACCGGGGAATCTCGCCGACAGTCGTGCGGTTGTTGCGCCCGTCATCCCAGCCGGAGGGAGCCTGCCCGCCGCCGGAAGGAGCAGCGGCATCATCGCCGGCAGAGGGAGCAATCGCCGGGCGATCCGCTGCGGGAAGTTCCGGCACATTGATTTTCTGGGCATTCGCATCCTCCACCAGAGTGGCTTTCACATCATCCTTCACGCTTTCGAAAAACTTCTTCACGATGGATGCCGCCACGCGCCCCCCCGCGATCACTTCATGAGGACTGCCCTCATACAGGGCTGCATACGCATAGCGGGGATTATCGCTCGGCAGGAATCCGGCGAACCATGCCAGGAGGCACTCGTCGCTCTCCTTGCCCCACTGGGCGGTGCCCGTCTTACCGGAATTGGAAGTATAGCTCAAGGCGGCGCGGCTGCCGGTGCCGCCGTCCACGACGGCGCGCATCCCCTTGCGCACAACGGCGCAGGCATCCTTGTAATCCGTCAGATTATTCTGAATCTCCGGCATATTGGCGTTATACACCACATTGCCGTTGATATCGAGAATCTGCTTGACCAGATGAAGCTTGGGAAGATAGGTGCCGTTCGCAATGCCGCACATGGCATGCGCCACCTGCAAAGGAGTCGCCAGCAGCACTCCCTGCCCGATCGACATATTGGCGCTATCGCCTTCCAGATAAGGCTTGTCCTTCGTCCGGTTCATCCTCCGCGACATGAACAACTCGTCGGGCACGCATCCCGCCTTGTCGGGAAGCGGAATACCCGTCGTCGAACCGTAGCCGAAACGGCGGGCCGTATCCATCAGCAGGCGCGTTTCGTTCTTCATCCTGTACACGGCAGCCTTGTACATGAACACATTGTTCGACGATGCCAACGCCTGCACGCAATTGATGGAACCGGCCGGATTCTTGCTGTGGTTGCGGAAAATGTGATTGCCGATCGTAATCGAAGCGGGACAATCGATCAGCGTATCCTCCGTAATGGCCCCGTTGTACAGGGCCGAAGCGACGGTAATCGCCTTGAAAGTCGAAGCAGGAGGATACACGCCTGCAAAGGCGCGGGAGACGAGCGGGCTGCTGGGATCGTTGCGCAGCTTGTCATATTCCTTCTGCGAAATGCCCGGCACGAAGGAATTCGGATCGAAGGTAGGATTCGAAGCCATGGCCAGAACCTCACCTGTCCGGCAATCGAGAATGACCAGCGCGCCGCGTTTCGCCGTACCCTGCAAAGCCTTCTCCGCCAGTTTCTGCCACTTCGCATTCAGGGTCGTCACCACCGTACCGCCGGGCTTGGGTGGAGACTGGATATTGTTGATCAGCTCCTTGCCGTTTTCATCGAACATCAGGCGGCGCACGCCGGGCCTGCCAGTCAACTGCGCGTCGTATTTCTGCTCCAGGCCGGAACGCCCCTCGCTGAACTCGAACACGGGGTCGTTGTAATTGATCGGCCCCTTCGCCAGCTTGCTTTTCACGCCCGGATGGCCAAGCAGATGGCATGCGCTGTTCTTGCCGGGGTAAGTGCGGATATATTGGGGAGACAATTCCGCCGCCTCGATCTTTTGTATGCGCTTGCGATACTTGTCGGCATCCTTGGCACGGAGCACATCGGAAATGGGAAGAGGCAGCCACCGGCGATCCCGGTAATGCGCAATCAGATCTTCATCCTTGAATTCACCTACCTCAATACCGAGGCGGGCCACTTCGGCCAGGCAGTTGCGGGCCACGGACAAAATATGGGCATCGCTCTCATCCTTCAACTGCCCGAACACGATGGAAGCGCGGTAAGCGACTTCCGACTGCGCCAGAGGGTTGCCGAAACGGTCGGTAATCTGGCCGCGCGGAGCGGGAATCAGCAGGGAAATCGTCCGTGCATCCTTGCGGGTGCTGGCATACGTCACCCGGGAAGGGTCAAACGGATCCGTACCGATGGCGGGTTTTGTCGGCAGCGGCTTGTAGGTGGGCAGAGTTCCCACATTGCCCGGTGTCGGAGTATCCGGCACAGCCTCGAACTCCGGAGCTTCGTCCACGCCTTCGCGTTCACCCGTACCCGACACCGTATCCGTACGGTCGCCGGCCATCTTCACCGTCTGCACCACATCTTCTTCCACCTCTTCGGCAATCGGCGGCTCCGTGGCGTCGACAGGATCGGCGACAACACTTTGAGCATGCACAAACCCCTGACCGGCAATGGAAAGGGATACACTACAGGAAAGGAGGAAACGAAGCAGGGACATTGCGCGTGCAATATACCATCGAACACGCTCGCCCACAATCACTAATTATGTCTCCAAACATTTAGATTACTGCCTCATTCCATACTTGCCCTGGCACAAAACATTGCACATACTTCCGATGATATGGCACGCATCAACGAACATTTCCTCAAACTCCAGGCCGGATACCTTTTTCCGGAGATCGGACGCCGCGTTCAGGCCTTCGCCGCGGAACATCCCGACAAAGCCGGGCAAATCATCCGCTGCGGCATCGGCGACGTGACGGAACCCCTGCCTTCGGCTGCAATCGAAGCCATGCACAAGGCCGTCGACGACCTTGCCACGCATGAAAACTTCCACGGATACGGCCCCGAACAGGGTTACGCATGGCTCCGCGAAACCATCGCCCAAAACGCGTACGCCGCGCACGGCATCCGAGTCTCCGCCGATGAAATCTTCATCTCCGACGGCGCCAAGTGCGACATGGGCAACATCCTCGACATCTTCGGGCCAGACAACAGCATCGCCGTACCCGACCCCGTCTACCCCGTCTACGTCGACACCAACGTCATGAACGGAAACACCGGAAACATTCAGGAAGACGGCACCTACGAAGGGCTCGTCTACCTGCCCTGCACTCCGGAAAACAACTTCGTGCCGGACATTCCCAAGGAAAAGGTGGACCTCATCTACCTCTGCTTCCCGAACAACCCCACCGGAGCCGTCGCGCGCCGCAACGATCTGATCAAATGGGTCGAATACGCACTGGCGAACGATGCCATCATCCTCTACGACGGAGCCTACGAGGCCTTCATCACCGATCCGCTGATTCCCCGCTCCATCTTCGACATCCCCGGTGCGCGCCGCTGCGCCATCGAATTCCGTTCCTTCTCGAAGCAGGGCGGCTTCACGGGTGTGCGCTGCGGCTACGTCGTCATCCCGCAGGAACTCACCGGCAAGGACGGCCAGGGCAACCGCGTCCCCGTCTCCCAGCTCTGGGCACGCCGCCACAGCACCAAATTCAACGGAGCAAGCTACATTGTCCAGCGCGGTGCGGCGGCTCTCTTTACCGAACAGGGCCTGCTCGAAACCCATACCCTCATCAGCCACTACCTCGGCAACGCCTCCCTGCTTGCCTCCGCCTGCCGCCAGGTCGGCCTGCGCGTCTGGGGCGGTGAAAACGCCCCCTACATCTGGGTCGAATGCCCCAAAGGCACGAGCAGCTGGGAAATGTTCGACAAAATGCTGAAAGAAGCCCTCGTCGTCATCACGCCCGGCGCGGGCTTCGGCTCCATGGGGGAAGGATTCTTCCGCATCTCCGCCTTCAACACGCGCGACAACGTGAACGAAGTGTGCCGGCGCATCCACAAGCTCTTTGCCTGATATCCGGCAGCATGCACCCTCTTCGGAACCCCATGATCCTGCTTGGAGCCATGGGGTTCCTCTGTTCATGCGGCGAGAAAACGGAATCGCGCTCCTCGCCTCCGTCCGGCCTCGCGGAACACGCAGAACTCCGTGCATGGACCATGACCCGCCCCATGGCGGGAACCGCCTTCACGGCCCATCTCTACACGAACCTGCCTGCCTCCGAAGTCGAAAAAGCTCTTGCTCGTGCCTTCGAGGCTGCAGCAGCTTTGGAAAAAACACTCTCCTGCCGGGATGCCGCAAGCGAACTGAACCGCCTCAACAATGCCCCGTCCGGCAGCCCCTTCCCCATCTCCCGGCCGCTCGCCCAATCCCTGCAACTGGCCTGCCGCCTCGCGGAAGAAACGGACGGAGCCTACGATCCCACCCTCGGCCCGTGCATCCGCCTGTGGCACCGCGCGCGCAGCCGGGGAGAACTGCCCGCCGAGGCCGAACGACTGCAGGCACTCGCCGCATCCGGCCATGAAAAACTCAAGATAGCAGAAACCACCGCGACCAAACTCGTTCCCGGCATGCGCATCGACCTCGGCGGCATCGGCAAAGGCATGATGCTGGACGCCATGGCCTCCGAACTCCGCCAATCCGGCATCCCCCGCTACCTCCTCACGGACACAAGCGACCTCCTTGCCGGAGAGCCTCCGCCCGGCAAAACAGCATGGGAATACAAGGACTCCGGCGGAAAGATCATCCCCCTCCTGAACGAAGCGGCATCCACATCGGGAGGAAACAGGCAAAACATCGTCATTGGGAGCCGAAGCTATGCCCACGTGATCGACTCCCGCACGGGGCTGGGCATCCGGGCTGATCTTCCTCCGGCTACCGTTCACGCCCCTACCGCAGCGGAGGCCGATGCCCGTGCCACGGCTGCCGCCGTACGTGCGGCCCGATGCGCCCCGCCGCAACGGGAGATGAAAGAAGCTTGCCAAACACAGTAAAAACCTTGTACACTCCCCTCGACGGGAAACAGGCCACCATGGGGAAAATCACGGAAGAATGCATACGCAAAGTGAAGGAGGCGACGGACATCGTCGAACTCATCAACAAGTATGTGCAGCTCAAACGCGCCGGAACCGCATGGAAAGGCTGCTGCCCATTCCACGCGGAAAAAACGCCCTCCTTCTCCGTCAACCCCTCGCGGCAATCCTTCAAATGCTTCGGTTGCGGAGTCGGCGGAGACGCCATCAAATTCATCATGATGTATGAAAACCTCGACTATCCCGAGGCCATACGCAAGCTGGCGGACATCTCCAGCATCCCCATCGTCGAGGAACAGGACAACCCGCAGGAACGCCGCCGCCAGAAACTCCGCAGCAAAATCATCGAAATCAACAACCTCGCGGCCGACTACTACCACCGCCTCCTCTGCCGATCGCCGCAGGCGGCCCACGTCCGCGAATACCTGAAGCAGCGCGAAATCGGCATCGACATCGCCAAGGCATGGCAGCTCGGCTGGGCTCCCGTCTCCAGCGACGGCCTCCAGCACCTTGCGGCGCAGAAAAACATCGCCGAGCCACTCCTCAAGGAAGCCTACCTCCTCGGCACCTCGCAAAGCGGCCGCACCTACACTATCTTCCGCGACCGCCTCATGTTCCCCATCCGCAACATGCGCGGGGAAACCGTCGGATTCTCAGGCCGCATCATGCAGGCGGACCAGGACCCGCGCAAATACGTCAACACCGCCGAAACCGCAGCCTTCCACAAAAGCGACCTCCTCTTCGGCCTCTATCAGGCCCGCACGCACATACCCAAAAACGCAGACACCGCCATCCTCTGCGAAGGGCAAATCGACGTCATCGCTTGCCATGAAAAAGCCGGGCTTCGCCACACCGTCGCCCCGCTCGGCACCGCCTTCACCGAAGAACACTTCCACCTCCTCCGCAAATGCGGCACCCGGCGCATCATCCTCTGCCTCGACGGCGACGCCGCAGGCATCAAAGCCAGTGAAAAAGACTTCCGCATCCTCGCAGCAGCAGGCATGGAAGTCTATCAGGCCGCTCTGCCCCCCGGCGAAGACCCGGATTCTCTCATCCGCCGAGACGGAGCAGATGCCCTTCGCACGCTCGTGGAGCAGGCACGCCCCTTCCTTGAAGTGCGCCTCGCCTACGAACAGGAAAACACCCCGACCGATTCCAATGCCCGCGCCGCACTGGCCCACCGCATGATCGACCTCCTCCTCTGCATTTCCGACCCCATTGCGCGGGACGTCGCCACGGCGGACATGGCCAGCCGCCTGCACATCGGGCTGGAAGAACTGCGAACCGCCGTCTCCTCCGGAGCCAAAAAGGCCGAACGCATGAAAACGGGCCGCCGCCCCGCGCCCGCCGTCGATCCCGAAGAAACCGCCTATCGGCAGGCTCCCGTCGAAATCGCCCGCCCTCTCGCCGTCCATCGCTCCATCATGGCCCTCTGCGAACTCGCCCTGTGCAACGACCGGGCGCAGGAACTCATCATCGACCGCATCGAAGAACTCATGGAACCCATGCGCACCCTGCCCGGCGGCAGCATCCTCCAGAGCATACTGGAAGCCAGCCCCCCGCCCGGAGACGAAGAAGCATGGGCCGCCTTCCTCGGCACCCTGCCCGCCGGCCACGCACTCGCCCTGCGGGACATCCCCGTGCGGCACATCGAACTCTCCCGCCCCGAACACCACATTCAGGAAGCCTGCGCCGCCATCGCGCGAGTCACCCTCGAAATGCAGCGCGATGCCATCCGGGCCCGCCTGCAGGACCCCTCCGTTCCTCCCGACGAAAAACTCGAACTCTCCCGCCAGATCGTCGAAATCAACCGCATGCTCATCGAATAGCGCCCGCTGCCCGCCTTGCCGGAAGGATGCGCTTGCCAACAGTCCGCCCTTCATGCTAGACTGGGCATACGGATCAAAAGCACCGGCTTTTCGTTTCGGCATGCCTGAACCATCTCACCCTCCACCACCGACTTCCTCCCATGTTCACCATCTTCTTCCGGGCCTTTCTGATGATCGCGCCGGCCATTTTACTATCCATCTTTCTGCTTACCGACAATCTCGAATCCGCCGAGCAGGTCGCTCTGACCACCAGCAAACCCTTCATGTGCGTGGTCTTCGGCATCTACGAAGCCATCCTCTTCAAAATATGGGTCATGCCCTATCTGGCCGACCGGATCGTGAAATTCCTCTACGGCGACCAAGGCAGCCTTGACGAAAGCATGGAACGCATCCTTCAGGACATCCGCGAAGGCCGCAAAGATGAAGCGCTCAAAGCTCTGGAAGCCTACACGGCGGACTATCCCCGCCACCTCACCGGCTGGACCGAACGCGCCAACCTCCTGCGCGACGGCTTCAAACGGCCGCAGGATGCCGTCAAAGTCCTTGAGGAAGCCGTCGCACACATCTCCGGCAAGGAAGACAAGGCTCTCCTCCTCTACCGCATGGCGCGTATCTATGAACTCTCCCTCGACAACACGGCGGATGCGCAGAAAACCTACCGCCTGATCGCCGAACAATACCCGCGCACAGCCTACGGGCGGGAAGCTCTCGCTCACATTTCCGAATAGCCTCTTTTCCGGCATTCTTTTTCCAGCCGTTTCCGGCACATCCCGGCCCGCATTCCTCCGGCTTCCGGATGCTGTAAATCTATCTGTTTTTTAACAGGTCGTGCTTCCCGTGTGTCTTGCCTCATATGGACACACATGAAACTCATCCAAAAAAGAAGGATAACGCGGAAGACGAAGGACTGAACGGTTTCTACCACCCTCTGGAAGAAGCCGAAAAATTGAACGAGGCCGGAGAAGGCCACCCTCTCAACATCATGTCAGACCTCTACTATGAATCCTCTTCGGAAGCGTTTCATGAACCTGAAACAAACTGGAAGAAAGAACAGAAAAAACAATAAACCGACACAGCCATGAGCACAAACACACCCGCACCAGTCGGATCGTCCGGCAAAGGAGCATCCCTTGCAAGAATGGGAGTCTTCACGCTCGCGATGATCAATGTATCGGCCATCGTCAGCCTCCGCGGGCTGCCGGCTGAAGCCACCTACGGACTCAGCTCCGCCTTCTACTACATCTTTGCGGCCATCTTCTTCCTGATCCCGGTATCCCTCGTGGCGGCCGAGCTCACCACGGGCTGGCCCCAGAAAGGCGGCGTCTTCCGATGGGTCGGTGAAGCCTTCGGCACCCGCCTCGGATTCCTGGCCATCTGGCTTCAATGGATCGAAAGCACCATCTGGTTCCCCACCGTCCTCACCTTCGCCGCCGTCTCGCTCGCCTTCATCGGCCCCGACCAGCGATGGGATGAAGCCGTATCCGCCAACAAATGGTATGTCCTCGCCATCGTCCTCGCCGTCTATTGGAGCGCCACACTGCTGAACTTCAAAGGCATGAGAACATCGGCAGGCATCACGAAATGGGGTACCATGATCGGCACCGTCATCCCGGGAGCCCTCCTCATCGTATTCGGCCTCATCTACTGGGGTTCGGGCAACAAGGTGGACATTAACATGGCCCCCGGCAACTTCTTCCCCGACCTCACGAACTTCAACAACATCGTGCTCGCGGCCAGCATCTTCCTCTTCTATGCAGGGATGGAAATGTCCGCCGTACACGTCAAGGACGTGAAAAACCCCGGACGCAACTATCCGATGGCCATCCTCATCGCCTCCCTCATCACCGTGGGCATCTTCGTCCTCGGCACTCTGGCGATCGGCTACATCATCCCCGAAGCCCAGATCAACCTCGTCCAGAGCCTCCTGATCGCCTTTGACAAATTCTTCACGATCTTCCACATCACATGGCTCGGACCTGTGATGGCCGTATGCCTTGCGTGCGGCGTACTGGCACAGGTCGTCGCATGGGTAGGCGGCCCCTCCAAAGGTCTCCTGCAGGTAGGATATGCCGGGTACCTTCCCCGCGCCATGCAGAAAACGAACAAGAAAGGCGTCCAGACGGGCATCCTGTTCATTCAGGGCGGCATCGTCACCATCCTGTCCGTCATGTTCGTCATCATGCCCTCCGTCCAATCGGCCTACCAGATCATCTCGCAGCTCACCATCATCCTGTACCTCATCATGTACATGCTCATGTTTGCTGCCGGTATCGCCCTGCGCCACAAGGAACCGAACGTTCCCCGCACCTTCCGCATCCCCGGAGGAAAACACTTCGGCATGTGGCTCGTGGCCGGCGTCGGCCTCCTCGGCTCCGTCATCGCCTTCCTGTTCAGCTTCGTCCCTCCGGACCAGATCTCCGTGGGCAGCCCGACCCTGTACGTCGTCATTCTGCTTCTCGGAGCCGTCATCTTCGCAGGCATACCCTTCCTGATCTACGCCATGAAGAAACCCTCGTGGAAGAATACGGACTCCGCCAACGAATTCGAACCCTTCAACTGGGAACTCAAGAAAACGAATACCGAAACATCCGCCCCGGCACCGGAACAGCAACACTAACACTCGCACAGCCATGAATAAAAACGACATCCAATCGGCCATCGAAACGGCTCACGCGAAATTCGCCGGATGCACGGACGGAGCCAACGCCTCCTACATCCCCGAACTGGCCAAGGTACCAAGCACTCTCTTCGGCATCGCCGTCGTCACCAAAGACGGCGAAGTCTTCAGCACCGGCGATGCGGACACGCCCTTCGCTATCGAATCCATATCCAAGGCCTTCAACCTGGCCTTGGTCATGGACCAGATAGGCTCCAAGACGCTCCGTGAAAAAATCGGCGCCGACCCCACCGGAGAACCCTTCAACTCCGTGCTGGCGCTCGTCGCCCACGGAGGCCGCCCTCTGAACCCGCTCGTCAATGCCGGAGCCATGGCCACCGTCAGCCTCGTCGCCGGGGAAAACGGAGAAGCCGTCTGGGCCAACATCATGAAACGCTTCGCCGCCTTCGCCGGGCATCCTCTGAAAATCAACGACGACGTCTACGCCTCCGAATCCGCCACCAACAGCCACAACAAAGGCATCGCATGGCTACTCGACAGCGCCGGCTACTTCTACAACCAGCCCGACATGATCGTGGACCTCTACACCCGCATGTGCTCGCTCAACATCACCGTCAAGGACCTGGCCGTCATGGGCGCCTCCTATGCCAACGGCGGCGTCAACCCCCTGACCCACGAACCGGCCGTCCAGCGTGAAAACATCGCGGAAATCCTCGCCGAACTCACCATGTCCGGCCTCTACGATTCCACGGGCGACTGGCTCTACCGCACGGGCCTTCCGGCCAAAAGCGGCGTAGGCGGCGGCATCGTCACCATCGTGCCCAACCGGATGGCCATTGCCGCCTTCTCGCCGCCCCTCGACAAATACGGCAACAGCGTACGCGCGGAAAACGCCCTCATCGACATCATCGAAACGCTCGGCCTCAATCCGCTCAAGAGCTGAACCCGCCCCCACGCCTCCACCATGCAAAACGCCCCGTCGGTCCACAGGATCGGCGGGGCGTCGTTCATTTCTCCGTCAGGCGGAGAAACCGTAAACCCGCTCGTGAATCACGCGCACATACCCTGCCAGCGTCTCGGGATCGCACTCGCGGTTGCCCATCAGCCACAGAGGCAAAGATTCCCCACCCGCCCGGTAGGAAGGCTGCACGTAATCCTGCGTCAACAGAATGAAACCGTTCCTCTTGTAATAATTGATACGCCGCTCGGCCATCTCCGTCTCCGCCGGTTCCACCTCCAGAATCTGGAACATCGGCACCTCGCGGCGCAACCACTCCAGCACCTTGCCTCCGATGCCTGCGCTGCGCAGCTCGGAAGAAACCGCCAAATGCTCGCAATAGCAGAACTCGCCGAAATCCCATGTAATGAACAGCCCGACGGGAACTCCGTCCACCAGCACCACCCGGAAAAACATCTCCGGAGCATCGTCGATCAGCCGCAGCAGCGCATCGGTCTCCCGTCGCTCCTCCAGCGGAAACGCGGATTCGTAAAGAGGCAGCACGGTCTTCACCCACGGGTGCGAACTGTCGCGCACCGTCTGCAAGGTAACTGTCGAATGAACCATAGAACGGCATCCTGCCACAGCCCTGCCGGGGAAACAAGGAGAAAATGAATCATCCCATATCCGACAGGCGGCTTGACCTTCCTTGAGGAATATGCCAGAATATCTGTATGCAAGCAGAACCGTACCGCCCCAATGCCGCCATGATCTTCCGGCGCAGCGACGGCCGTATCCTCGTCTGCGAACGCAGCAAACCTGCGGGTGCATGGCAATTCCCGCAGGGAGGAATCGACTCGGGAGAAACCGCCGAAGAAGCCGCCGTCCGAGAAAGCATGGAGGAAATCGGCTATCCGCCGTCCGTCTATGAAATCGTCTTCTCGCGCAGCGGCTACCGCTACCGCTACCCCGAAGAAGCCAAAGGCCGCATCCATAAAAAACGCGGCATCTCCTACATCGGACAGGAACAAACCTACTTCATGTGCCAATTGCAGCAGCCTGCGCCTGCACCCGTCATCGACGGTCGCGAATTCCGCGACTACAAATGGATCTACCCGGAAGAATTCGACATGAACTGGCTTCCCGAATTCAAAAAAGACGTCTATCGGCAAGTCCTCAAAGACTTCTTCGGCATCGACGCATGACCCCCATCGCCCACCTCCGCACCGCCTACCCCGAAAAATTCGGAGTACCCCGCCAAAGCCGCCTCGTCCCCTCCGCACAGGCGCGCCTCGTCTTCGAACCTCCCTACCGCCACGAAGACTGCATCCGAGGACTCGACGCCTTCACCCACCTCTGGCTCATCTGGGAATTCAGCCGCAACGCCGGGCACCCGTGGAACCCCACCGTCCGTCCTCCCCGGCTCGGGGGCAACACCCGGCTCGGCGTCTTCGCCACCCGCTCCCCCTTCCGCCCGAATCCCATCGGACTCTCCGCCGTCGTCCTTGAGGGCATCGACCGCGATACTCCGGAAGGCCCCATCCTCCTCATCAGAGGAGCCGACCTCGTGGACGGCACCCCCATCTACGACATCAAACCCTACATCCCCTACGCCGACTCCATCCCCGAAGCCACCGGGGGCTTCACCGACAGCGAACAATGGCAGCCACTGGAAACCGCCTTCGCTCCCGGCCTCGAACTCCCGCCCGCCTGCACCCCGGCATGGCGGCAAACCCTCATCGAAACCCTCGCGCAGGACCCTCGCCCAGCCTACCAGAACGACCCGGACCGCCTCTACCACCTCATCCTCTCTCCCTGCGAAATCACCTTCCGCGTCGTCGGCAGCGCCGCCATCGTCACCGCCGTCTCACTCCATGGATAACCACCTCCAAGCAAGACTCGGCGCCGCATTCGACCGCAACTTCCGCGAACACGGCGAAATCGGCGCCTCCGTCTCCGTCTGGCAACACGGCAAGCTCCTTCTGGAACTCCACGGCGGACTCGCCGACAAAAAAACGGCAGCCCCTTGGACCGCCTCCACCCTCATCCCCATCTACTCCGCCACCAAATGCGCCTCGGCGGCCACCCTCCTGCTCGCCCTGCACCGCCGCGGACTCACCGCCGACCTGCCGGCAGGCGAACTCTGGCCCCGCTTCCCGGCACCGCAGCTCACCATCGCGCAAATACTCTCCCATCAGGCCGGACTCGCCGCCTTATCCCGGCAGGCGAACATCTTCGACCTCGACGACTGCATCGACGCCATCGAACACACCCGCCCGGCATGGCGCCCCCCGGCACACGGCTACCACCCGCACACCTTCGGCCCCATCCTCGACGGACTCATGCGCTCCCTCACCGGAACCCGCATCGGGCCGTGGTGGGAAGAAAACATCCGCCGCCCACTCGGCCTCGACCTCTACATCGGCTTGCCCGAAAGCGAACACCCCCGCGTCGGCACCCTCTACCCCGGCAAAGCCGCCGGACTCGACCTCGACACCCCATTCTACCGCCAATACCTCGCCAGCGGCACCCCCATCTATCGAGCCTTCCACAGCCTGTCCGGCATCGATTCCGTCCGAGCCATGAACACCCCGGCGGCATGGACATCCGCTTCCCCGGCCAGCGGCGGCATCGCCACGGCAGCCGGCCTCGCCCGCTTCTACCAAATCCTGCTGGGGCACGACGCACCACACCTCTTCCCTCCCTCAGTTCTGCACGACCTTGCCACCATCCGCACGCAGGGCGACGACCTCACCCTCCTCACCCCCACCGCCTTCTCCTGCGGAGCCATGCTCGACCCGGCCGACCCGGCCGACCCGGCCACAGGCCTGCCCCTGCGCCGCCTCTTCGGAGGCACGGGCTTCGGCCACGCCGGAGCCGGAGGCTCCCACGCCTTCGCCCGGCCCTCCTCCGGCCTCAGCTTCGCCTACACCATGAACCAGATGGAACTCAGCGTCCTTCCCGCCCGTAAAACCACGGTGCTTTTATCCGCCCTGCTGCAGGAAACCTGACTCTTTTCCCATAAAAAATCCTCTGCCGCTACATACGGCAGAGAATCATTCTTCAATCATTTCAAAATTCACTTCCGGCGGCGAAAAGCAAACAGGCCCATGCCGAAAAGTCCAAGCATGGCTGTAGAAGGCTCGGGAACGAGCTCGCTCATCCTGGCCACAGCCACGGCATTCACGCCCGAACGGCTTCCGCCATTCAAGGTAAACGTCACGCTGCCGGAGCCATCCGCAATGATATTCTCGTATTTCAACACGGCTACCTGATCGCTGGCGCACACATAATTGGAATTGACATTCATATCCGTATAACCGACTTCCGATCCGGCAGCCGTACCGGCAGTCGTCGCCGTATAGCGTGAAAGGGAGGATTGAGCATCCGTATAGGTATTGGCCAATTGAACCCCATTGGTATAGGTATTGCCACCCAGGCCGATTACGATGTAGAAGCAATAGCGCTCACCGCTCGTAAGACCATTGAATTTCATCGTATTATTCGTTTGCCCGCCATTCTTGAGACCATCGCCCCATACGGTCTGGGATATGGGAGCGCTCAATCCGAGCCTGTAGCTCATCTCCTGCAGCACCGTACCGGAAAAACCATGGAACTTTCCGGACTCCCATTTCACATTGGTCGTCTGGCTCTGAGCAAAAAGATTGCCTCCGCCTGCCAGAACCATGCTGATTCCATCTGCGCCGTTGTAGGTATTCCAATTATTGTTAACCTGTGTCCATCCGGACGTATCATTCGCGCCCATATCGAACAAAGCGGCACCTTGTGCCATTGTCAATGAACACGCAACTGCAACGAGTGAAATAATTTTTTTCATAAGAAATATAGGCCGTACGACTATATAATACCGGATTTTGAATCTGCTGTCAATCATCAAAACCGAAAAAATGTTCGTTTTTATTATATTGTGAAGAAAAAAGCGGTTCCTTTGATCTTCCATATTTATAGGAAAACGATTTTGAACCAAAAATATAATATTTCTTATTCATTCAATTCGAGATAGTTGCTTGTTTGATACATGATAACGGATTCAAAATCCGAATCTTTCCGAAAAGTTGGAGGAACCGCTTCATTCTTGACTTTTTTCACATGCAGGGCATACACTGCGTGCATGCGTTTGCAATACTATTCCGACGAAGAAGGCGAAAGCGTCATCGGCCTGTGGGTACCGAAAAGAAACTGCTTCATCGACGTCACCGATCAGGAAGAACAACTCTGGACCTGCATGCTTCCCGGCGCAGCCTCGAAAAAAATGCGCAAGGAAATCGAAACATGGATCTCGCAGGGCGCACCGAAAGGAGTCCCCGTCGATATGGACGGTCTCGTCGTCTCCTCCGCCCTCCACGTCCTCCCCGGCACCATCGCCTGCCTCGGAAAAAGCTATGCCGCCCATGCCATGGAGTTCAGCGGCGACGCCCCCACCGAACCCTCCATCTTCCTCAAAGCAGTCTCCGCCATCAGCTCAGACCTCGAAGAAGTATTGCGCCCCGTCGGCAGCACCAAGCTGGATTATGAAGTCGAACTCGCCGTCATCCTCGGCGACACCCTCAAGAACGCCACCGAAGAGGAAGCCGCCCGCGCCATCGTCGGCTACACCCTCATGTGCGACTACTCCGAACGCGCCTTCCAACTCGAACGAGGCGGCCAGTGGACCAAGGGCAAAAGCTACGAAAGCTTCGCTCCCTTCGGCCCCGTCCTCGTCACCAAAGACGAAATCCACGCCCCGGACAACCTCGTCCTCACCCTCAAAGTCAACGGCGAAATCCGCCAGCAGGACACCACAGCATCCCTCATCTGGCCAGTGGCGAAACTCGTCGCCTACGTCTCGCAATTCATGACCCTGAACCCCGGCGACGTTATCTCCACCGGCACGCCCAGCGGAGTCGGCCACGGCATGACCCCGCCCCAGTACCTCCAGCCCGGCGACGTCGTCGAATTCGGATGCGACAAAATCGGCTGGGTTCGGCAGCACGTCGTCCAGGATACGGCTGACTGATGCCCCGGCAAATTTGCATTGCAATCCATCCCTTCATCCATATACTCATCTTATGCCATACGATTTGATTGTCATCGGCGGCGGTCCCGCTGGATATGTGGGCGCCATCAAAGCCGCCCAGCTTGGAAAAAGCGTCGTCTGCGTCGAAAAGGAACGCGTCGGCGGCACCTGCCTGAACTGGGGCTGCATCCCGACCAAAGCCCTCCTCAAAAACGCCGAAGTCTATGAAACGCTGGCGAAAAAAGCAGCTGAATTCGGCATGAAAGTCGATGGCTTCTCCGTCGACTGGAGCGAAGTCATCGGCCGCTCCCGCAAAATCAGCGACCGCCTCGCGGGCGGCGTCGGCTTCCTCTTCAAAAAGAACAAAATCGACTCCGTCGAAGGCGAAGCCGCCATCACCGCTCCCGGCAAAGTCCAGGTCACGGCGGCGGACGGTACCGTCACCACGCTCGAAGGCACAAACATCATGATCTGCACGGGCGCCGTCACGCGCAACGTACCCGCCTTCCCCATCAACGGCAAAACCGTCATCGGCTCCCGGGAAGCCCTCGTCCTGCCCGAACTGCCGAAAAGCATGATCGTCATCGGTTCCGGAGCCATCGGTTCCGAATTCTCGAACCTCTACCACACCTTCGGCACGGAAGTCACCCTCATCGAAGCCCTGCCCCGCATCCTCCCGAACGAAGACGACGACTCCTGCCAGGCCCTCGAACGCGCCTTCAAAAAACAGGGCATCAAATGCCTCGTCGGAGCCAAAGTCGAAAGCCTCTCCACCACGGACAACTCCGTCACCGCCACCGTCACCACCAAAACGGGCAAAACGGAAGAAATCACGGCGGATGTCTGCCTCGTCGCCGTCGGCGTCCAGCCCGTCGTCCCGCAGGCACCCGGCCTCGAACTCACCGACCGCGGCTTCATCAAGGTGGACTCGCGCTACGCCACCAGCATCCCCGGCGTCTATGCCACGGGCGACTGCATCGGCGGCGTCCTTCTTGCCCACACCGCATCCTTCGAAGCCGTCCAGGCCGTCCAGGGCATGTTCGATCCCGCCTACCAGCCCAAACAGGTCGTCAACTTCCCGAGCTGCACCTACTGCCACCCGCAGGTCGCCTCCGTCGGCAAAACGGAACGCGCCCTCAAGGAAGCGGGAATCGAATACAAAGCCGGCAAATTCCCCTTCCAGGCCCTCGGCAAAGCCGTAGCCTCCGGAGAAACGGAAGGCTTCGTCAAACTCCTCTTCGGCAAGGAACACGGAGAACTCCTCGGCGCACACATCGTCGGCGACAACGCCACGGAACTCATCGCCACGCTCGACCTCGGCCTCACCGCCGAACTCACGGACGAAGACATCCACTCCACCATCTTCGCCCACCCCACCCTCTCCGAAGCCATCCACGAAGCCACCCTTGCTGCGGACGGCCACGCCATCCACGCATAACCCGGCATCCCCCAACTGCCCATGGCCGGACAATTCGACGACAAACGCTGATCGCAGGCTCCCCTCGGGGAGCCTGCCGCATGGCCGCAACCGGAAGCCCGGCATCAGAAAGTTGGCATCATCGACAAAAAACTTTCCCCATAACCCACCCTCGACACCTCCCACCGTGCAACAACTATTCTACTACCAAAAAGACGACGGCCAGGCCGAAGGCCCGTACACATGGCCGGAAATCCAGCAATTGCGAACCCAGCAAATCATTCAGGACGAAACGCCGATCCGGCAGGAAACCTGCAATACATGGGTGCCCTACCACCGGATCGTCATCTTCGTCAAGCCATCGCTCAAACCATCATTTGAATTCCCGGACAACCCAGCCATTCCGCTCCTCTGCCTCATCGCTGCGGCATGGGTACTGTTCGGACTGTGGTCGCTCTTCGGCGGCAGTGAAACGGATCCCCAGACGCGCAGCACATTTGGTACCATCCTTGTGTTTCTTTCCGCAGGCGCAGGCTGCTACTGTCTGGCCGCCATCCTCAAATGGTTCGTCGCTTGCATCAAATCGTCGCATGCCCACTCCGCACAGCCGGCGTACATCCCCTTCCACCTCCTCTCCGCATTGTGGATCATCTTCGGATTCTGGATGCCGTTCGTACAACCCGGATCGTCTGTACACACCATAGCCATCTGCCTTTCCGTCTTGATCCTCCTTTCCACGGCTGTATTCTTCCACTGGATGGCCTCCATCCTCAAATGGCTGGCAATCTTCGCCGAATCGTCTACCTCAGGCCCCTCCCGCACGGCATACATACTCTGCCGCCTCATCACGGCATCATGGGTCATGGCCGGAATATGGACACTGGTCGCGCGAAGCGGATCGTCGCCGCAGGCACTGTCCACATGCCTCACCGTACTCACCTACTTCTCCACAGCCGTCTTCTTCTACTGGTCGGCCGCCATCCTCCAATGCCTCATCAGCCGGGCAGGACGCCGCGCCGGATAACCTCCTCACGCTGCCCCACTTCGTCACACACCTCCGCCTCACCATGTTCGATCATCCGTTAAGCCATCCTGCGAACGAGTCGCCCCGCCGCCGCCTCGCGGGAGGGGCATTCTCCCTGCTGTTGGGTGCAGCAAGAATCGCATGCTCGGCTCTACTCTTCATGATACTGGTAGCCGGAGGAATCTATCTGAGCGGAATCCTGCTCACGGGCATCCTGCACCTCTCCCGCACCTTCTGATGCCACAGCGCATCATCGATACACCACGCACGAATGAAGAAAAAATACTATTACGATCAGGACGGCACCAAAGAAGGCCCCTTCACCGCCCGGGAAATCCAGCAACTCCTCTACGAAGGCACCATCGGAACGGATGCATGGATCCGCAGCGAACAAAGCACCACATGGCGCAAACTGGAAGACGTCTCCTTCGACGAACCGGAAGAACCCGCCGCTGCCGATCCCTCCTCCCGGAAAGCGGCCGCCATGGCCATGCTCGGTTCCCTCACATGGAAGACGAAGCTCCTGCTGGCCATCCTCATCATCGTCCTCCTTCCCCTCATCATCCTCATCGGCATCGTCAGCCTCATCATCCGCACACTCCGCAAAATATAACCTTTTCTTTGCCATGAGAGCTGTTTATCCTTGAAAGAATAAGGGTATCCATTACACTCTAGCGCATATCTATGTCTGAACACAAAGAACGCAAGACCCTCGAAGAACGGAATCAGGCTTCCGATCTGGAACGTCTGCGCCATTCCTGCGCCCATATTCTGGCGACCGCCATCTGCCGGCTCTGGCCCAATGCCCAGCTTGCAGGCGGACCCGCCGTCGAAAACGGGTTCTATTATGACGTGGACCTCGACCACAAAATCTCCACCGAAGACTTCGAAACAATCGAAGCCGAAATGAAGAAAATCGTGAAAGAGAACCAGACATTCGAGCGTCGCACCGTCACTCGCGCCGAAGCGCTTGCCATGGCGGCAAGCGGTGCCCTTGGCGCAAACGGCCCCCGCAGCGTTCCTTCCCAATTCAAAATAGACCTGCTCGAGCGCATCCCCGACGACGAAGAAATCACCGTCTATGCCAACGGCGACTTCACCGACCTTTGCGCCGGCCCCCACGTCGGACGCACGGGCAACTGCAAAGCCTTCAAAATCATGAGCGTGGCCAGCGCCTTCTATCAGGGGGACAAAACGCGGCCCATGCTCCAGCGCGTCTACGGCACCTGCTTCCCGAACAAAACCCAGCTTGAAGAACACCTTGCCCGCATCGAAGAAGCGCGCAAACGCGACCATCGCCGCATCGGCCGTGAAATGGGACTCTTTACCATCGACGAAGCCGTCGGCCAGGGCCTCATCCTCTGGAAGCCGAAAGGCGCCCTCGTCCGCCGCTCCCTGCAGGACTTCATCACCGAAGAACTCGACAGGCTCGGCTACTCGCAGGTCTACACCCCGCACATCGGCAAGCTCGACCTCTACCGCACCTCCGGCCACTTCCCGTACTACTGCGAAAGCCAGTTCCCGCCCATCGCCGAACGCGAAACCATCGAAAGACTCTGCAAGGAGGAAGCCTCCTGTGCCGAACTCTTCAACGGCCTCACCACGGGCACCATCGAGGGCTACATGCTCAAACCGATGAACTGCCCGCACCACATCAAAATCTACGCGAGCGACGCCCACTCCTACCGCGACCTCCCCGTGCGCCTTGCCGAATTCGGCACCGTATACCGCTGGGAACAAAGCGGTGAACTCGGCGGCATGACCCGCGTCCGCGGCTTCACGCAGGACGACGCCCACATCTTCTGCACCCCCGAACAAATCGGGCAGGAAGTGCGCCAGTGCCTCGGCATCGTCAAAACAATCCTCGGGACCCTGCAGATGAACGACTACCGCGTCCGGCTCTCCCTGCGCGACCCAGACAGCTCCAAATACGTCGGCTCACCCGAAAACTGGGACCTCGCCGAAGCAGCCCTCCGCAAGGAAGTGGTGGAACTCGGAGCCGAATGGACCGAAGAACCCGGAGAAGCCGCCTTCTACGGCCCGAAAATCGACTTCATCGTCCGCGACTGCATCGGCCGCGAATGGCAGCTCGGCACCGTACAGGTAGACTACAACCTCCCCGAACGCTTCAACCTCCATTACACCGGAGCGGACAACAAACCGCACCGCCCCGTCATGGTACACCGCGCCCCCTTCGGCTCCATGGAACGCTTCACCGGCCTCCTCATCGAACACTTCGAAGGCAAATTCCCCACATGGCTCGCGCCCGAACAGGTGCGCATCCTCCCCATCTCGGAAAAAGTCGCCGAAGCAGCCGAAGAACTGCGCCGCACCTTCGCCGCACAGGGCATCCGCATCACCCTCGACGCCACACCCGACAAAATCGGTGCGAAAATCCGCAACGCCCAGCTCGACAAAGTGCCGTACATGCTCGTCATCGGCCAGCGTGAAGCCGAAGAAGGAAAAGTCTCCGTGCGCCACCGCGACCTCGGCGACCTCGGCACCCATTCCGGCGCCGACTTCCTCGCCGCATTGAAAGACGAACTTGCCGCACGCCTCATCAGGCCAGCCTTCCAGCCCGTACAAAAATAGTAAGTATTCATACCAACCAGACACAACGTGCCTAAACCAACAAGCAACAATAACTCCCAAGACCGCCGACGCAACAACCAGCGCGGCGACCAGACCCGCGTCAACGACCGCATCCGCGCGCCGCGCGTCCGCGTTGTCACCGCCAAGGGCGAACAGCTCGGCGTCATGAACACCCGCGATGCGCTCGAACGCGCCAAGGCCATCGGCCTCGACCTCGTGGAAGTGGCGGCCTCCGCCGACCCGCCCGTCTGCCGCATCATCGACTACGGCAAGTACAAATACCTGCAGGCCAAACTGCAGAAAAACAACAAGGCCAAAATCGTGAAGATGAAAGAGGTCAAACTCCGCATCGGCACGGATGTCAACGACTACAACGTCAAAATGGCTCGTACGGAAAGCTTCCTCGACCATGGGCACAAGGTGCGCTTCCAGCTCCGCTTCCGCGGGCGTGAAAACGCCCACCATGAACTCGGCTTCGAAGTACTCAACAAAGTCATTGAAGACATGAAAACCATGGCTCAGGTGGATCAGCCTCCGCGCCTCGGCGGCAACACCCTCACCATGGCACTTTCTCCCTTGCCCGCCGCACAGCGAGTCAAAAAATTCAAGGCTCACCTCGACGAAGGCTTCGACGCGGATTCGGAAGAATACGACGAAGGCAACGACAGCTCGGACAACGAAGAATAAAAACACCCGTCCTCACCGCTTCAAAGCCGGCTCTCCCCCTGCGGAGAACCGGCTTTTTCCATACACGCGCCTGTGGCCGTAAACCCGGGCATCTCGCTTGACTCTTCCATGATAATGAGGCATAATTCCTTCGTTATGTTGAAAGGAATCTCCCCCGTCATCAGCCCCGAACTCCTGAAAACCCTCGCCGAAATGGGCCATGGCGACGAAATCGTCTTCTCCGATGCCCACTTCCCCGGCCACACATTCAATGCCAACGTCCTCCGGGCCGACGGCCTCGGCGCCGACACCCTCCTTGCCGGCCTCATCCCCCTCTTCGAACTCGATGCCTACGCCACCCCCGTCATCATGATGGAAGCAGTTCCCGGCGACTCGCTCGACCCCTCCGTCGAAGCCAAATACCGCAAAGCTCTCGGTTATCAAGGCACCGTCGAACGCATTGAACGCTATGCCTTCTACGAACGCGCCAAACAGGCCTACGCCGTCGTCATCACCGGAGAAACCGCCAAATACGGCAACATCATCCTCAAAAAAGGCGTCACCCCCGTCGCCTGAACTCTGCCGCCATGTACCGCATCTGCAAACGCATCGAACTGGAAAGCGGCCACCTGCTCTCCAAACATCCGGGCAACTGCCAATTCCCGCACGGCCACACCCGCAGCGTCGAAATGGTCTTCGCCGCCGAAGAGCTCGACGCCAACGACATGGTCATGGACTTCAAAGCCATCAAGGAAATGCTGGGAGACTTCCTCACCCGGTTCGACCATGCCCTCTGCATGAACACGGACGACCCGAACTACGAAACCTTCCGCACAGCCTACGGAGACCGCGTCATCCCCTTCACCAGCAAAGACCCCACCAGCGAAGTCATGGCTCGCACCGTCTTCATCCAGGCAAGCTCCGCCCTTGCGGATGCCATCGAAGGCAAATACGCCTACCCGGTACGCCCCAGCGTCCGGCTCGAACGAGTCCGCGTCTGGGAAACCAGCAGCTCATGGGCCGAATACTCCGCACATTGACATGACCGGAGACAACTGGATGCAGCAGGAACTGGATGCCCTCGAAGCCTCCGGCAACCTGCGAACGCTTAAAACCGTCGAACCTGCCGGCAAACACCTCCTCTACCAAGGCAGAAAATACCTCAACCTCTCCTCCAACGACTACCTCGGCCTCTCCGAAACATCGCTGCAGGCCGACTTCGCCCGCGACACCCTCTCCAGCATCGACTGGACCCGCGAATACCTCTTCAGCAACCCGGCCTCACGCCTCATGACAGGCAACAGCCGCCACTACGAAGAACTCGAAACCTCCCTCTCCACCCTCTACGGCGGCCGCAACGCCCTCGTCCTCAGCTCCGGCTTCCTCGTCAACTCCGGCCTCCTCCCCGCCCTCGCCCGCAAAGGCGACCTCATCCTGGCGGACAAACTCGTCCATGCCTCCGTCATCGAAGGCCTCCGCCTCGGCGAAGCCGAATGGAAACGATACCGCCACAACGACATGGACCACCTCGAAACACTCCTTCGAGGTGCAGAAAACCGCACCGTATGGGTCGTCACCGAATCCGTCTTCAGCATGGACGGCGACATCGCGCCGCTCCGGCAACTCGCCGACCTCAAAAACAAATACGGCTTCAAACTCTACATCGACGAAGCCCACGCCTTCGGCGCAATCGGCCCTTCCGGAGCCGGACTCGCCGCCGAACTCGGCCTCCTCGGCGCATGCGACATCCTCGTCGCCACCTTCGGCAAAGCCGTCTCCTCCGCAGGAGCCTTCGCCATCACCGACCCATTGACCCGGCAATACCTCGTCAACAAAATGCGCCCCCTCATCTTCTCCACGGCCCTTCCCCCCATCACTCTCATGTGGAGCAAATACATCGTCGACCGCCTCCCGGGCCTCGAACACCTCCGGCAGCACCTCCGCACCCTGCGCGCCATCATCGAACGGCAACTCGGCATCCCCGCCCCCACCCACATCATCCCCCTCCCTGCCGGAAGCAACGAACGCGCCCTCTCCATGGCCGAACAAGGCAGGCAGGCAGGCTACTGGCTCACCGCCATCCGCTACCCCACCGTACCGCAGGGCACCGCGCGCATCCGCCTCTCCCTCACCGCCGCCCTCACCGAACAGGACATCCGAACCTTCTGCAGCACATGCAACAACATTGGCTGAACCGCAGCAACAGCGGCAAACTCATCATCTACGCCCTCGGCTGGGCCAGTACACCCGATGCCGTCGCACACATCCATACACCGGACTACGACATCCTCTGCCTCTACGACTACCGCAGCATCTCCCCCCTCACACCCGAAGACTTCTCCGGCTACAGCCACATCACCCTCTTCGCCTGGTCCTTCGGAGTCTGGGTCTCCGAACGCATCGCCTCCGGCCTCCCGCTGGCCCGAGCCATCGCCCTCAACGGCACCCCCCTCCCCGTCAGCGACGAATACGGCATGCGCCTCCGCGTCGTCCTCCGCACCATGCAGGGCCTCAAACGCGTCGGCATGGCACCCTTCAACGAAAAAACATACGGAGGACTCGAAAACATGCCCGCCCTCCAATACCCCGACCGCAGCATCGACGAAAAAATCGACGAACTCAACTACCTCGCCGAACAGGCCAAAGCCGACTCCACCCCTATCATCCCGTGGGACAAAGCCTACATCGCCGACCAAGACGAAATCTTTCCCCCTGCCAAAATGGAAGCCTACTGGCACAGCCGCGGCCTCGGCACCCCCTTCCATGCCTACCACTACCCCTTTGCTGACCCCGCCATCGTCCTGAACGAACTGCCGGAATGAACATCGACAAACAACTCGTCAGCCAACGCTTCGGCCGCAACCTCGCCACCTACCACGAACAGGCCGTCGTCCAGCGAGACATAGCGGACACCCTCGCTTCATCGCTCCTCGCCGCCAGTCCCGCCCTGCACATCCGCCGTGCCATGGAAATAGGCATCGGCACCGGCTTCCTCACCCGCCACCTCCTCGCCGCCTGCCCCGAAGCCGAATGGCACCTCAACGACATCACCCCGGAAGCCTTCCGATGGATCGACGAACTCGGCCACCCAGGTGCCATCCACTACCACCCCGGCGACGCTGAAACCATCCCCTACCCGGAAAGCCTCGACCTCATCGCCTCGGCCTCCGCCGTCCAGTGGTTCGACGACATCCCCGCCTTCCTGGCGAAAGCACACGCCGCCCTCGTTCCCGGCGGCATCCTCGCAGTCAGCACCTTCGGACCTGAAAACTTCGTGGAAATTCGCCACATCCTCAACCGGGGTCTCGAATACCCCACACTCGAAACCCTCCGGCAATGGGCCTCACAAACCGGTTACCGCATCCTCCACGCCCACGGCTGGACCCGCCGCCTCACCCTCGGCACCCCGCTCGATGTCCTCCGCCACATCAAAAAAACAGGCGTCAACGGCACCCGGTCCGAAACATGGAACCGCCGCACCCTTGCCGACTTCCACACCAACTACAACACCCGCTACGCCGACCCGGAAGGCAACATCCCCCTCAGCTACCACCCCATCGTCCTGATCCTGCAAAAATGATCTGCAACCATTTCGGACTACGGTTTGCTACACTTTTTTAACCCAGTTCGGACTTTTTAGACTTATTTTAAGCCATAATTACCTTTAATCTGGGCCAAACCAAAAACACGTCAACCTATTTATTTTCAATATTTTTGAGTGGTAGGGGCGCAGGGGTTCGAACCCTGGACCAAAGGATTATGAGTCCTCTGCTCTAACCGCTGAGCTACACCCCCTCAAATGAAGAAGATACAGGACGATATAACAGGATGGCCTTTTCAGCAAGTTTGAAATTAGTCATGTGGATTGCTTTTCAACTTTTCAGCCTGCAGGCCTGTCCTGAGGCATTTTGATGAGAGCATGTATCATTCTTTCCGAAACGTGATTCCTCCGAACAAACAGATTGCTTGCCGTATGAGTACGGAGGCCACTTGCCCGTCAGTTGCGATATTCTGCCTGCTTTCACCAACATCAAGCAAGTTCTCCCTCAGTCAAACCGGATCATGGATCCAGGCCATGCCGTATGTAGTTTATCTTCAAGCAAATCTCGGTACGTTCGATAATCCTCCGGATTGCGTATGCCCACCACGCTGCCACCCTGATCGAGCTTTCGGCAGATATGGCTTTCAATCCTCCCATCTTCATGTTGGATCAACCGATTGAGTAAATCGACCAGCCCATCGAATCGCAAATGGTCATACTGTGATATGACGAGGATGACCGGTATCCCCATGCCCAGGCACGGTAGAGCGCAATGAATGCGCGACGTAATCACAAGTGCGGCCTGCCTGTATGTTTCCAGCAATTGTTCGGCCGCCTGAAAACGTTCATCCTGACTCGTTTCCAGAGTTGTCAACTGGGTACAGATATCGACATCACGCAGGTTGTAGATGTGCCCCCACTCTTCACGCAGGCAGCGCGCAATAGGCGTATCGGCGGCTATGTCGAAATCGCAGCACAAGACGCGACCGTTCCCGCCTGCCCACTGCCTGCTTCTCCCCAGTGTCAAGGTCATGCATCCCGAGAAGTAAGCTTTGATACCGTGTTCCAGAAGGATTTTCTGCGTCGACAGATCCCGACACCCGACAGGTTCGTTTCTTTTCAGATAGCCGAGCATGGAGGGCGTCAACTTGCAGGGATTATTCACATGGTATGCAATAAACAGAGGATTAATGCAGGCAGACAATTCATGCACGCCCGGACATACCCACCACCAACCGTTCATGATCATGTTGACCGGAAGTCCCGCATAGTAGGCGATTTCATCGCGTGGAATGTATGTATCGATTCGCGAAAGATACTGGCGGGCAGCCAAAGACTGGATATAGTCCCCCAGATTGACACAATCACAATCGTAATAATCTTCACCGGTATAGTTGTACGACATTAGAGCCCATCCTTCTCTCTGTTCTCTGGCGCGTTCCGGATACGCGATCTGTTTGTAAAGGAGATTGATTTCCGCGCGAAACTTTCCGGCTTCACTCTGCATGCGCTCCTGTTCTTCGCAGATTGTTGCATGCTGCCGTCCAATTTCCCGTTCCTGTTTCTCTGCACGCGTCCCGACTTCCGACAACTGAATATCAATCAGTCGACTATGTTCACTCGCCACCTTCTGATCCTCTTCCAAGAGGTTAATTCTGCCCAGCAGTTTTTCCTCTCGTTCCTCGGCGGATGCCTGCAAGGCATCCATCCGGTTCTGCATCTCAGCCAATCGATCGTTGATGCCGTTCCAATCCGCTATCAATCGTTTTTTCCGGATGAGCCGAAACCGGAAGCCCATGACGCGGACGATTTTCATCCAGCCATCGTACCGCATAGAATATATTCTTTCGAGCCAATTCCGTTTCCCATTCTTCCGATCTTTTGTTGTGCATACTTTGCCGTTCCGGGCGGCGGATATTCCGAAAATATCCGCCACCGTTGATTCCCATTTCCGATCATATTCTCCGTTTCGGATTTGCTGCACGATTCCCAGTTCCCGCATTCCGTCGCGGCGCAAACGCTGCCGTACTTCGCTGCGTGCAGGTTCATCCAGTGTTTTGAGATTCCAAGAGGCGAATTCGATGACCCAATCGGTGTAGCTGGCTGCATAAAGCGGCCAACGTTCCGACCTCTCCAGTGCTTCCCGGAGAAGAATCAGGCAATCATAAAAGCAGAATGGAGCTTTGTTGCGCGAGTTCGACAAGGAATTGCCGACATCAATTCTCTGGGTAACCAGAATATCGTCCAGCCAACAAATACGCTCCGCCTTGAAGAGAGCCGTGAATACGAAATACATGTCTTCGCTGTTGCGCAAGGGGGGAAAGGCTATCCCTTCCCTTCTGATCCATTCCGTCCGGAACACCTTATCCCACGCCCATCCCATGCATATCTGGAAGAGGGATGCAGCGGCATCTTCAGGAGCAAACGGTTGGCAATCCGGCAGGAGATGCGATTTTAACGTCCAAGAAGCCGCCGTCTTGCGCCCTGTTCTCTCGCTGTACTGCCGCGTCCTGAAGATGCACAGATCGGAAGCGGTACGCTTGGCCTGTTCACATGCGCGGCGAAGCATATCGGGATGGAATATATCGTCGGCATCAAGGAAAGAAAGATAATCACCCCGTGCTTTGCCCATGCCTGCATTGCGAGCCGCGCCTGCACCTGCATTTTCCTGCCGGATGATTTGAATGCGGGCATCCCGTGCGGCATATTCTTCCAGAATCGCCAAAGATTTGTCCGTCGATCCGTCGTCGACACAGATGACTTCCAGATTGACCAGAGTCTGTGCCAAAACGGAATCCAGGCAAGGGCGCAGAAAACGGTCTGCATTGTACACGGCAATAATGACCGAAACATCGGGATTCAAGGAAGAATGCATGACAACGGCAAATAAATGTTCAAACGGATCGGGAAGATTGTTTGGAAGCCAACCGTCCTTTGAAAACACGAATTCCAAAGATGCGAATACGCACCCTACCGTCTTTTTTTATCCGGGAATAACAGGCCGAACACAAACGGAGCGCGATTCTGCGAAAGAAAGAATCGCACAATTTCGACAGGATCTCTTTTTCTTCCATCGTCAGAATTCCAGCCGTCCTTCCTCCCTGCCGCCAATCCTCCTGCACGGCACCGCGCATGCGGCACCGTATTTCCTTGTGCAAATGGGCAGGAGCCAATGCAAGATCCCAAAAGTACATGGACAATTTCCTTTTGCAGAGTATGGCGGACAACACATTCCCCTGCAATCCGGCCTGCGCACAGTATGCGTCCATACATGTGAATTCATCGAAGATGCAATATACCTTGGAGGTGTTTTTGACTGAAGAATTGGCATTCGTCTGCCGATACCAATAAAAAGGACGGTTGCTCACGTAGAACTTCCCGGCAGAAAGATAGGTTTTCAGCACAAACCCGGCATCCTGATAGGAAGCTCCGGGAGTTTCATTACACCGGATGCCGCAGCGACGCAACCATGCCAAATCATACAAGGCCGTCCAAATGGACGGGTTGGTGACATACAAGACGGGCGTTTCGAATGCATCGACCAGGCCATCCCGTTTATCCTGCGTCACGGAACGATAGACCTTCCTTTCCGGCTCCCCATCCCAATAATCATACCAGGCTGATTTCGCCAAGGGTACCTCAAACCGTTTCAACGCGGCATACAGTATCCGGAACATATCCCTGTCAATGAAATCGTCCGGTTCCACAATACAGAGGCATTCTCCGGAAGCCAGATCGATCCCTCGGTTGACGGCTTTGCCATAGCCGCCATTGGGTACATGCACAGGCACGATGCGGGCATCCCGTGCGGCATACTCGTCGATGATGGCCGGGCTGCCATCGGTCGAACCGTCATCCAGGCAAATGACTTCGAGTTCGCTCATACTCTGTCCGAGAATGGAATCCAGACACTGGCGCAGGTAGTTCTGTACATTATAGATCGGTACGACAACGGAAACAATAGCTTTCATGGCAGGCAAGGCATCAGGGGTTGATTTTTCGGCAGCGAATACCAAGCACTTTGTAGCGAACGGTACCGCCGGGAGACACATGGCGCCGAAATAGCCGGGAAACGAACCGTTCCCTCCACCTCGGCTTCCGGCAAAGAGGCAGAAGCCTCTGCACCACCCATTCATCCCCTGCGTCGAAGAGATGAAGGTATTGATGAAATCTGCATGCTTTCAATATCGCCCCCGCCAAAATTTCCGCAGGCTTCCTGTCCGCAGCGCTGGACAGCCCTACCTGCCCGGCCAGAAGAACGAAGAACGGCACGGCATACGTATCGAAGCAACGGCATGAGCGCAAATCTTCCGCAATCAGTGAATATACCTCCACCGCCTCGGTGGAATGCGAACAGCCGCCGTTCCGGACTTCGCTGATAATGCTGCTGGGCCGCCGCCGGTAATGATACCATTCACCTTCCAGAATTACTACAGATCGGCAACGGATCGCATAGGCCCAGAAAAACACGTTGTCCTCGTAGCGGTATCCGTCGGGAAACCGGATCCCGTATTGCTCAATCAGGTCGCGCCGATACAATTTATCCCAGGCACAAACGTCGAGAACACGCATCACCGATGCATCCAGAGGACGAAGCCCGGCCATGGGCCTTGCAAAATAGCGGCAATCGCATTCACGCTCCTTTTCACCGGCAGCCACCTCGTATTCCAGACAAACGCCACAAACGGCCAGATCGGCATCATCCGCTTCCATCGCCTCAACAAGCGATGCATACATGCAGGGCTCGATCCAGTCATCCGAATCGACAAACCCCACATATTTGCCATGCGCCGCCGCCAACCCCGTATTACGGGCAGAAGCGAGCCCTCCATTCACCCTGTCGATCACGCGCACTCTTGGATCCCGCACTGCATAAGCACGCAAAATCTCCCCACAGCCATCCGGAGAACCGTCGTTCACACAGATGATTTCAAGATTCGCATATGTCTGATTCACGATGGAATCCATGCATGCGCGCAAATAGAGCTCTACGCGGTAAACGGGTATAATAACGGAAATCAGAGGTAGTACATTCATGAAAGGACAATAGACGAGAATCTAACCTTCGTTTTGTCCCTGCACCATTACGGTCCAAGGCTGTCCGAACCAGTATAGCGGATTTGGAATCCGTCTTCTTAAAAAAAATCATAAAATACTTGAAAAAAGATCATTATGAGAACAATACTTTTTCATTCACCAAATCGTTCTTTCCATACAAACCGGGAACATTCAAAAATTATTCATTATATTGCAATATATTACACGAAGCAAACACATATGAATCTTGACAGCAGATTCCAAAACAGTTATCGTTTCTAGGAATTCCGAGCAGTTTGCGGCTGCCATGCTATCGTCCTTTGTTCCATGCCTAGCCCCAAGGTTTCTATTATCGTGCCCGTTTTCAATGCAGCTCCCTATCTGCGGGCGTGCCTTGATTCCATCGTCGGGCAAACTTTGAGCGGGAAGGAAATCATCTGCATCGACGACGGTTCCACGGATGCTTCCGGTTCCATTCTGGCAGACTATGCCGCGCGGTTTCCGGAGATCCGGCTCATCACTCAAGCCAACTCCGGCGCAGCCGCAGCGAGAAATGCCGGCCTTTCGCTGGCGCAAGGCGAATACCTGTCCTTTCTTGATGCAGACGACATCTTTGCGCCCGACATGGTCTCCAAAGCCCTGTCTACTGCCCAAGAACACGATGCCGACGTCTGCGTCTTCCGCTCATGCATCCACGACGAACACACGGGAAAACGGCGAGAGCACACCCGAGCCTTTCAACAACAATGGATGCCTGATCGGAATGTTTTTTCAGGCCAGGACGTTTCGGACAAACTCTTCCAGATATTCCAAGGCTGGGCATGGGACAAACTGTTCAAAACTTCATTCATCCGGCAGCAATGCCTCACGTTTCCCCTGTTGCCGAACAGCGAAGACATGCTGTTCGTTTTCGGAGCGCTTGCCCTCGCTTCCCGCATTGCCACTGTTGACGATATCCTCCTGACTCAACGGGGAGGAAACCGCAGCTCCCTTTCACACCGCCGCAGCAAAGCGCCTTTGGCCTTCTATCAAGCACTTCAGGCTCTGCACGATCTGCTGTCAGAACGCGGCATCCGCCACATGTTGCACCAAAGCTTTGCCGACTGGGCCGTCGAATACAGCCTGTGGAACCTGAAAACCGTGGAAGAGGAGGCCAAACAAACGACAATAGAAACCTTGGCAGCCAGTGGCCTTCAAATGCTGGATATCGCTTCCTTCACCTATGGGGAATCCTTTCATAAAAAGCAGTTTGTCAAACTTCGAGCCATGCTTTATCCAAACAGACCGCTCCGCCGTTGCAAATGGTTTCCATGGCGCATCGACCGGCACCAAACTCTGGGACAGATGGATTCTCTCCCCGCAACCGTTTCATCTCATCAGTTTCCGTCCGCATGAACACGCCCAAGCTCTCCATCATCACCGTCTGCTTCAACGAAAAAAACATCGCAGCCACGTGCGAAAGCGTCGTCCGGCAGACATGGCAGAACTTCGAATGGCTCATCATCGACGGAGGGTCCACCGATGGGACACTCGACACGCTGGAGCAATATCGCGAGCGCATGGCCGTCTTCATCTCGGAGAAGGACAAAGGCATCTACAATGCCATGAACAAAGGCATTGCCCGCGCAAAAGGCGAATATGTCATCTTCCTGAATGGCGGAGACTACTTCCTTGACCCCTTTTCTCTGGAACGACTGTTCACCCATGAAGACTGGCAGGAAGACATCGTTTGTTGCGACGCACTCTTTCTCAAGGAAGGCGGAATACCCCTGTTCAAGGAATTCGGCAAGGATTTTCCGTTGAAACCCGAATTTTTCGTCAATGACAGCTTCGCGCACCAAGCCACGATCATCCGGCGAGACCTCTTCACCCGCTACGGCAGCTATAACGAAAACAGGCGCATCGTCAGCGACTGGGAAAAGTGGATCGAATTCATCGTCGTCCACCATGCCTCGTGCCGCCACTTCGACCGCATCCTCTCCATTCATAACTACACGGGCGTCTCGTCCCACGACACTCCGGAGCACCGCAACGAACGGCTCGACGTCCTTCGCCAGTATTACCCGGAGCTTTTCGCACCCGGTGGAGAACTGTCCGGCACACCCGCTACCCGTAAAAAACAGGCGACCACGGTCAGCAAAATCACCTTGTTCAATTTCCTTCCCCTGCTGCGCATCACACAAAGCGCCGACAATCGGAAATGGAAAGTTTACCTGTTCAATGCCATTCCCTTCCTGAAAATCATTCTTCGCAAATAATTTCTCCTTACCCGGCCATGCCCAGCAACGACACACCATGCATCTCCGTCATCGTCCCCGTGTACAACACGGAGGCGTACATCGGCAAATGCCTGGATTCCCTCGTCAGCCAAACCATGAGGGAAATCGAATTCATCCTCGTAGACGATTGCGGGACAGACCGTTCCATGGATATCGCGCACCGGTACGCTGCCGAAGATGCGCGCATCCGCATTCTGGAAGGAACGGAAAATACCGGAGTCGCACAAGCTCGCAACAGAGGCATGGAAACGGCCCGGGGCGAATACACCGCCTTCGTCGACTCCGACGACTGGCTTGCACCGGACTACTTCCGACTCCTGTACGACAAAGCCGTCACTGAACAGGCGGACATGGTCAAAGGTTCCTTCACTGCCGTATGGCCCGATCGTGCCGAACCTTCCCGCATGAACGACGGCATCCGGCAATGCCTGCTCCGGCACTCCTTCCCCGGCATCGCCTACACCTATGCCTTCTGGAACACACTGTTCCGCACGGACATGCTGCGCCGCCACCATATCATCTTCCCCTCTTTGACGCATGGGGAAGACATGGTATTCCTCGTCAATGCCCTGCTCCACGCCAACAAACTCGTTCTGGAAGACGGCGCCGTCTACTACTATAACCAGCATGACGGCTCGACCAGCCGAGCCATCTCATCCCGCTACTATGATTCACTATTCCGGCATTATGAAATGATTGCCGACCTGCTGAAACAGTCCGGCCAGCCCCGGCGCGACATCATCGACTACTGGCAGTTCGCCATCATGCAGCCCTTGCTGACCCATCATCTCCACCTTGCCGATGGAGAGAATACCGACTTCTACACACGCTTCTTCTCTCAAGTAAGGCGACTTTTATTCCGAGGAGGGTATTCGTATGAGCTCTATTACCATTATCCGGATCCGTTCTACCGCCACATCTTCGATCTGGAACCGTCGCAACTCGCATCATTTTATGTGCAACATGATTGCAGACCCGATTTTTCCAACAAAAAGGAATGGACGGTTCGAATATGGGGAATCCCCGTTGCTCGGTTCAAACGGCTCGGCAACCTCACCAAAATACGCATCTTCGGTATTTCCTGTGCAAAAATCCACCATCCTGATATGGATGCAACTTCCAATACTCCATCATGATATTCCCCAAAGTCTCCGTTATCATTCCCATCTACAATGCAGAAAGACATCTCCGGCAATGCTTGGACAGTATTGTCGAACAAACATTGCATAATATTGAAATCATCTGTGTAGACGATGGTTCGACAGATACATCTCTCGATATTTTAAGAGAATATGCAGACAAAGATGACCGTTTCTTCATCATTCGTCAGCAAAATCAATTCGCAGGTATGGCCCGCAACAATGGCATGCAGCATGCCAAAGGTACATATCTGGCCTTCTTCGACGCAGATGATTTTTTTGAACCGGACATGCTGGAAAAGGCCTATGACCAATGCGAACAGGATCAAGCGGATCTCTGCCTGTGGTCAGCCGATTACTACGATACGAACACCGGATTAAGCACACCTTTCGATTATTGCCTCGATCGAGCGCTGATTCCCCCCACCCTGCCATTTTCCGTACAGGACATGCCAGACTGCATCTTCCAGATCAGTGCGCCCACACCGTGGAATAAATTATACCGCAGAAGCATGCTCGAAAAGCATCAATTGCTTTATCCGAGTACAAAACGCAGCGAAGACACTTTCTTTGCCAGCATGGCCATGTACCATGCAAGCAGAATCACAATTGTCGACAAACCATTTGTCCATTACCGGCAAGCCCATGGCGGCAACCAGCAATCGGGAACGGATCTGACACCCCTTGACTGGTACCATGTCATGCTGCAACTCAAAGAGGCATTGCAGAGCAAGGGCGGGTTTGACTTCGTCTATGACAGTTATCTTAAATTACTGATCGGCAACGGACATTATTACATGTTCCTAATGCGTTCGTGGGAAGGATTTCAATCGGTATATGCCAATCTTTCCCGGGAACTTCAGCATGAGCAGACCCGGAGACCAAACCGCGCCTACGCACTTCCCAAATGGTATGCCGACATCTTCCGGCATCTGACTACGACCAGCCAGTCCGAATATCTCCTGCATGAATTGAAACAACAGACCGCAGCCTGCGACGCTCTGAACAATCAAATAGCTCAGCACGTGCAGGCATTGCAAACGCTTAAGCAGGAAAACATAGTTTTACAGACACTATTGAGAAATTCGATACGCCGCCAATATCGAAAATACCGTCTTTTGTCACATTGTACCTTCGGAGCCATGCGCCGAAGGTATCGACGCAAGAAAACAGAACTTAAAGCGAAGCTTGCTTCACAATCGCTTTGAACACACCAATCGCAACTGCTAACAGCATTATGACCCGACACATGAACAACTCAACCGAACACATTCCGGCCAACCTTCCCGATGTAACAATTGTCACTGTCTGCTACAATGCCCTTGCCCATCTGGATGGTTGCATTGCATCTGTCGTCAACCAACGCGATTCAGGCTTACATATTGAGCATCTTGTCATCGACGGTAATTCCACAGATGGCACTCAGGCCTACCTGCAACAGTCTGTAGAACGAGGCCATATCACCTCCTACATCAGCGAACCGGATGACGGCCTCTACGATGCCATGAACAAAGGCATTGCCCTCGCCAAAGGAAAAATCATCGCCTTCCTCAATGCGGATGACGAATTTCTTCCGGGTGCAATCGCTGCCCTATCTGCCCCCATCCTCGAAGGCAATGCCGACTATACCATGGGCACGGCACGCGTTCTGGACAACGGAGAATTCACCGTGCGTCTCTGGCCGGACCCCGACAATGCCTTTATGGGAGCCTTTTGCTGCCATCAGACCCTTTTTTGCAAAACTGACATCATACAAAATCTCGGAGGATTCGAAGGTGAAACCTTCCCCGTCATCGCTGATGGGGACCTCATGGCCAAACTGGCAGCGCATCCGTACAAACCAGCCAGCGTCACCGGGGACCATGTGATTTTCCGTAAAGGAGGATGTTCCACCGATTGTGTTGTCACCGTAGCAGATCAATACGTTCTTCTTACCGAGAAATACTGGCCTTACCTCATGATGAAGGTCATCCAGTATCCGCATATGTACCAGCGCGTCAAATATAATTTACAAGATCAAATTATCAGACTGAAGCAATGCGCCACCCTTCACAGGGGCATAGATACCATTACACTGCGAGGTAAGCTTTTGCGCATGCAGTATGATCTCATGCAATTCGAAAAAACGGAAATATTATCTCGAGAAATACGCCAGCAGCAAACTCGCGGTGCAGAACTGCAACAAAAACGAAATGAGCTCAAAAAAGACTATTTTCGTTATCGTCTCCTTTCCAAAATCTGTTGGGGAAATAAAAGAAACTACTACAAGCAAAAAAAATACGCTGTCAAACAACAACTCAAATGCTGTTTGGCCGAGCAACACAATACCTCACACAACCATTAATCCTCTCCCGGTTTATGATCAAAACCTGCGACTTTCTCTTATCCGCTGGACCGGCTTGTCGTCCAAGCTATCATCTTCGAGAAAGCGGTTACCGCCAATTTTCCTCACCGCTCGACTGGATGATGTCCTATTCTCTTGAAACCTATATCGATGTCTTGAAAAAACAATTCCGTGGATATTTTGACCAGTGGCAAGAAAAGGAAGACTGGGGCGGCTTCTCTCGTTGGATTACCGACATCCCTTCCGGTATGGTTTCGATGCATGAATTTCGACGGGAAGATTCCGTTCAAAATCAACTTGAGACCATGCAGAAAAAAATGCAAAGGCGCACTCAGCGACTTTGCCGACTTCTCCAACAGGCTCGTGCAGTCGGGTGGGTATTGAATCGACCAGCGCTTGAAGATCAGGCACTCATTAAATTTTTTGAATCATTGCGCTTTCTTTATCCACACCTGACTCTGCATATATTGAATATCAACCATGATCCCGATGCATCAACTATCGTATACAGGGACATACTGCTTCATGCCAATGGATCCATCAGAGAACTCCGGGCACGCGATATCCATCCCGAGGGCGATGATTTGACCACGAATGGATGGGCATGGATCGGTAACGCACAGCTCTGGGAAAAAGCCCTGCTGGATAATTTTTCATTGAGAAACCTCCCTGATTCACCTGCCTATGATCGTACACATATACCTCAACTGAAGTATGAAATGCAAAAAAAACGTCTTCTCCGTTACATATCCTTTGGAGAACGGCGACGTATTCTCAAACAAGCAATTGCGGAACTGCGCAATCGTTTGCATCATGCACAAAAAGCGGCTCAACCAATAAAGCCATGATCATATCTTCTACCAAAAAAATCCTTTTTTGCCTGCTCATCTCAGCAGTGATAACTCTGAGCCTCCATTCTCTCTACCGGATTCCATACGTAGATCTTTCAATGGAAGCACGCAGCACGGGAAAAGTGCAATTGGTTGAAATCGCATATCATTCTCCGGACAAACCTGACGCATGGCCGATCATGAAAGCTACATCCGGACAAAATCCCGTGGCAGGAACCTTCACCAAACTCAAATTTCGTATCCCCGTCAAGCGGATAGACGTCATGAATATTTTATTGGGAGACGGCTCCTCTCCCATGGAATTGCGCAATGTCATCCTTGAAAACAAACAGCCATTCGCCGCACATCACGCATGGACTCCCGAACAACCAATTGAGCAGGTATCCGAACAAGATGGCACTTTACAGTTTACCCCGCTCACGGGCGAACAGATGCGCTTTCGGCTTAAACAAGAAAATACCACAGTCAAAGGACAATACCATATCAGATGGTCTTTGGCCTTGGCAATCTGGGGTATTCTTTCACTCATTGCCCTTGCCCCCTTCCGCCTGTGGAAAGAACACACACCGAAACTCGTACCTCTGGCATCCAGACACCAAATATTACCACCACTGCAGGACATACGATCATGGTCAGGCATAATACTTGCACTATGCGCGGCCGCCCTGCTCTATACAACGATTTACCAGATTATTACCCTCTCGTGGTTCGGACATGACGACTACGGTGCAGCACTTGCCGTACACCAGAATTACGACAACAACGGATTCGATCTCTTTACTGCATGGGATTCATATTGCAATAGTTACAAATGTTGGAATTCGCGTATCGGTGAGTTTTTCCTGTTTGCCGTCAACAGTTCCGATAGATTCATCCATCGCATCGTTACACCCTTGTGGATGATTCTCTTGCCCTATATCATCTGTCGTTTGGCCGCAGGGCGAATATCTTTCCGTTCGCCCTATGCTGCACTCAGTTATTTGGGGATTGGCTGTTTACTGATCATCGGTATTTCCCATGATTTTCTGATCAATATATGTGACCAGGCCGCTGCGATCAATTACATCTGGTCGACAGCCATTACTCTCTGGTTCTTCTCATTCTATAGACGTTCGTTTTCCTTCGGAAGCACCATATCTTCCCCATCTTATTGGAATGCAGGCATCTCCTTCTGGTTCTGCCTGTGGGGCATTCTTGCCGGTATGGGCAGCGAGAGTCTCAGTATTACTGGATGCTGTTTCTTGTGCTTATATGTTTTTATACAGTATCGGCGGAGATCCCTCATCCCTCCCATGCTCTATATGGGAGGGATAGGGTTTATCATGGGGACGGCACTTTTACTCTTTGCCCCAGCCTTGAGCGCCCGGGCTTCCGGTACGGGTTCCGTCCCTCTTAATCTGCAACATATGCCATGGAGTGAAAAGCTGTCACATTACCCGGAATTAGTTTCGATATATTGGAAATGCTCGCATATAACATACTATTTAATAATAGCATATATTATCCTATTGATGATCGCCGCCATTGCCAATAAACAAAAACGCATTGCGATTCTCCGGCTGCAGGGTAAAGCTGGACTGTGTATCATCTTCTCCTGGATATGTTTCTCCTCCTATATTGCCGGAGCCATTCCCTACCCCATGTCTATCTTGCCGGCATGCTACCTGCTCATTATTGCAGCGGCCGTATTAATCATCGGATCACATCGGCAACTGGGTACGGCATGGAGTTGCATACCTCTCGCGCTGTTATGTTTCTATACGTTTGCCTATGTCTACGGAGCCATTGATTATGCACGTTTGATCAAACCGTATGAACAACAACGGCAGCATCAAATCGAAGCAGCCATCTCACGAGGGGAACAGGATATTAAACTTGCGTACCCACTGCCTTTCCCTTATAACTATCAACGTGGTCGATTAATTTTCAGTGAATTTTCTCCTGACGGGAAAAATTGGCCCAATACAACGGCGGCACAATACTACCGAGTCCGAAGTATATCCGAAGAACAATATCGGCCGCCGCACCAACAAAAAGATGCTATTCGCCCATAAATGTATCTGTCATGATCTTCTCATTCCGGATATCGGCTATGCCAATATATAGTATCCCGGCCCTTCTCTCATCCTGTACTATTTTTCTCTGAAGTATGATCTCACCAACCATCTCCATCATCATCCCTGTATACAACACGGGCAAATATCTTCGCACCTGTCTGGATAGCATCGTCAACCAGACGTGGCAACACACGGAAATCATCTGTGTCAATGACGGGTCGACGGATGATAGTGGAGCCATTCTCAAGGAATATGCCCAGCATCACTCCCATATTATCGTCATAGAACAGTCGAACCAAGGACTGAGCGCATCGCGCAACAATGCACTCGACAGAGCAAAAGGGAAATATATCGCCTTTGTCGATTCCGATGACTGGCTGAGATTGGATGCGCTTGAGACACTTGTCCGAAAAGCTGAAACAAGCCATGCAGACATGCTCATGTTTCAAGCCGACTTATACGATGAAAAAACCAGAGAAACGAGGCTTTACGACTATACAAATTATTCGGCCTTATTGCCGCACGATTTTCCGGTCGATCATTTCAATTATCAAACGTTTTCTGATAATTGGCACTTGTTATGGCAACTTCCCGTCATGGTATGTACGGTCTTGTGGAAAAGGGATTTCATCGAACGGTTGCATCTACGGTTTCCCCCTCGCTTATCGTTTGAAGACAATCTGTTCTTCAAAAAAGCTCTCCTTCAGGCCGAAACCATAGCCATTTTGGAACATAGTTTCTATTACTACCGACAAAGAACCGACTCCATCACAAACGACCGCAGTCGTCATTTCAACGATCTATGTACAATTATCGGGTTGGAAGCCGAATTCGTCTTCAAACATCTCCACGATCAGTCGTTGAAGTCGAATTATCTCTATCATGGAGCTCTTGGGCATCTTTACTGGGCCTTTTGGCATACACCGCATCGCGATAAAAAGAATATCTACATCGCATTCAAGGAAACCTATCTTTCTCTGCTTGACCATTGCCCGGAACACCATTTTCAAAACTCCTTGCCTCCTGCCTTCAAAGAGCTTCCAGACATTCTGCGACAGGCAGCAGACTACGAATCGTTTCTTCAATCCTATTCACGCTCTGCAGATGCCATCGCCGAACAGCTCCAACAGCTGGATTCCTTCTATTACAAGCCGAATCCAGGTAATGTTGGCGATGCCTTGATCGCCGTCTCCACACTGGGCCTATTCGAAAAACATGGGCTCCGTTTCCAACCCTACAGTAATTTGGAAGAGGGTATCACGGCGTACGATCTCGTTTATGGAGGAGGTGGAGCCTGCATTCCGGATTGGGGTGCTCTGCCTTGGCTGATCAACTTGTTTACCGATCCTCGCATCCGCCGATGCGTCATTCTGCCTCAGAGTTTCCATGATTGCCTGCCTCTGCTGCATGTACTGGATGAGCGATTTACCGTTTTTTGTCGAGACAAGGAAAGTTTCTTCTACTGCAAAACAAACAACCATAAAACACGGTTCCTTCTGGCGGATGATATGGCTATCTCACTTGATGTTCAGGCGTTTCTCGCACAAAACGTCAAACAACCGACATTCGATGATCTTTGTCTGAAACAGCGGGTCAAAAACGCCCTGTCAACGCTGCCTGACGGCCGAAAAGTTCTTTTATTCATTCGCGAAGACAGAGAAAGTGCCATCGCCAAAACCCAGAGCATCATCAACAGTTATGAGACCCTGGATTTGTCTGCACTGAATAGTGATGAATGCGAAGACTTCAGCAGCAATGCTTCTTTTGTGCAACGCTTCTTGTCAAGTATAGATGAAGCGGACATCGTCCTCACTGATCGACTTCACGGGGCCATCGGTTCTCTGCTGATGAACAAAGAAGTATACATGCTGGACAACAGCTACGGGAAATTGTCCGGTGTATACAGGCATTCTCTCAACCATCAAACCAATGTCCATCTCCTGAATCATCCGAATGAATTCCCTTATTGGGAACAGATGGAAAGAACAAAATATCCATTCGAACAAAGCATTGTACCGATGGATATCATGCAAACATCCGCCACCAGTTATTTGATGGGTGTCCGGTTTATCGCTCCAACCGGCAACTTCAATGTACATGCTGAAATATGCCATGTAGAACAGAAAGAGGATATCGAACTCAATGGCAATCCGTGGATACGCATGCTGATCTTCCATATGATGGCAACCGGAGGAACCTTCCATATCAAAGGAACAGTCAGCCGATCACTACTGGAAAATATGGAGCAGATGATTGAGTACTGGATCGACATTTCTCCCGGCATATTCCATCCCGTCACGATCGTTCCCGATAACATTGAGGAAGACGACTCATGTGCCGTCCAACATCGAAAAGCCATTGTCCATTTTTCGGGAGGATTGGATGCACAATTCGCAGCCTATCGGCATACAAAAGGATTAGCCGGATACAGGAACCTGAATATCCAGGCAGGGCTCATGATTGCGGGCGTTGACATCCCTCTGTCACGCGAAGACTTTCAGCAAGAGTGTTTTGAACAAACTGTGAACGTATTGCACGATCTGGGTATCAGCCAAACACACCTGATCAAAACCAACTTCAGGGATATGCCCGTAAAAGGCATTCCACACGGTATGGAATGGGATACCATTACGCACATTTCTTGTATAACATCATGTGCGTCATTTTTATCTCAAAAATATTCCGACTGCCTTATCGGTGGCTCGTATCCATATCACATTGCCATTTCGGATGCGCACGACCTCATGCGATGGGGTTCCAATCCCATCAGCGCCTCTCTGCTGACTTCCAGAAATTTCCGAATTCAAACCGATGGCCTTCAATATGATAGCACGTCAAAAGCGGCTCTCATTACCCAATGGCAAGCAGGTATACAAGCACTTCGCGTCTGTTGGAAAAACGAAAAAGGCCAAACAAATTGTGGGCACTGTGAGGAGTGTATTCGCACACAGCTCAATTTTCTGGCATGTGGCACCGAATGCCCTAATATGCCGACATTGACGCCGGAGATGCTCGAACAGATACGGCCGGAAATCATTGATCATGCAAGTTTCCATCTTGATATTATCCATGCGGCGAAACAGCGAGGCAAAGGAGGATTGTGGTGGGTTCTGCAGCTTGAGAACATCTTGGCTGAACATGATTTCCGCCAGCAACAAACGCAAAGCATCCGATTCATGCAAGAAAACATGCAGAAGGCTGAAACTTTGTCTGCCTTCAAGAAACTAACCGACACATTCATTGAAACGAATCCTGAGCTTAAGCAGCATCTCATCACAACGTTAAATAAAGATTTACAACAGGAGTCCATCAAAAAGGATATTCTTGAATCGTACTTGACGCAAAACAATTTGTTTATAGAAAAAAAAGCATCGAAACGAATCAAAAAACTCAACAGAATCGTTGGGATTCTTTCCAAATTTATTATCTTTCCGAAGGCACGCCGAAAATTCCGTGATCGTTACCGATTCAAATTCTGACGATGGCGGTAAGAATCAATCTTATCATTCTCGCATGATTGAAATCGGCTACTCACTGATTCCCTGAACTGCATATCTTCATTTCCTCATTTCTTCAGCCGTAAGGATCAGAATTGAAGGGTGACACCATATTGATCAAAGTCTGTCTCATTGATTGAATCCTACTCTTGATACCAAACGCATGAAAGGCTGTCCGAATGAACCGGACAGCCTTTCATATTAATAGCGTTTTTCGCGATCAGGCCTTGAGAGCGGCGCCTTCCTTGGCATCGATAGCTTCCTTGGCGGAGGCAAAGATGGTGTCGAAAGCGGCGGCATCCTGAATGGCGATGTCGGAAAGGACCTTGCGGTCGATTTCGATGTTCGCAGCCTTGAGGCCTTCCATGAAGCGGGAGTAGGTCAATCCGCGATCACGAACGGCAGCCGAAATACGAGCGATCCAGAGGCGGCGGAACTGGCCCTTCCTCCTCTTGCGGTCACGGTATTCATACTGCCATGCTTTATACACAGCATCCTTGGCATAGCGGTAGAGCTTGCTGCGGAATCCGCGGAAGCCCTTGGCGCGAAGAAGGATGCGCTTGCGACGCTGGCGCGAGGCCGGCCCATTTGTTGCACGTGGCATAGTTTATCTCTATTTCTGTCGAACAGACTGTTCTTCCTCACCTCCTTGCAGTCTCGTCTGCTCAGTATCCTCCACGTCGGGAGGAAGGCTGCATGAAGGTCGCTCGTGGTGCGAGCGATAGTCTAGTTGTTGCTGAGGGATTCAGCGGTTTAGGCGAAGGGCAGATTCTGCTTCACAGCCCACACGTCCGTCGAGGCCACGAGTGCGACCTTGCCCAGCTGACGCTTGCGCTTGCTGGACTTTTTCTGGAGGATGTGGCGCTTGCCTTGATGGCGGCGCAGAACCTTGCCCGTACCGGTAACCTTGAATCGCTTGGCAACAGCCTTACGGGTCTTGTTAATACCTGCCTTACGGGTCATGGTGGGAGTACAATACACCAGTTCGTCCCAATAGCAAGAAAAATTTGCAATTTACCCCGTTATTCCCTTGTGAAGGATACTTCGATGCGGGTGAAGCAGACGGGGATTTCCGCCTCGTACACGCCTTTCCCGTCCGCCCGGATGTCGCGGGGCTGTCCGTCGACGGTGAAGACGATGTTCCTCGCTCCGGCGGGGAGGCAGTGGATGCGCAGCATCAGCACGGGCAGCGAGAAGGCCTTGTGGCCCTGGTCGGTGCGCACGAGCGTGAAATAGTCCCTGCCCCCGATGTAGTTGAAGGTCATGTAGCGGTACAGCCCTTCGAGGTAGCCGTAGCCGTCCCCCTCATCCGAGAAGCAGGAGCTGGAGTGTTCGTAGTTGGGTGCCCACCAGATGTCGAGCATGCAAGGCGGGTTACGAAGTTCACCCATGTATTGCTGGACGGGCCATCGCGGAATGACGGCCCCACCCCGCACGAAGACGGGGAGGCGGGATAGCGGAGCTTCCACCCATGTTTCCTTGAGGGAGCGGGGGGCAAGTTCATCCGTCCAGTAGGAGTACCAGCGACCGTCCGGTATGTAGATGAAGCGGCCCGTTTCTCCGGGATGGTGGACGGGAACGATGTACAGATCGTCCCCGAGGAAAAATTCGGAGCTGCGCCAGAAGGTGTCCGGGTTTTCTTCGCACTGAAGGGCCAAAGGCCGGATGACCGGGATACCCTGCGTGGAGTATTTGTAGAACTGGGTATAGATGTAGGGCATCAGCCGGTAACGTTCCTCGATGGCATGGCGCACATAACCCAGTATTTCCTCGCCGAAGAGCCAGGGCTCCTGCCCGCCGAACTCGCCCGAAGAGTGGTTGCGAAAGAAGCCGTGGAAAGCGGCCATCTGCATCCAGCGGCAGAAGAGTTCCGGCGTCGGGTGCTTGAGGAAGCCGCCCGCATCGCTTCCGCAGAAGGAGACGCCGGACGCTGCCAGCCGCTGGCACTGGAGGTTCGCCATCTTGAGGTTGTCCCAATCGGCTTCACAGTCTCCCGTCCATGTGGCCGCATAGCGTTGCATGCCCGCGTAGCCGGAGCGGGAGAGGACGAAGGGGCGGCGATCGGGGGCGAACTGCGCCATGCCTTCCCGCGTGGCCCGCGCCATGCAGTGGCCGTACACGTTGTGCGCCTTCAGGTGGGAGCAGGAGTAGCCGTCGTAATCGTGCCGCGTATCGTCCGGGAATGTTTTGTCGGGAAACATGACGGGCTCGTTCATGTCCGTCCAGATGCCCCGCACTCCGTATTCCGCGATCTGCCTTTTGAAGAGGTGCGCCCACCAGGCGCGCGTGCGGGGCGCCGTATAGTCCGGGAAGTTGCACAGCCCCGGCCACACGCTGCCTTCAAGCAGGGCGCCATCGTGCCGGCGGCAGAAGACGTTGCGCTCGAATCCTGACCGCCACACATAATTGTCCGGGTTGATTTTGATGCCCGGGTTCACGATCGTCACCACCTTGATCCCCTGCTCTTCGAGCCGACTGATCATGCCGGGGGGATCGGGGAATTTCGTCCGGTCCCACGTCAGATCCTGGTACTGGTTCATGTGGTGGATGTCGAGATGCACGCAGTCGCAGGGGATGCGCTGCTCGCGCAGCTTGGCTACCAGTGCGTTCACAACCTCTTCCGAACCGTAGCTCCATTTCGACTGGTGGTAGCCCAGCGCCCAGCGCGGAGGCAGAGGAGGCAGGCCCGTGAGGCAGGTGTAAAGCCGCACGGTATCCACCGCCGACTTGCCGCAGACGAAGTAATAGTCCATCACCCCGCCGTCCGCGCCGAAGATGAGCCTTTCCGGATTCGCCACGCCGATGTCGAAGTAGCTCCGCATCGTATTGTCGAAGAAAATGCCGTACTGCACGCCGCGGTTCAGCCCCATATAGAACGGTATGTTCTTATAAAGGGGGTCGGAACCTTCCTTGAAGGCATAGTAGTCCGCACCCCACATTTCAAACCTCCTGCCCCGGAGATTCAGCGCCCAAGGCTTGTCCCCGAGTCCGAAGACGTGTTCGCCTTCAGGCAGATGCTTGCTGACCCAGACTTTTTCCTCGCCGTTCCACTCGATTTTCCGGTGGCCCATGCCTTCGGCATCGCGGTTCAGCACCGTATTGGTGCGGCGATGGATGAATTCCAGCCCCGCATCGGCCCGGCGGATGCGCACGATCAGACGCGGCGTCCGTACTTCAAGGGCATACGCCGTCTCCTCCTCGGCCAATTCCGGATAATCCGGCTCGTATTCCGGATCCACTCCGTAGCTCGGAATGTTTTCAAACACGGCGCCGGATACATACCGAAGCCGCACAATCCCCTTGTCCAGAAAGTAGATGCGGAGGTTGTTCGTCGGCAAAGCCAGCTCCAGTGTGTGCGGATCCACCCACTCGGCACGGGACCATGCTGTGAACGTCTCACTCATGGGAGGCTTGCGGCAACCGTCATCCTAGCCCGGAGGCCATTGCAGGCTGCGCCCGCCGAGAATGTGGATATGCAGATGGGGCACCGCTTCTCCGGCAGCCGGACCGTTGTTCATCACCACGCGGAATCCTTCTTCGTCCAGCCCTTCCTGCCGGGCGATCCTGCCCACGCAAAGCATTAGGTGGCCCAGCAAGCCGGCATCCTCCTCCTCCGCCTTTTCGATGCGGGGAATGGGCTTGCGGGGCACGAGCAGAAGATGGGACGGAGCCTGCGGCTGAATATCGCGGAAACAGACGCAACGGTCGTCGGAATAGACGATCGTCGCGGGAATCTCCCCGTCAGCGATCTTCTGAAAAAGTGTCTTTTCCATATCGCCCGCTAAGATAGCAAAAATGCGCGGCAGTGTCCACAATAATTCCGGTGCCGGAAGCTCCAATCCCACGAAAGAAAAACCCGCCTCCCCCGGAAGGAAAGCGGGAAACATTCAGAAAGAACAGGTGGCGCATCAACCGCGAGCGGCCGAAGCGCGGCGCAGCCTGTCCATGATGGCGCAACCGAGCCCGGTTTCCGCCACCTTCTCGGCCACGATCACCTGCACATCCTCGTCCTCGTCCATCTGCCGCATCACGGCAAACAGACGCACGGCAGCCTCCGCCAGCCTTCCGCTGCCGGGACTCAGGGAAATCGTATTCGCCCAGCATTCCTGCATGGACAGAGGAGAATCGCCCTGATAGCTGATCAGGCCGTAGGCTACACCTTCTTCCGGAGTGAACTCCTCCTTGGCATCCCAGAGCAGCAGCGGCTTCGTGGGCGCGTAATGGCTGGGAAGCTGGCCGGGAGCATTCGGCGCGGCTTCGGCTTCCTCCCCTTCGCCTGCCCGCGGCTTGCGGGGTTTCGCGATGCGAACCACCTTGCGGATGCGGTCGCGCACCAGCGGGCCCTCGCGCAGCAGTTCGACGGCGGGTTTGCCCTTCTCATCCAGCATCGGGCGCAGAATCGTGCTTTCCAAACCTTCGGAACAGGCTCCGGCATCCAATATCCACGGAATCCGGCCACCCAATTCCTTCAGCACGGCTCCTGCGGAAGTCGGGCTGATATGGCCGAATCTGTTCGCACTCGGCGCGGCCACGGGACGGCCCAAAGCCTTGCAGACGCCGCGCATCACCGGATGGGCGCTCACCCGCACGGCAACGGTCGGCAAGCCGCTCGTCGCAATATCGGGCACCACATCCTTCTTCGGCAGCACCAGAGTCATCGGCCCCGGCCAGAATTCCTGGGCGAGCTTTTCCACCGTCTCCTTGAGTTCTTCCGGCACCGTGCATACTTCATCCAGCTGCCGGGCATTCGCCAGATGCAGAATCAGGGGGTCGAAGGAAGGCCTCTCCTTGGCGGCGAACACCTGCGCCACCGCATCGCAATTGTAGGCGTCGGCACCGAGGCCGTACACCGTCTCCGTCGGCAGCGCGACGAGTTCCCCTTCCGCCAGCACGGCGGCGGCCTGCTGGTACACCTTGCGTCCGTCCTCCAACGGATCCACTTCGATCACTTGAGTTTCCATCTCTGCACGGAGCCTACCCGAAAAACAGCACAAGGTCAATCCCGCAGACAAAGGCGGCACATCTAATTCCACATGAACCCTGCATGCAGCAGAAGAAATTGACAAAACACAGATTTCACCGATTTCCCGGATTTTCGGCAAAATTCCAACTTATTCTCCCAATAATATTGGGCTGCATGATCAAGCAAACCGAACGGTTCGCTATTCCGTTTCCCGTCTTGTCCGGGCATTTTTGAATAAAAAAACGGCTTTGCATGGCGGCAAATTTCTCCTATACTGCATCACAGCCCATCCTTGCCCATGTCCCCCCTCTGCACCCGAACGATGCAAACGGCCACCGCCGCCTTCATTGCGGCTTTCTTCCTGTTCACCGTCTTCGGCAATCCCGAAGGAGCGCTGCAATACAACCACCTGATGGAAGGCCTGATGATTGTCCTGCTCTCCGGCGGCATCACCCTGATGGGCTTGCTGTGCCGGCTTGCCTTCCTGCATGTGCACGGCCTGTGGATCCCGATACTCATCCTTGAGGTGGGCTTGATATCCGGGGGCTGGTGGATATTCAGCCTGATCGGCATGCCGAATCACGACCCTTTCTCCTTCCTTAATGAAGACCCTTTCTGGGAGTACCTTCTGATTGCGTCATGGCTGTCGCTGCCTGCCGGCATCATCCTGTACGCCCTGATCAAGTACATACCGTTGAAATACGGCATCGTTCAGGGCACCACACTCCAGCGGTACTGCCGGCCTGCCTATCTGGCGCTGCACTTCGGCCTTCTTGCACTGTTTCCGGTTGTCCTGTTCTACAGGCCGTCAGAGGAGGCGCTGGACAGGCAGGCGGAAAGCACCTACAGGGAACGGCGGATTCTTGCCGACAGCAACGCCCGCCTGATCCGCATGCACAAAACATCGCCGCACCCCCATATCCGCGAATACATCTACATCCATCAGGATGCGGACAATTCGAACAGACGATCCGAATGGAGCATCCAAATATCCGACAAGGGAGCCATTCTCCACTGACTGCCGATCGCCCTGCGGCATACACCCGCATTTTCGCAGTGACAAAACGCCGGGCTTCGTGCATAGTAGCAGCCTTCAACCCGCATCTGCGATTCCATCCATGCAACATCCTCCCTATCTCGACAAGCGCGACTTTTCCGGCGGCGATTCGACCTGGACCTTCACCGTCCCCAAAAGCACAGGCATTCCCCTTCTCGATGCAGCCCTGTACGACATCTCCAACCGCCATTCCAACGGCCACAATCCGGAAATTCTGCTACAGCTGCTTTCCACTTCCATTCAAGCCGCCTCATCGGATATTTCCGAGCACGATCTTGAGGTCATGAACCGCACGCTGGCGGAAATGTTCCACGCGAACCAGGCCTTCACACCCTACCGCCACATCCGCAAAATCTCCATCTTCGGTTCCGCCCGCATCAAGGCAGGCGAACCCTCCTACATCGTCGCCCGCGATTTCTCCAAACTGGCGACCGAACACGGCTACATGACCATCACGGGCGGCGGCCCCGGCATCATGCAGGCATGCAACGAAGGCGCGGGAGCGGACAACTCCTTCGGCCTGAACATCACCCTGCCCTTCGAGCAGGAAGCCAATCCGGTCATGCAGGGCAATCCCCGGTTGATCAACTTCTACTATTTCTACATCCGCAAGCTCAACTTCGTTTCCGAAAGCGACGCCCTCGTCGCCTTCCCGGGCGGATTCGGCACGATGGACGAAATCTTCGAAACGATCACCCTGATCCAGACGGGCAAAGCCACCATCTACCCCGTCGTGCTGCTCGATGCTCCCGGCAAAACTTTCTGGAAACAGTGGATATCCTTCATCAGAACGGAACTCGTCGATTCCCACCTCATCTCCCCGGAAGACCTCAGTTTCCTCTTCGTTACCCAGAATCCTCAGGAAGCCATCGAACACATCGACCGCTTCTACCACATCTTCCACTCGTACCGTTTCGTCGGGGATATGATCTCCATCCGCCTCACATCCTCGCTTTCGACGGAAGCGATCGCCAAACTTCAGCACGACTTCGCCGACCTCGTGAAGGACGGCTGCATCGTCCAGCGCGGCCCGCTCGCCGAGGAAAACGATGAACCGCTGATCGCCGACCTGCCCCGCCTCGTCTTCCACCTGAAACGCGGCAACTACGGCAGGCTCCGCCAGTTCATCGACGCCATCAACGACGCGGAGTAACCGCGAACCGCCCATGTACGCACTGCTGCAAGACACCCTCCGCCTCCTCCGCGCCGAAATGCCGTGGCTCTTCCCGCTGTGCTTCGGCCTCTTCGGCGCGTGCATCGGCTCCTTCCTGAATGTCGTCATCTACCGCTCGCCGCGCGGTCTGTCCCTCTCGGACCCCGCCCGCTCCTTCTGCCCCCGGTGCGAAAAGGAAATCCCCTGGTACCTGAACATCCCCCTCCTCAGCTGGCTCATCCTGCGCGGCAAATGCGCTTCCTGCGGCGGCCGCATCCCCTTCCGCTACTGGCTGGTGGAAGCCGCCACGGCCGGTCTCTTCGTCGCCGCCACCATGTACTACGCGCAGGAAGACCTGCTCGCCCAGCTCATGCTTTGCCTGTGGCTTGCGATGGCCGTCGTCATGATCGCCATTGATGCCGAACGCATGGAAGTCCTGCCCAAACACGCCCTGCTGGCCACCGCTGCCGGACTGGGCTTCGCCGCCTTCGCCCCGTGGCTTATCGACGGCACCGCGCTGGAAGCCTCCGACGGCCTCATGTGGAGCGCAGCCGGCGCCATCGCGGGGTTCATCCTGATGAAAGCCGTCGCCTTCGCCGGCAAACTTCTGTTCGGCCACCGCCGGATACGCCACGAAGAACCCGCACCCTGGAGCCTGAGGCAATGCGACGACGGAGAAGACATCATCCTCACCCTGCCGGACGGCCCCATGAGCTGGGCCGAGCTGTTCGCCGAACCCGGCAACAGGCTCATCCTTGAAGATGCCACCCTGTTCATCGACGGCGCGGAAGTACCCGGCGGCACGCTCACCTTCACCGCAGACAGCGTCTCGACCGAAACGGGAACGGCCTACCCGCTCGAAGATTGCGACACTCTCTCCGGCACCTTCCGTGGCCTCCGCACCTCACGCGCCGCCATGGGCTCCGGCGATGCCTGGATCATGCTCGCCATCGGCGCCCTGTGCGGATGGGAAGGCGTCGTCTTCACCCTGATCGCCGCATCCCTTCTGGGTATCGTCGGAGGACTCGCCACCAAAGTGGGCCGGGGAAACCCGATGCCCTTCGGCCCCTACCTGCTCGCGGCGGCCATCATCTGGGTCTTCGGAGGCTCGTCTCTGTGGAACTGGTACACCGGCTATTTTACATAGTTCCCTTGACTCCGCTCCGGAATTGCATTACGCTTGCCGCACCATGTTCAACCTGCCGAACTCCATCACTCTGGCGCGCATCGCCCTCGTCGTCGTCTTCACCGTCGCCCTGAGTCTGGAAATGTCGGGCATCCGCCTGGCCGGCATCTCGGGCAATGTGATCGCCCTGTATGCCTTCGTCCTCGCCGCCGTCAGCGACTGGCTGGACGGCTACCTCGCCCGAAAACTCGGCATGGTCACCACCTTCGGCAAACTCATCGACCCTCTCGCGGACAAGATACTCGTCTCTGCCGCCTTCATCTTCCTCACGACCACAGGCCAATGCCCCTTCTGGGTCACCGCCCTCATCATCTGCCGCGAATTCCTCGTCACCGGCCTCCGGCAAATCGCGCAGGACAAGGGAGTCATCATGGCAGCAGACTGGACCGGCAAATGGAAAACCGCCTTCCAGCTCGCCTTCTGTACGCAATGCCTCATCGTCATCGCCTACGGCAGCTGCGCCTGCCAGCCCTTTGCCTTCTTCACACAGGGAGTTTCAGGCGAGTATACCTACCAGATCACCCTGTGGGGTTCCGTCCTGCTGACGGTGTGGTCGGGCCTTCACTACTGCATCCAGTCCTGGAAATTCCTGCGTTGAACCCGCCGTCTTGCACAGGCGGAAAAAGCCGGACAATCAGGCCTTCAGCGTGTGGGTGAAAATCCCCTTGGAAATGGCGATACGGAAATGCTCCGAATCCCAGCGCCGGGAATTGAACAACCTTTCCAGATCATCCGGAGACATGTTCACGAGTCCCTGCTGCACGCGAGACAGGCGCACGAGGGATTGCTCCAGAAAACGGCGGGGAATCAGCGAAGGCTGGTTCGTCCACGGAAAAACGGCGCTATCCACAATATAGAAAGAACCCACCTTGCGGATATCGTCCGGGAAACACAAATGGGGATTCTCCTCCACATACACGGCGCGGCCGATGCTGTGGCGCGCTTCCTTCGGGAACAGCAGGCGCCGCATCTTCTTCACCCATTGGGGAGAATTGCTGAGCTTCTCGGCATTCTGCCACGATGCGGACAACTGGTTCACATCGTAGTATCTCGAATATTTGGCTGCCGCATTGGAACTGCCTCCCGGCCTCCACGCATGGCGCAGGCGCACCATATCGGCCTCGCCATCCGCCAGAAGGCGAACTGCCTTTTCCAGCTCCGCACGCACATCGCGTTCGGACAAGTTCGACTCGATCGGACAATCATTCTCCATCAGAAGAATGTAATCCGTCCTCATATTCTCCAGCGTCAGCCGCAAATCTTCGATCACGCCGAGATAGTGCCCGGAAGCTACGGTGCGGTACTCCCACTTGTCGGCCACGGCCAGATCCTTCGGCCCCACGGACTGGAAGACGACACAGGCATCGTCAAACATCTCTTTCAAATGCACACGGGCATAATTCTCCAGCGTCTTGGAAAGAGTCTGTGGAGATTTGTAACTGAGGATCGCCAGCCCGACAGTCTTGCCTTGTATCAGTTTCATCGCGCGTCGCACTCATTCTAAAGCAGGCTCGCAGGACGTGCAAGACGTATCTGCCTCCATGAGCAACTTTCATTGTAACAAAACGGTCCGCCCCCTCGAAAAAGGGGACGAACCGCTGCGATATTCATTATTTTACAGAAGCCGTTGCCCTTTGTCAGCGCACCAGAACTTCCACATCCTTCGCGCCGCCGACTTTCTGTGCATCGCGGCCGAACACGCGTACGGCGGATACATTCTCCGCTTTGCCAAGATCGATGGCAATGATGTGCGGGGGATTCGGCACCTGCCCTTCATAAGGCGTATGCCAGAATGTATCGGTATTGCCGTCGATCGCACGGGAAGCGGGAGCCTGCTCCTTCTTCACCTCCTGCGAACTGGCGAAGGAAACCTTCCAGCCCTTCTTGTCCAGCGGCTTGCCCGCAGCATCGACCACATCGATCTCGGCCACATGGGCAAAGGTTCCGCTCTTGTGCATGGAATCGATCTTCAAAGCGATTTGGCGCACTTTCACCGGCTTGTCCAGCTTGATCTCGCTCCAGGCCCGGCCTTCCTGCACCGTTCCCTTGCCAGCCTTGTTCCAGCCGGAAGCATCCCATGGCACCTGACGTTCGCCCTTCACGGGCACGAGACGTACTGCGCCGGTCATGCCGGATTGCGGCGAGACGCCTTCCATCTGCACCGACACGGTGACCGGAGTGCCCGCAGGCAAATCGACCGGAGCCGTAAAGGTCGCCTTGTCGGCCGACTTCCTCTCGGCCACCTTCCTGCCGTTCACATAAACAGCCACCCTTCCGGCAAGATTGTTGAATTGCAGATCCCAAAGGGAACCTCCGCCCGGCATCGTAAACGTCGCACGGTACGTCGCCCAACCCTGCTTCTGCGCCCAGGGGGACTGGGGACCGCTGCCCACAGTCACAGGCTGCCAGGTATTCATATCGTTATCCGCAATCGTGCGGTTCGGATCCTGGGGCTTGTCCGTAATCTCGGACATGCGCCAATCGGAAAGCACCGTGGACGCCGCCACTTCAGGACAGGAAACATGGCCGGAGCCGGGCTTCCTGACATCGACATTCAGCACGGCGGGCTTCAATCCCGGAGAGGCTGCACGCACCTTGACGCGGCCGCCTTCCGGCTTCACGACAGCGGCGGCATAGCCGTTATACAGCGAACGTTCCGACGATGCATCCGGCTCATGGCACACAGGATCGCCGTTGCCTACCCCGAGCAGCCTGCCGCCGTCCACATCGAACGTCACCTTCACCTTCGCATCGGGCACGGTACGGCCCTTGGCATCCTTGGCGCAAACACCCACCTGCAAAGCATCCCCGGAAGCCGTTCCGCCGGAGCTGGACATCAGCGTCAGCTCAAGCACCTCCGGTTTGCCCGTCGTCTCCACGGAATGTTCCGCATATTTTTTACCGTCCTTGTAAGCCACGAGTTCCAGCACGCCCGGTTCGTACACCACATCCCAGAACGTCTGGGCATAGCGGTCGTGCTTGCGCTTGCCGAGAGATTTGCCGTTCAGAATCAGCTCCACCTCGTCGCCGTTCGTATAGGTACCCACCTTCACCGTCTTCCCGACCATTTCCGAACCGAGATTCCAGTGGGGGAACACATAGGCCATCGGCTCATCCGTCCAGAGAGCCTTCAGCAGATAATACGAATCCTTCGGGAAACCACAGGTATCCACAATGCCGAAATAGGAACTGATCGCCGGCCATGCGAACGGAGTCGGCTCACCGCGGTAATCGAAGCCCGTCCAGATGAACACCCCGGCATCCCACGGGCGCGTATCGACATGCTTCCATGCCTCACGGACGCTGGAACCCCAGCCGACCCAGTGGTTATCGTAATTGTTGAAGATATGCTTGCCCTGATCCGTCTTCCACTCGCCGCGTGATGCGCTGTGCGAAACCGCTTCCGAGCTGAACACCATCTTGTCGGGGTACAGCTTGTGGGCATGGTCGTGCTGCGGCAGCGCGTAATTGATGCCCAGCACATCGACAGCACCAAAGGCTCCGTCCTTATTGTAGCCGCCGTTCATGGCTCCGGTCACTGGGCGCGTCTTGTCATGCCGAAGAATGGAATGCTTCATGCGCTCCACCATCTTGCGGCCGCGCTCGTCTCCCTGCCACGGCTCCTCGTTGAACACGGACCACATCATCACCGACGGGTGGTTGCGGTCGCGCTTCACCTGCTCCTCAAGCTGGCGAAGGTAATCCTCGCCGCTGTTGTAGAAACGGTTCTCGTTCAACACCAGCATCCCCTGCTCGTCGCAGGCTTCCAGCACCTCCTTGGCGGGCGGATTGTGGGAACAACGGTAGGCATTCGTGCCGAAATCCTTCAACACCTTGATGCGGAAATCCTGCATGGAATCCGGCACTGCCACACCCACGCCGGCATGGTCCTGATGCATGCAGACACCCTTGAACTTCACAGGCTTGTCATTCAGGAAAAAGCCCTTGTCGGCATCGAACTTCAACGTGCGGTAGCCGAAGCGGTCGCCGTAGGCATCCACCTTCTTCCCGTCCACGAACACCTCCGTCCGCACACCGTACAGATTGGGAGAATCGATATCCCACAGCTTCGGGCTCTTCACGGGGATCTTCTGCTCGAACGTGAACGTCTCGCCGGGAGGCACGATATCCATGGAAGTCTCCTTGCCGACCACCTTGCCGGACGGGTCGAGAATACTCGTCACCACCGTCACGGATGTTTCTTCCTTCTCCTCGCTCTCGATCGTCGTATCCACCAGCGTATCCCACGTATCGTGCGCCCCCTTCTCGGGATGCACATACACGCCGAAGGGAGCCACATGGATGGGATCCGCCACCGTGAGCCACACATGGCGGTAAATGCCGCCGCCCTCGTACCACCAGCCCTGCGGCTCGCGGGGATCGACCTTCACGGCGATCGTATTCGGGCGGTCGCCGTAGTGCGCCACATCCGAAATATTCACCCGGAACCCGATATAGCCGTTATCGTTCTTGCGGAGTTCCTGACCGTTCACCCACACCTGGGATTGTCCGAAAACCCCGTCGAAATACAGCCAGATCGTCTTGCCGCGATCCGCCGTCGGCAGCGTGAACTGGCGGCGGTACCAAGCCTCCGGCCTGTCGAGGAAACCGTGGGAAACACCCTCCTTCGAATCGAATGTGCCTTCCACGACATAATCGTGCGGCACCTCCACGGTACGCCATGAGGAATCGTCGTAGCTGAAGCCGGAAGGCCCCGGAGCCGCCCCGGCCTTCACGCGCACATACGTCTCATGATGGCTCACGGGCTGGGGAATATCGATCGCGCCGCGATGGAACTTCCACCCCTTGTCGATCAGGAGCAACTGGCGGGGAGACTCCCCGGCTATCTTCTCTTCGTACTTCTGAGCCATCGCCGAACCGGCCATAGAAACCGCCAACGAAAGAATAATGGATGAACGCATATCGCCACATCATACAGGATCAACACGACAAGTCAAGTTCAGGACGCAGGAGCGTGAAGGTAAACGACACACTCCCGCTCGTATTCGCCATAATGGCCGTTTGCTGTTTGATATCGAAACAACTCTCCCCTACCATAATACCCTTGGATTTGCTCTGGCGGACTCTCCATTTCCGCCTCAGCTGCAAACGCCCCCCTAACTCCATTCTGACCATCATCGGCATTACCCCACTTCCGCACCAACCGGAGGCAGGAAACTTGCGCCGCCCGACAGAATAAACTTTACGAATCTCCAACAGCGTATTATGCTGGGAAGTGATGAGACGCCCCCCCATTCCCGGTCTTGTGCTGGAAGACGGTTGGCTGCAACCGTACTCCCGCGAAATTCAAGCACGCATGAAGCTCTTCGACATGGAAGTGAAGAGACTTCGGCAGCGGTACGGCTCTCTGGAGAAATGCGCCCTCGGCTACCGCCGCATGGGCTTCAACCGCTCGGCCTCCACGGGAGACTGGATCTACCGCGAATGGGCGCCCGGAGCAAGGGAACTCCACCTCATCGGAGACTTCAACGGCTGGGACCGCACCGCCACCCCGCTCTCCCGCGATTCGGAAGGCATCTGGTCCGTCACGCTTCCCGCCGATGCCCTGCACCACGGCGACCGGGTAAAAGTACATGTCGTCGGCTCCGACCTGCAAGCCATGGACCGCATCCCGGCATGGATCGGAAGAACCGTGCAAGACCCCGCCACCCATGATTTCTGCGGGCAAATCTGGGAGCCGGAAACGCCCTATGCGTGGGAACATCCCGACTTCGACCCGTCGCACATCGCCATACCCTTCATCTACGAAGCGCATACAGGCATGGCCGGTGAAGAGCCGCGCCTCCATTCCTACCGCGAATTCGCCGACAACGTGCTGCCGCGCATCGCCGCCCTCGGCTACAACGTCATCCAGCTCATGGCCGTTCAGGAACATCCCTACTACGGCTCCTTCGGCTACCACGTCTCCTCCTTCTTCGCCCCCAGCTCCCGCTTCGGCACGCCCGAAGACCTCAAGTACCTTGTGGACAAGGCGCACGGCATGGGACTCGCCGTCCTGCTGGACATCGTCCACTCCCACGCCGTCAAGAACATGGCGGAGGGATTGAACAATTTCGACGGCTCCGGCGGCCAGTACTTCCGCCCCGGCGAGCGCGGCACCCATCCCGACTGGGACTCCTGCTGCTTCGACTACGGTCGCCACGAAGTCACCGAATTCCTCCTCTCGAACGTCCGCTGGTGGCTCGACGAATTCCGCTTCGACGGCTTCCGGTTCGACGGCGTCACCTCCATGCTCTACTACCACCGGGGCCATGAACCGTTCTCCGACCTCGGAAGCTACTTCAACACGCAGGTCGACCAGGAAGCGATCACCTACCTCCAGCTCGCCTCCACGCTCATTCAGGAAATCAAGCCCGGCGCCTTCGCCATCGCGGAAGACATGTCCGGCATGCCCGGCCTCTGCCGCCCCGTGGACGAAGGGGGCATGGGCTTCACCCACCGCCTCGCCATGGGCATCCCCGACTTCTGGATCAAGCTCATCAAGGAAAAAAAGGACGAGGAATGGAGCATGGGAGACATCTGGTACACGCTCACGAACCGCCGCTACGGCGAGCCGAATATCGCCTACTGCGAAAGCCACGACCAGGCCCTCGTCGGCGATAAAACGCTCGCCTTCCGCCTGATGGATGCCGACATGTACTGGCACATGGACGAAGGCTCGCAAAGCCTCGTCATCGACCGCGGCATCGCCCTGCATAAAATGATCCGCCTGATCTCCCTTGCTGCCGGGGGGGAAGGCTGGCTCAACTTCATGGGCAACGAATTCGGGCACCCGGAATGGATCGACTTCCCCCGCGAAGGCAACGACTGGTCCTACCAGTACTGCCGCCGCCAATGGTCGCTGGCGGATAACGGAAACCTCCGCTACAAATACCTGAAGGCCTTCGACAAAGCCATGGTCGCCATGGCCGGAGAAGCCCGGCTGCCCGCCGCACCGCCCGCCCGGCCTCTCAACCTCGACGAAGCCAACCAGATCATGGCCTTCGAGCGGGGCGACCTCCTCTTCGTCTTCAACTGGTCGGGCGACCGAGCCATTCCGGACTACGAAATTCCCGCGCCAAGCCGCGGCGAATGGAAGAGAATACTCGACACGGATGCACGCGAATTCGGCGGTTTCGGAAGGCTCGACCCGGCCGTCGCACACCATACGGACGACAAGCAGAACCTCCGGCTCTACCTGCTGCCGCGCAGCGCACTCGTCCTGTCGCGCACCTACGCGGGCGGCAGAATACGCTAAAACCTCCCCTTACGCCCCGTGATACACGCGAGGCAGCCGCGGCCCGAGGCTGGTCAGAATCTCCCAGGGAATCGTACCCGCACGTTCGGCCACCTCCGTCACGGGGATATGGGAGCCGATCAGCTCCACCTCGTCGCCCGGCACAAGGAAAGGCACATTCGTCACATCTGCAATAATCTGGTCCATCGTCACACGGCCCAGCATCGGGCATGAGCAACCGTGAATCCAGACACGGGCGCCCCGATTGGACAAATGGCGGGGCCAGCCGTCCGCATAGCCGATGCCGATCGTCGCCACCTTCGTCGGGCGATCCGTTATAAACGTGCGTCCGTACGCCACACCGTGCCCGGCGGGCAGCGTGCGCACCAGAGTCACGCGGGAAAACAGTTTCAACGTCGGCAGCAGGGCATCGCTCCACGGGCTGGCGACCGGAGACACGCCATACAGCATCAACCCCGGCCGAGCCAGATTGGCCCCCGGCACCTTGTAGGCCAGCAAGCCCGCACTGCTCGAAATATGGCAGAAGCGGAACCGGAACCTGTTGCCCAGCAATGATACGGCATCGGCATACTCCCTGATCTGCACTTCCGTGAATACGGGATCTTCATCCGCCGAAGGGAAATGGGACACCACGCCGTCAATCAGCAAATTCGGCATCGCCTCCAGAGCATCTCCCAGCCCCGCCCACTCGTCCGGCAGGAATCCGGCACGGCCCATTCCCGTATCGATGCACAGGTGGATAGGCAGCGTCTTCCCGTACATAGCCGCCAGAGACTGGTAGTGCTGCGCCTCCTCCATCGTGGAAATCGTCGCGCACCAACCGTTCAGCACGATCTCTTCGCGTTCCTCGGGGAATGCGGGGCCGAGAATGAAAGGCCGCGTCCGCACTCCGGCGCGGCTCAGGCGGCGGGCTTCCCCCGTATTGGCTACGCCGAAAAACGTCACCCCCTCCATATCCAGCGCACGGGCCACGGCTTCCAGACCGTGACCGTAGGCGCCCGCCTTCACCACAGGCATCATCTGCGTACCGGGCAAGGCGCGGCAGGCCGTTTCCAGATTGCGGCGAATGGCGGCGAGGTCGACATCGACCCACGCTCGCGGGGGACTATCGTGTGTCATGACGGCGAGTGTACGCTCCCCTCACCGCCATGACAAGAGAAAATCCCCCGGATATGCAGGCATGTCGGCATTCCTGAAAAAAAGCGCGAAACTTTTCCATAATTATTACGTTTACATAATTATTCAAACTTGACAACTATTATGTTTCACTTCAGAATACCGCCATGCCGCAGCACCAGCATACTCTCTTCATCAAACTCGCGCAAATCATCGACTCGTTGCGCGAAAAATCCTTCTACTCGCAGGACAAGGAGCACCAGAAGCGCTTTCTCGGCCTCAGCGTCCGGCAGGCGACAGCCCTGCGCACCATCAGCGTACTCACCAAAGAGCAGCCTCAAGGCATTCCTCTCAAAACCCTTGCAGCCCGACTGCAAATGACCATTCCCGCCGCATCCCTTCTCGTCGAAAGCATGGTGAACAAGGGATTCTTCGACCGCAGCACCAACCCGAACGACCGCCGCTCCATCTGCATCAAGCTCTCCGCCAAGGGGCAGAAAAACTTCAAGGAAATCTGCACCACCATGGATCAGTTCACCGAAGAACTCATTCTCACCCTCCCCGAGCAGGATCGGAAAGACTTCGAGCGCATCGTCGAACAACTTTTCCAGACCGTTTTCCAGACAAAACCATGACCGTATTCATCCATCGCTTCACCATTTTTCCGGCCGCACTCGCGGCCGTCCTTACTATGGCCCAAGGGCTGGCTCAGGACATCAAAAAACTGCCCAGCAAAGTACTCGTCGAAAAAGCCGTCTCCGTATCGGACGAAATCGAACGCAAATACCCCGGCCGGGTCGAAGCCATCAACAAGGTCACCATCCAGCCCCGAGTCTCGGGCACCCTTCTGTCCGCCACATTCCGGGAAGGCGACATGGTCAAGGAAGGCCAGCTGCTCTTCGAAATCGAGGACGCTCGCTACAAAGCCTCCGTCCAGGCAGCCGAAGCCAAAATCAAACAGTTGGAAATAAAAATCGATTACGCCAAAAACAATTACGAGCGTCAGGACAGGCTCGCCAAAATCAAGGCCGTCTCCCAGGATCAGGTGGAAAACTCCCTCAGCACCCTGCGCGAACTCGAAGCACAGCTTCTTCAGGCAAAAGCCGAACTGATACTGGCGCAGGAAGACCTCAAATACACGCGCGTATACTCCCCTCTTACGGGACGCATCGGCCGCCTGACCTACTCCACGGGTAACTACATCACTCCGACCAGCCAGCCTCTTGCCACCATCACGCAGGTCGATCCCATCTACGTGCGCTTCCCCATGAGCGAAAAGGACTTCCTCTCCCTCTTCGGCAACGATGAGGAACTGCGCAACCGCGCCGCACTCCGCATCGTCATCGCCTCGGGCCGGACCTACCCGCAACCCGGCACCGTGGCCATGAGTGACAATGAAGTGAAATCCGGCACGGACAGCCTCAACGTGTGGGCCCAATTCGACAACCCCCGGCAGATGCTTCAGCCCGGCGGCATCAGCACCGTCGTACTCAACAAGAAAAATGCGGACAAGGTGGCGGCCGTCACCATCTCCGCCGTGCAGCACGACACGCAGGGGAGCTACATCTACGTACTCGACGATAAAAACACGGTCGTCCGCCGCCCCGTCTCCATCGGAAGCACCACTGGCAACAAACAGATCATCACCGACGGGTTGAAAGAAGGCGAAATCGTCATCATCGACGGCCTCCACAAAACCCGGCCCGGAGCTACCGTCGTCCCCGTCTTCCGAGAAGCATTGCAGCAATAAGGCAGCCGCACCCTCCGAACCAGCGGCAGCATATATCCCTTTCATCTAACATAACATTATCTCCGTGTTCTCGCAATTCTTCATTTCAAGACCCAAATTCGCCCTCGTCATCGCCATCCTGATGATGCTGGCAGGCACCATCTGCCTGTACAAAATGCCCGTGGCCGAATACCCGGAAGTGGCCCCGCCCACCATCGCCGTCAGCGCGACCTACACCGGGGCCAGCGCCCAGGACATCGCCAAGGTCATCGCCTCCCCCATCGAGGAACAGCTCATCGGGCTGGACGACCTCCTCTACTTCTCCTCCACCTCCGGCAACGACGGCACCTACTCCCTTTCCCTCATCTTCAAACCGGGAGCGGATGCCGACATGGCGATGGTCAACACGAACAACGCCATCAAACGCGTCGAACCCAAGCTTCCGGACATCGTCAAATCCACCGGCGTGCAGATCAAGAAACGCTCGAGCGACATGCTCGGGCAATTCTCCTTCCGGTCCAGCTCGCCGGACATGTCCATCCTCAAGCTGAACAACTACGTCCGCATGAACATACGCGACCAGATCGCGCAGGTGGACGGCATCTCGGGGGCAGACATCATGGCCGCCAAGGACTACAGCATGCGCGTCTGGCTCGACCCCGTCCGCATGTCCGCCATGGGCATCTCACCGGAAGAAGTATCGAAAGCCATCCAGTCGCAGAACATGCAGGCGGCTGCCGGCTCCATCGGCGATGAAGACGAAAACAACATCGTCACCTACAAAATCAATGCGACGGGCCGACTCGAAACCGTCGAACAATTCTCCAACATCATCGTCAAGCAGAGCGACGACGGCCACATCACCAAGCTCAACGACATCGCCCGCATCGAACTGGGCGCGGAAAGCTACTCCGGCGGAAGCCGTGTGGACGGCGAAGAAGCCGTCTCCATGATGATCTACCGCAACGACGACGCCAACGCCATGGACGCCATCAACGGCGCGCGCGCCAAACTCAAGGAACTGGAAAAGAACTTCCCGCCCGGCATGTCGTGGACCATGGGCTACGACCCCACGCTCTTCATCTCCGCCACCATGGAGGAAATCGTCTGGACGCTCATCATCGCCCTCGTCCTCGTCGTCGGCGTCACCTACATCTTCCTGCAGGACTGGCGCGCCACCATCATCCCGGCCATAGCCATCCCCGTCTCTCTCATCGGCACATTCGCCGTCCTCCAGCCGCTCGGATTCTCCGTCAACGTACTCACCATGTTCGGCCTCATCCTCGTCATCGGCTCTCTGGTGGATGATGCCATCATCGTCGTGGAAAACACCATGCGGCTCATCGAAACGGAAAACCTCTCCCCGAAAGAAGCCACCGTCAAAAGCATGAAGCAAATCACGGGGGCCATCGTCGCCACCACGCTCGTCACCATCGCCGTATACGTCCCCATCGCCTTCTACGGCGGCATGGTAGGCACCATCTACACGCAATTCTCCGTGACGATGTGCATCGCCCTCGTCTTCTCCTCCATCAACGCGCTCACCCTCAGCCCGGCGCTCTGCGTCCTGCTCCTCCGCCACAAAAAGCCGGGAGCCGAAGTCAGGATATTCAAGCCGTTCAACGTCTCCCTCAACGCCTTCCGCAGAGCCTACATCGTCGGCTCGAAAGCGCTCGTCCGCCGCGCATGGCTCACGCTGCTGCTCTTCGGCGGAATCCTCTGGGCCGGGTATTCCCTCTTCGTGCAGACTCCCTCCTCCTTCCTCCCCTCCGAAGACAAAGGCACCATCTTCTGCATCGTCCAGATGGCTCCCGACGCCACCATGTCCCGCACGGACGACGCCCTGCGCCAGATCGAAACCCGCATCCTCAACGTGCCGGGCGTCGCCAGCGTCTCCTCCTCCGTCGGCTTCAGCTTCATGACCGGGCGCGGGGAAAACACGGGCATGTGCATCGTCCGGCTCGACCCGTGGGACGAACGAACCACCCCCGACCTGCAGATCGCCGCCATCCAGAAAAAAATCGAAGCCATCTGCTACGACGTCCCCTCGGCCAACATCATGGTCAACACACCGCCGGCCATCATGGGCCTCGGCATGACGGACGGCCTCTCCATGGTCCTTCAGGCCACGGGAGAAGCCACGCCGCAGGAACTGGCCGCCACCGTGGACAAAGTCATCGCCATGATCAACAAAAACCCCAACGTCATGCGCGCCTTCTCCACCTACAACGCCAACACGCCGCAGCTCTTCCTCGACATCGACCGCGACAAGGCGGAAAGCCTGAACGTCCCCGTGGACCGCATCTTCAGCACCCTGCAGAGCAAGCTCGCCTCACTCTATGTGAACGACTTCACCATCCAGGGCTTCACCTTCAAGGTCAAAATCCAGTCCGAAGCGAGCGAACGCCGCAACATACAGGACATCATGAACATCCAGGTGCAGAACAACCAGGGGAACATGGTACCCCTCAGCGCACTCAGCACCCCCTCGTACATCATGGGGCCGCAGAAATTCGAACGCTTCGACCAGCTCATGAGCGCCAACATCACCGTGCAGCTCCAGCCGGGCACCAGCTCTGGCGAACTCATGAAATACATCGAAAACCTCGACCTCCCGCAAGGCTACCGCGTCGCATGGAAAGACATGAGCTATCAGGAACGCCAGAACGAAGGGCAGATCGTTTACCTGCTCATCCTTGCCGTCGTCTTCGGCTACCTCTTCCTCGTCGCCCAGTATGAAAGTTGGACCACGCCCTTCCCCGTCATCCTCTCCGTCGCCGTCGCCATGCTCGGCGCGCTCATCGGCCTGAACTACATGAAGGAATCGCCCATGTCCCTCAGCATCTATGCGCAGCTCGGCCTCGTCATGCTCATCGGCCTCGCCAGCAAGAATGCCATCCTCATGGTCGAATTCTCCAAAAGCGAACGCGAACGCGGCGCCCCCATCCGGACCGCCGCCCTCCGGGGCGCATCCCAGCGCTTCCGCGCCGTCATGATGACCGCCATCTCCTTCATCATCGGCGTCTTCCCCATGGTCATCGCCACGGGTGCGGGAGCCGCCAGCCGACAGGCCATCGGCGTCACCACCTTCTACGGCATGTGCCTCGCCACCCTCGTCGGCATCTTCTTCGTGCCCTCCCTCTACAGCGTCTTCCAGCGCATGAGGGAAAGCGTCAAAAAACCGGACAAAAAACTCCCCGGCGCACAGAAGACCGACGATCCGGACAAGGCACCCTGACCGCAATTTCCTGCCCCGGCAGCACCTCCTGGCCAGGAGGCGATAAAAAAGAGCGGCGATGCCGCAGAAAACCACCTCCTCCGGCGACCGGAAAACGGCTCGTCCGGAGCCGTTGCGGGAAAAAGTGCGTATGCGCTGCCTTATTCTCTTGACTGCACTTGCGCAAAACTTTATACTCACACGCGTAAACAGTCCCGAGATGCCTCGAGAGTGGGTCCATGGCCCGCTCTTTTTTATTCTCACAAAACCTTACACACAAGCCGCACACCACCATGACTTCCGATATCGCCGCCCTTGTCGATTTCTATGTTCGCGAAAAGGAACTTCCCCGCGAACGCGTTCTTCAGGCCCTCGAATCAGCCTTCCTGACCGCCTACCGCAAGATGGTTCCCGGATCCGAACAGATCGAACAGATCTTCGCAGACATCAACACGCAGAAAGGCATCGTCCGCATCAAGGCCATCATGACCGTCGTGCCTGACGACGACGTCACGGACGCCTTCAACGAAGTCCCCCTCAGCCTCGCCCAGCGCAAGGCTGCCGAAATCCAGCCCGGCGACACCCTCACCGTCAACATCACGCCGTCCGACTTCGGCCGCATCGCCGTCCAGACGGCCCGCCAGACCATGCAGCAGAGCATCCGCAAGGCGGAACAGGAAATGCTGATGGAATCCTTCAAGGACCGCGCCGGCGACATCGTCACCGGTACCGTACGCCGCTTCGACAAGGGCGACATCATCGTGGACATCGACAAGTTCGAAGGCATCGTGCCCGCCCGCCAGCGCATCCCCGGCGAAGACTACGCGCCCAACGACAAAATGCGCTTCTACATCTGCGAAGTGCGCGATGGAGTCCGCGGCCCGGAAGTCATCCTCTCCCGCAGCCATCCGAACCTCGTCCGCCGCCTCTTCGAATCCGAAGTCGTCGAAATCGCCGACCACACCGTCGAAATCCGTGAAATCGCCCGCGACGCCGGCTACCGCACCAAGATCGCCGTCTGCAGCGCAGATCCCAACGTGGACCCCGTCGGCGCCTGCGTCGGCATGCGCGGCTCCCGCGTCAAGAGCATCGTCAACGAACTCAACCACGAAAAAATCGACATCCTCGAATGGACGGAAGACAAGGCAGCCTTCGTCGAATCCGCCATCGCTCCCGTCAAACCGATGAGCGTCACCGTCGATGAAGCCTCCCGCGAAGTACGCGTCATCGTCGAAGACGACCGCGAAGTCGCCAAGGCCATCGGCCGCAAGGGACAGAACGCCCGCCTCACCGCGCGCCTCATCTCCACCCCCTCCGAAAAATGGGACGTCAAGGTACGCGCCTACGATCCGCAGGCCGAAATCAACCAGCGCCTCAAGGATGCCGCCAAGGCTCTCGCCAAGGAACTTGAAATCGGCGACGAAATCGCCTTCGGCCTCATCACCATGGGCGGCACCACCGCCTCCGCCATCGTCGGCATGCCTGCTGCGGACATCGCCGAAAACCTGAACATCACCCCCGAAGAAGCAGAAGCCATCATCAGCCGCGCCCGGACCATCGCCGGCTAAAGCCGCCGCCCACCCCGGTACGGAACATCCCAAATCATATCTATGCCCAGCAAAGACAATACACCCCCGCGCAAGGAAGCCCTTGACCTGATCGGCGGCAAAAAGCCGAAAAAGGCCGTCAAGGAGACCCCGGTTGAACCTCAACAGGCCGCAACCGTACCCGCCGCACCGAAAGCTGAGGCTCTCGACCTTCTCGCTCCGAAGAAAAAACAGAAACCTGCGGCTCCGGCTCCAGTCGCCGTTGAACCGGCCAAGGCTCCCCTGCCTGAAATCACGGCTCCGGAACCCGCCGTCGATCCCGACAGCAAGCTCATCACGGCCAAGGCGCCCATCACCGTCGCCGATCTGGCGACGCTCATGTCGCTCAAACCCTTCAAGCTCATCGCCGACCTGCTGCCGATCGGAGTCTTTGCCAACCCGGCTACCGCTCTGGAAGCCGACCAGATCTCCTTCCTCTGCGAAAAACACGGCTTCATCTACGAACGCGGCAAACGCGAAAAAGGCGCGGGCGTCAAAGCCCAGCCTGAAATCATCGAAGAACCCGCACCCGTCGCCGTCGAAGAAGAACCTGAGGAAACCCTCAAGGAACGCATGCCCATCATCACCATCATGGGCCACGTCGACCACGGCAAAACCAGCCTGCTGGACTACATCCGCCGCACCCGCGTCGTCGCGGGCGAAGCGGGCGGCATCACCCAGCACATCGGCGCCTACACCGTCGAACACAACGGCCAGAAGCTCACCTTCCTCGACACACCGGGCCACGCCATCTTCACCGAAATGCGCGCCCGCGGCGCAGACGTCACCGACATCGTCGTCCTCGTCGTCGCCGCAAACGACGGCATCATGCCCCAGACTCGCGAAGCCATCACCCACACCAAGGCCGCCGGTAAAACCGTCATCGTCGCCGTCAACAAATGCGACCTGCCCTCCGCCGACCCCGTCAAAGCCCGCACCGGGCTCATGGAAGAAGGCCTCGTCCCGACCGACTTCGGCGGCGATATCGAATGCGTAAACGTCTCCGCCCTCACCGGCGAAGGCGTCTCCGACCTGCTCGACCTCCTGCTCCTTCAGGCCGAAGTGCTGGAACTCAAGGCCAACCCGAAAGCCAACTGCCGCGCCTCCATCATCGAAGCTCGCATGGAACAGGGCAAAGGCAGCTCCGCCACCGTCATCGTCCAGAGCGGCACCCTCAAAGTGGGCATGCCCTTCATCTGCGGCCCGTACTCGGGCAAAGTACGCACACTCTTCGATGACAAGGGCAAAGCCATCAAAAAAGTCCTCCCCGGCATGCCCGCAGAAGTGGCCGGCTTCGTCGAAACGCCCAACGTCGGCGACGAACTCGTCGAAATGGAATCCGAACGCGCCTCCCGCAAACTCAGCGAAGAACGCCAAGAAGAACTCCGCGCCTCCCGCCTCGCCCAGCCGCGACGCTCCCGCATGGAAGACATTCTCGCCATGATGGGCGACGGCTCGCAGAAAGCCCAGCTCAAACTCTACCTCAAGGGCGACGTGCAAGGCTCCGTCGAAGCCATCAAAAAGGCCATCCTCGACATCCACTCCGACAAAGTCGAATGCCTCTTCATCGGTGCATCGGCCGGCCCCATCTCGGAATCCGACGTCCTCCTCGCCTCCTCGTCCGACGCCATCATCCTCGGCTTCAACGTCAAGGTCGAATCGAATGCCGTCAGAATGCTCAAACGCGAAGGCGTACAGGTCAAGCTCTACTCCATCGTCTATGAGCTCATCGACCAGGTACGCGACGCCATGCTCGGCCTCCTCGAACCGGAAACCCGCGAGACCATCATCGGCCATGCCGAAGTCAAACAGGTATTCAAGCTCAACAAAGGCCGCGCAGCCGGCGCCTACGTCTCCGACGGCAAGGTACAGCGCACCTGCGAAGCCCGCGTACTGCGCGGCGGACAAGCCGTTTTCGACGGTAAAATGTCCACCCTGCGCCGCTTCCAGGACGAAGTCGACGAAGTCAAGGCCGGTCTCGAATGCGGCATCCGCCTCGGCGACTACAACGACTACGAACCCGGCGACGTCATCGAGTGCTACACGCTCGAAAAGATCAAGCAGACACTCTAACCACAGCGGCGGGCCGTCTCCGGCGGCTCGCCACCACCCCATCCCCGCAAATGAGCGCCAGACGACTCGACAAAGTAAACGAACTCATGCGCCGCGAAATCAGCTCCGTCATCCAGAAGGAGTTCGATTGGCACGGCACCATCATCTCCGTCCTTGAAGTCTCCATCACCGAAGACCTCAAGGAAGGCAAGGTATGGATCGGCATCGTCGGCGCCATGCCCCCTGCGCAGGTCATCGAAAAACTGAACAAAAACAGGGGCCTCATCCAGAGCATCGTCTCCAAACGCGTCGTCCTGCGATGCACGCCGCGGCTGAACTTCCTGTACGACGACTCCGCCCGCCGAGGCGTGGACCTCGTCAACCTGATCGACGACATCGACAAAAATCTTCCGAAGGCTCCCCCTGCTCCCGAAGGAGAAGAAGACATCTTCAGATAACCATCAGCAAGGACGCTCCGCTGCCATGAACAAAGGGACGGTGAAACGCTGGACACGGGGGCTGCTCCCATCCCTTGCCCTGCTCTTCCTCGCAGGATTTGGCATCTGCTACCTCATCGTCGCCACATGGGGCCTGCCCCGCTTCGTCTGCACCTACATCGAAGACGAACTGCACAAGGCGGGCATACCGGTCTCCATCGGCAACCTGCGCATCACCATCTTCTCGGGGCTCGTCATCCATGCGGACGACATCTGCCTCGACGCGAAGCTCGACGGACAAAAACGCACCGTCGGCCGCATCGGCAGCGCACGTGTCGACATCAGCATCAGCGAACTCTTCTCCGGCAACTTCGACATCCACAGCATCCGGATCGGCAATGCCGAAGTCACCATCCCGACGCAAACGGAAATCGCCGGATCCAGCCAACTCGACATCGGCGATCTGCATGCCGACATTGAAATTGGACATGACGGCAATGCCACCATTGAAAACGCCGGATTCACCCTTCAAGGCATGCACGTCTCCGTCGTCGGCCGTTTTCCGCTGGACCTGAAACCTGAAAAAACAAGCCAGCCCACCACCTTCGACCTCGACCAATCCATCGACGACATACGGCCGACGCTCGGCGACATCCTCGCCTACACCGACCGCATCACCTGGAACAAGGAAGATCCGCCTTCCCTCGAAGTCCGCTTCAACCAGGAACGCGACAAAGACCCGCATGTGGAAATCTCCCTCACGGCTCCGCAACTCGGCTACCAAGGCTTGGTCTTCCATCGCTTCAACCTCTCCGTCCTCTACACCAACGACGCACTGATCGTTGACCGCTGCCTCTTCCACTCCGCCGATCCCATCGGCTGGTTCAACATGACGGGCCGCTTGAACCTCACCACCCGGGAGCTCCGCTCCACCCTCACCAGCAGCATCCCGCTCATCCGCTGGTACTCCCGCCTGACGAACGACTCCCTCCTTCCCCCATCCGTCGAACTCGAAGGATTGCCGGACCTCAAGGCCGAAGTCAGCATGCAATTCACGGCAGATTACAAGGGCATCGAAACCATGAACGCCTACGGCGACTTCGCCCTGAACGACTTCTCCGTCGGCACCCAGAAATTCAGCATGATCGAAGGCTCCTTCTACTACAAGGACGAGGCCCTCTACATCCACGACTTTTCCATCCGCACCCATACCAAGGGACTCTCCGGCTCCCTTCTTGCCTATGATCGGCAAATGCACGTCTATCTCGACAACAGGCTGCCGGCATCCGTCCTCTCGAACCTGATCAACGAACTCGGCAAAACGGACCTAAACCTCCCCACCGGCCTCAAACTGGAAGGAACGACCGACTTCACGCTGGATGCGCACATGGCTTTCCCCAACGGGTGGAACGAGCCGATGATCCTGAACGAAAGCGCCCTGTACGTCAAGCTACAGGATGCCTCCTACGAAGACACCTCCCTGAAAAACATGGAGTTGCACCTCCAACTTGCCGGAGACTTCACCCGCGGGTGGAACCTCCCTCCCGTCATTCAGCATTGCATGGTCGACCTGAAAATGGCAGGCCTTACCCGCGAAGACATGCAGCTCGACGACCTCAACCTGCAAGCCACCATTCGGGAAATCGATTGGAAAAGTTGGAAAGAACTGGCCTACCCGGGATCCTCCAGCATCACGCTCAGCACGGAAGGCTGCTCCTACAACGGTGAAAACCTCGGCAACTTCCAGCTGCAGGCCGCGACGCAAGGCGACAATGTCCGCATCGGCACCTGCACCCTCAAACGGCACGACGGCACCATCAGCCTCGTGGCGGAATCGGACGGCGCACTCGGCATGATCAACCTCGACAGCGACTTCCCCCTGCACGTCTATCAGAACATCTTCTCTCTGGGTGGAGACATGCCGTCCGCTCTCACGCTGCCCAAAAAAGCGAACATCAAGGCACGGGCAACTGTCGATCTTGCAAGCATCCTGCACGGCGAGCCGAATGCCAAAACGCTGAAATACCTCTATCTCGGTGCCGATCTGGACGACTTCTCATGGAAACACATCCCCCTCCAAAATCTCACGATCGACGGCATTTACGAACAGGCGGAGAATAACGACGCCCGCTTGACCGTCAGCAATTTCCTGCTGAAGCACGACACCGGTGAACTCCAGTGTGTCGCCAAAGGTTCCCTGCTCGACAAAACGCTCATCGAAGGCAAAAGCAGCATCCGCCTGGACGTGATCGACAAACTCGTGGAAGACCCCGACCTTCACGACATCGCCGCCTACTTCAAATGGAAACCGGACAGCAAAACTGCCGCACAATTCACCGTCAGCCTCAACACACTTGATCCCGGTACCGGATACGCCGTCAAAGGAAATGCCCAAATCAAACAGGTCGACTTCCGAGGAGTCGACATCGACGATGCCTCCACGTACGTCGAAGCCAAAAAGGGAGCCGTCCTGCTGAGAACTCCCGTCATCGTCTACAACAACCGCAACTACCTGCAAGCTAAAAAGAAAAAAGGAAGCTCCACCAGCAAACTGACAGCCGACTCCGTCCTCTTCGACCTGCAAAAGGAAACCGTCGCCGTCAACAACTTCCGCGGCACCGTCTTCCCGGACTACTCTCTCCGCATGTTCGCTCCGGCCGCAGCCCGCACTCTGGACCGCTTTCAGTTCCAGCAGGCTGTGACTCTCGCCGGATCGGGGATCTACCCCCTTGGCGACGACATGGGCTGCATGTCCAGCGCCATCAATTTCAACACCAACGGCCTGACCATCTATCCCCTTCTGGGCACGAACCTCCAACTCGTCAACACGACCGGCAGGGTTGAAATCAGCCCGCAATGGGTCAAGGTCAAAAACCTGAACGGCATCATCTGGAATGGCTCCTTCAGCGGGCAGGTACTCGCCCAGATCGACGGTGGCGACGCCCTGAATGCGGAACTGCAAACCACCGGATGCGACCTCTCCGCCATTGCCAAATCCTACGACACCACGCTCAGCGCCGCCACCGTCAACAACTACATCGCCTTCACCTCCAGCGGAGGCCGCACCTCCACCATCAAAGGCTCGGGACATGCCGAAATCCGCAACGGCAACCTCGTCGAATTCTCCCTCTTCAGCATGATCGGACGCCTCCTCGGCGATGCCATCCCCGGCCTCAACCATGTCGTCAACTACAACATCCAGCAGGCCACCTTCGACTACACCATCGACAAAGGCTACCTGAACACCGGCAACTTCACCTGCTCCGGCACCAACATCGCCCTGGCCGGCAACGGCAACATCAATCTCGACACACTTTACGTCAATGCCTTCCTGCGGCTCCGCTTCCGCGGGCTGATGGGCATCGTCACACTTCCCATCTACCTCCTGACCAAGGGCATTTTCGAATTCCGAGGCGCAGGCCCGCTTGAAAACGTCTCATGGACCATGACACCTTACAGCGGCAAAAGCCAGTCCAAACCGGATCCGCCAGCCGAGGAACCGGCCGAGCCGAAACGGAAAAGATAACTCCTCCCTGCGCTTTTGGGGTTGAAAACGCAATCCAACGGGAGTAAAATGCGCCCGCTATGACAGTGAATGTTTTCGATACACCCCAGGACGCGGCCAAATCCCTCGCCGCCGAAGTAGCAGCATTGATCCGTTCCCGCTCGGCGGAAAACAAACAGGTCGTCCTCGGCCTTGCCACCGGAGCCACCCCCCTCCCCTTCTACGCCGAACTGATCCGCCTGCACAAGGAAGAAGGCCTCTCCTTCGCCAACGTCGTCTCCTTCAACCTCGACGAATACTGCGGCCTCCCCCACGAACACAAGGAATCCTACTGGTACTTCATGCACCAGAACCTCTTCAACCACATCGACATCAAGCCTGAAAACGTCAACCTGCCCTCCGGCATGCTGGCCGATGCCGACATCCCGGCCCACTGCGCCGCCTACGAACAGAAAATCAAGGACTGCGGCGGCATCGACCTTCAGATTCTCGGCATCGGACGCACCGGCCACATCGGCTTCAACGAACCCGGCTCCGACGATACCACCATCACCCGCCAGGTGCATCTCGACGACCTCACCATCACGGACGCCGCACCCGCCTTCGGAGGCAAGGAAAATGTCCCTGCAACCGCCATCACCATGGGCGTCGCCACCATCATGGGAGCCCGCAAGGTAGCCCTCATGGCCTGGGGCGACAAGAAAGCTTCCATCGTACAGAAAGCCGTCGAAGGCCCCGTCACCATCGACGTTGCCGCCTCCTACCTTCAGAAGCATCCGAACGCTTCCTTCTACCTCGACAGCGCCGCCGCCGCCGACCTCAAGAAATAAGCCGGACTGCACACCTTACCTGAAAGCCGTTCCATGACATGTGGAACGGCTTTCTTCGATTCCGGATACATCATTTTGCCCTCATCCCCGTTGCGAACGCACCTCATGAATAGCCCGGAGGTCTCCGCTCCCCGGCTTGACGCTGCCTGAGTTTCATGCTAAACCAAGCCTGCCGCATGCATCTCTATATCCACATTCCCTTCTGCCATCGTATCTGCCCCTACTGCTCCTTCTACAAGCACACACCGGGCAAGACGGATATGAAAAGATTCATCGATGCATTGTTGAAAGAAGCCTCCTTGCGCCTTCCCGGGTGCCCTCCGGTGACGACCATCTACTTCGGCGGCGGCACGCCGAGCATGCTTTCTTCCACGCATCTGTCCCGGCTCGTCGAAGGACTCGGGGTGTATGCCGATATTTCCTCGGTCGAAGAATTCAGTTTCGAAGCCAATCCCGCCACATTTACCGCCAAAAAAGCAGAGTTGTGGCGGCAGCTCGGCATCACTCGCATCTCGCTGGGCATCCAGTCATGGGATGCCTCGTTCCTGTCCATGCTCGGCCGCACTCACACGCCGGAGCAGGCTCGGGAATCCATCCTTCTGCTCCGGCAGGTCGGCATGCCCCAAGTCAATATCGATCTCATGTTCTCCCTGCCCGGCCAAACCGTCGCATCCTGGAAGGAAACTCTGGAAACGACGCTGGAACAAAACCCCGATCACATTTCCACATACAACCTGACCTACGAAGAGGACACTGATTTCTACCGCAGGCACGCCGCCGGGCTGATGGAAAGCGATGAGGACCGCGATGCCGCCATGTTCGAACTGGCGCATGGCATGCTGACCGGAGCCGGATACCGCCACTACGAAACTTCCAATTATGCTCAAGGCGGTGCGCTTTCCCTGCACAACCTTGCCTACTGGCAGGGAGAAGACTATATCGGCATCGGCCCCGGCGCCTATAGCACTGTCGGCCGCACCCGCTCCTTCAATACAGGCAACACGACCGACTACATCTCTGCCTTGCTGGAACACAGCCGCATCCCCGAACAGAGGGAACGCCTCGATGACGCCGCTTACCGTACGGAACGCATCGGCCTCCTTCTGCGTACGGATACGGGCCTGCCGGATTCATGGCTGCGCATGGAAGACAGCCCGTTGGTGGCCGAACTGATACGCGAACACATGGCGGCCAGACAAGATAACGGAAATATCGTTCTGACGGGGCGCGGACGGCTGCTCGTCGATGCAATCGCCGTCGAATTGATCGATTGACGATTCTTGCCACCCTCAACATCCGCCACATCATCCCAACACAGCCATTGATTCTACGGAGAAATCCGAAGAATTTAATTTTGGTCAAACCGTTCCGGGCATATGAACCCTTGTTTGTCTCCAATCAACGCCGACAATCATTCGCAGAAGGCGTTGCCGTTCTCGAACATCTGAAAAAGCTTGCCACCATGAGGCAATGTACACCCACCGACATCATCCGGGAAACCATTCTCCATGAACTCCAAACATACCTCCAACAACAGACTCCGCCCGAAACGGCCACATCATTCTCGACATTGAAAACGACCTGATGGAGGTCGTGGAGGCTCTTGCTGCAGAAAAGCAATTGACTCTTTTCCGTCAGACAAACAGACTCATGTTTCAAGAAAACGAGGGTTTAATAAACCTGAATTCAAATCACTCGCCTGCTTCCCGCAATGAGGATGATGCTCCATCCTCATAAGCAGCACAAATTTTCATAGAATATCAGGCTTCATTCCCATTCAATAATAACTGCTTCCGGCTTCTCTCTCTTTTTCGTGTATTTGCACAAAATAAACTTATAGCCTCATTTCATCGCAAACGCCACAACAAGACCAGAAATTTGATTTGCCCTCAGCCCGCGTTTATGGGATATTATATTTTTACCTATTGAACAGCATGTACCTCTCAAAACACCTGCAATTTATACTGAGAAAACGAAATCGCAAAGGTTTTGCCCTCATTGCTACCGTCACTCTCATGCTACTGCTTTCCCTGATTTGCGTCGGCCTCATGGCTCTCGCCACCTCTCAAATCAGGATTGCCGACTCTGCTCTCCTCAATTCCGAAGCACGCGCTCAATGCCTCCTCGCACTCGACATGGCCATCGGCGACCTTCAGGCCAACCTCGGTTCCGACCAGCGCGTCTCAGCTTATTCCGGCATTCTCGACCTCAAAACGCAGAGCAACTTCGAAAGCGGCGGCAACACCTCCACCTCTTTCAATCCCTACATCCTCGGCGTCTGGAACAGCTGGGACGCCTACCTCACCGGCAAAAGCAAACTCACAGGCCTCAAGATTTCAGAAACATACGATGCGGGCCGATCCAAGCAATTCCGCCGCTGGCTCATTTCCGCAGTCAATGAAACCCAGATTTCCGATATTGAAGGAGTCAAGGGACTCGGTCAGCGCAAACAGGGCCGCGTCCTCCTCCTAGGTGAAGGCACACTTGGCAAAAAATTCTCCAAGGATCAGTATATTTATGCCGATCTGATCAAAACCCCGGCCAAGGGACAAAACGAAGGTTACTTCGCCTGGTGGATCGGCGGTGAAAACCAGAAAGCCAATATTTCCCTCGAAAACGAAGATGCCAAAAAGCGCGGCATGGACGAATCTTTCGACACCCTCGACACGACGGATGTACTCACCATCCAGCGCCTGACGTGGAACACGCCCCGCCCGGAAACGGGTGATATCGAAGGCCTGAAAGACCTTCCTTCCAAACCCGGAGAACGCGCCCGCATCCTGAGCCTGAACACACTGCCTCTGGTCATGTCGAGTACGCAGGACGGGCACCCCTACTATTTCGACGTTACCACATCTTCCATCACTCTGCCGGTGAACGTGAAGACGGGCGGCCTCAAGCAGGACCTGAACCTTCTGCTCAACAAGCAGAATCTGGCATCGACGGAATTTGCACGGCGTTCGTCGTCCGACAGCCCGCTGTTCGACGACTCCAGCGTCCAGAAGGGCACGGAGCCGAACATGCCGATCGGCTCGTGGCAGGTCATGCATTCATGGTATCACCTCTGGCCAGGCGCACAAGGCAACACGCAGGATGCACCGAGAACCATTTCGTTGATCGGCAACATGAATACTGCATACACACGCTTGAGCGGCAATGAACTTCCTTCCGGCAACGAAAGCCTGCTGGATAACAAAACTCTTCTTGAGGAAGGAGATTCCAAGGCCGGATACACCCGCACTCCGGTCATCCTCGGATTCTTCCAGACTTTCGGCCTCGTCACGGAACCCTGGAAAATGTCCGACAGCGAACCCAAGGAACAGCTCTACCAGCTCAAAATGTGCTTCTCGCCCATGTTCCTGTGGTGGAACCCGTACAACGTGCCCATGCGTATCCATACGGATCAGCTCTATTCGCACAGCGTTCCCTACAAATCCTTCTGGCTTCAATCGTATTCCATTCAGGGAGCCGCCAATGTGCCCGATTGGAAATACAACTGGTCCACCTATGCCATGACGATGGGTACGGGGGCAGCCTCGCTCGGAATGGACTACGCCAACTACTTCCGCAAATCGCTGACAGGTAATGACGATCTCATCTTCGCTCCGGGTGAAATCATCCTGTTCACACATGCCCAGTCGTTCAAGCAAGTCGATTATAACGGCATCGCCAACAATCCGTGGGCAGAAGGATACCATCCTCAGGCCGTCGCCGGATACCGCGCCCACTTTTACGCCCGCGAAAACGGTTACGACAAGGAACACCAATGCCGAAAATCGGTCATCGACACGGGCAAATTTTACCTCCGCCTCCGTCTCGGCAAAAATCAAGGAGGAAGTTATCAGACCGACGGCGACTGGTTCGCACCTGGCCGCAACGAAGCCATCACCCTGTATGACGGATACGGCGGCATGAAAATCATCGGAGGCGTCCGCGGAACCGACAAATACCTTTGGTCTCCTCAGCGTTTCATTCTCGGCTGGTACGACCCCGCTGATACGGGACTCGACACCACCTTCTGCGATGAAATTACCAACAATGCCCGCTGGTCCACACAGAACGACATCCAGAACAACCCCGACGCCCCCTTCTTCATCGCTGCCGCCGGCATCGGGCCCAAAACAGCTGGAGTTCTTGACACTCGCATCTACCAGACCGACTACAGGGCCAAAACATGGCAACACTCCTCCCCCGCCTTCTGGGGCTCCATGCTCATCTTGCCCGATGAACAGCGCAGGCAATACCATCCCTACCAGCTCGCCACGCTTCCCGCCGGTACAGGCATGAGCATGTGCCCCGTCCAGTCCATCGGCCGCAATGGCACGCTCGGCGTCACTCAGGACGGCGAACAGGCCTCCTTCGCCTCCGTCCTCGAACTCCCCGTCCATCCCCCCTTCAGCCTCGCCGGCTTTGCAGGCATGCGCCTCACTCCCGGTTGGTTCGACACGTCCGGAGTTTATCAAGCGACAATGCGCCGCCAGCAATACCAGTCCGGCGTACCCGGCGTCGGCATCGGAAACTCTTTCGCCGACCCCGCCATCCCCGCCGACCAGGTCTACCAGTACAACAAATCAAACATCCCTGGCCTCTCCATGTGCGGTCGCATCTTCGACGACTTCTTCGACCACGGCTTCCTCATCAACGATGCTCTCTGGGACAGATTCTTCTGCTCCTCCATCTCCGACATGCCCCAGTCCGTCTCTTCCGCTTCCGTCAGGAAAGCCGAAGATGTCGCCCGCGAATTCTTCAAGGACGGAAAACGACTCCCCGTGCGCAGGTACATCAAGGCACAGACCGGCATCAAGGACGACGACATCCTCAAGGACGTCCTCTCCGACGAAGGATGGAAAGGCATCGCCCAATACATCCTCATCGACGGCGGATTCAACATCAACTCAACTTCCGTCAATGCCTGGTACGCTCTCCTTCAGGGCCTCCAGAACAGAAAACTCGTCGGCAGAAACGGTGACTCTCTCGCCATCGTCGAACCCAACAAGAAGCAGGACGACGTCGTCTTCTCCCGCTTCGGAACATCCACCACCACCAAGAGCCTCGAAAGCTTCGGTTCCTACGATCCCATGAAGGGCGCCGACTTCCGAGGCAAGGGCGCCTACCTCACCGCCTGGGGCGAAGTCCGAAAACTCTCCTCCGACCAGCTCCGCAAACTCGCCGAACAGATCGTCGTCCAGGTCAAGAAACGCGGCCCATTCCTCAACATGGCGGACTTCGTCAACCGCCGTCTTGATGCCAAGGATACCGCCAGCAGCCTGGCGGGCACACTGCAGGCGGCCATCGACGCCACCGATATCAACTCCATGTTCAACCGGGCCACCGTACCGAGCACCAAGGGCGACCTCTACAAGTTCCCCGAGGCGGAAAACGGCTCCGTTCACACAGCAGCACCGGGCTACCTCGTCCAGTCGGATATTCTTTCCTCCATCGGCAACGTCCTCACCGTGCGCGACGACACCTTCACCATCCGCGCCTACGGCTGCGTGAAGGACAAATCCGGCAAGCGCATCCTCTCGCAAGCGTGGTGCGAAGCCACGGTGCAGCGCTGCATCGAGTATGTGGACAGCGCCAACAATGTCGAAGAACTTCCCTACAAGGACGACGGCACGCGGACAGAAAACATGACCGACGTGAACATCGCCTTCGGCCGCAAATTCAGAATCGTCTCCTTCCGCTGGCTTGACGCCGCTGAAGTTTAAGCCTCCATCCGGCTGATCGCAGATCTCGGCTTGAAACGAGTAAACCTTATTATTCCAACAAGTTCCATAGAAAATATTTCATTTTTTCATTTACATCCTATTAGTCCGGATATATCTTACTTCATAAGATATGATTCTCCCCGGACATCTGCGGTTTCTCCTGAGAAAAAAACGGTGCAAAGGTTTTGTGCTCGTTGCCACGGTCATGCTGATGCTCCTCCTCTCCCTGCTCTGCGTCGGTCTCTTAAGCCTGGCTACCTCGCAAATCAGGATTGCCGATTCTTCCCTCCTCAATTCCGAAGCACGCGCGCAATGCCTCCTCGCGCTCGATGTGGCCATCGGCGACCTTCAGACCACTCTCGGAGCCGACCAACGTGTCTCGGCCTACTCGGGAATTCTCGCCTTCAAGGAAAATCCGGATATTGAAGAGAGCGGGAACGCCGCTCATGCGACCACTTCTTTCAACCCGCACATTCTCGGCGTCTGGCGCAGTTGGGATACCTTCCTCACCGCGAAAAGCACATCGACCGACCTCAAAATATCCGACACGTACGATGCAGGCCGCTCCAAGCTATTCCTCCGGTGGCTTATCTCATCCGCCAATGAAAGCCAGCTTCAGGAGCTGGAAGGAATTTCGGACCTCGGCATGCGCCAACCGGGCCGAGTCCTGCTCCTCGGGCAAAACACGCTCGGAAAAAGCTGCCCTCAGCAGCAATATATTTATGCCGACCTCATTCAAACCCCAGTACGCGGACAAAACAAAGGCTATTTTGCCTGGTGGATCGGCGGTGAGAACCAGAAGGCCAAAATCAATCTGGAAAACGAAGACTCCAGAAAACGAGGAATGGACGAATCATTCGACACGCTTGATACGACGGACATACTCGCCATCCAGAGAATGACATGGAACACTCCCCGCCCCGAACCGGGCGGCATCGAGGGATTGAAGGACTTGCCATCCGAAACGGGCGCCCGCTCCCGGATCATCAGCATCGAAACCCTTCCTCTGGTCACCATGAATCACACGGGAGACCACAACTATTACTTCGACATCACCACATCATCCGTCAGCCTTCCCGTCAACGTACGCAAGGGAGGGTTGAAACACGATCTGAACCTGCTTCTCACCAAAAAGGATCTCTCCTCGACGGAATTCGAGAGAACCGACACTGCTGACTGCCCCATCTTCAGCGACGAAAGCGTCCAGAAGGGCACGGAACCGGACATGCCGATCGGCTCCTGGCAGAGCATGCACGCATGGTACCATCTCTGGCCCGGTGCGATCGAACAAAACGAATCGTCCGGCGACCGCACCGCCGGACTGATCGGAGCGATGGACAAAGCGTACACCCGGCTGGGCGGCAGCGTGCTGGCCAATTCGGGGCAAACCAATTCCAGCTACGACAACAAAACGGGATTCGAAAAAGGAGATCCCAAAGCGGGCTACGCCCGCACCCCCGTCATGCTGGCATTCTACCAGACATTCGGCCTCACGGTCGAAGTCAACAAGGAAAACAAGGAAGACGAAAACGAAACCACCTACGATTGCGGCCTCTCCTTCGCTCCCATGTTCCTGTGGTGGAACCCGTACAACATCCCGATGCGCATCAGGGGAGACCAGCTCTATTCCCACAGCATTCCCTACAAAACCACATGGATGCAACTCCTCGGCCTCAGGGATGAAGCTACGGGCAAATACTCGTGGGGCAGCAAGGAATTCATCCAGAGATACGACATCTACGGCCTCGGTGGCGACTGGGGCAACTACTTCCGCAAAAGCATGACCGATCGCAGCGGAGATATCGTCTTCGCTCCGGGCGAAATCATCTTCTTCTCGCATGCCAAAGCCCGCAGCAACGACCAGTACAGCAATCCGGGAGCCAACCCCTGGGTCGAAGGCTACAATCCCCAGGCCGTCGCCGGATACCGGGTGCGCATCTATTCCAATAAAAAGAAATCCGAAATCGATTCCGGAAAATACTACATCGCCCTTCGTCTCGGCAAAAATGCAGACGGATGCTCATCGTCCAACCTCCCCTACGGCAGTGAAACGGACTCCAGATGGATGACGCCCGATTCCTATGAAGCCATCTCGGTACTCAACGGATACGGCAGCATGGGGCCGTACGACTCCAGCAACGGCGGCGTCGGCAAATACCTCATGTCGCCCCAGCGCTTCACGCTCGGCTGGTACGATCCGAACTCCCCCACCGATACCGTCTTCTGCGACCCGAAACAGAACAACTCCATCTTCACCTGCAACGGAACCCAAAGCAATCGGGAAATCCCCTTCTTCGTCGCTGCCGTCGGAGCCACCGCCAAAACGGGCGGCCATACAGACACCCGCATCTATCCCGACAAAGACTACCGCTGCAAATCATGGCAGCATTCCTCCCCGGCTTTCTGGGGCTCCATGTCCATCCGCCCGGACGATCAACGCCGCCAATACCACCCCTTCCAGCTCTCGACCCTACCCGCCGGCACGGGGTTGAGCATGTGCCCCATCGAGGCCATCGGCCGCAACGGCACGCTCGGCATCACGCGGGACGGCGAACAGGTCTCCTTCGCCTCCATCTTCGAACTCCCCATCCATCCGCCTTTCAGCCTTGCAGGATTCTCCGGCATGAAACTCCTGCCGGGCTGGTGGGAAACCACACCCGCAGGAAGCTCCTTCACCGGCACCTATGCCGCCGCCCACTTGCGGAGGCTTCAATACCAATCCGGAGTATCCGGCGTCGGCATCGGAAACTCCTTCGCCGATCCTGCCATTCCGGCCGACCAGGTCTACCAGTTCAATCAGTCTCGCATCTCGACCAACGTACCCTTCTGCAGCCGAATCTTCGACAACTACTTCGACCACGGATTCCTCATCAACGACGCTCTCTGGGACAGATTCTTCTGTTCTTCCATCTCCGACATGCCCAAATCCATCTCTTCAACAACCGCCCAAAAAGCCAAAGACGTCGCACGGGAATTCTTCAAGGACGGAAAACGGCTCCCCGTCCGCAGATACATCAAGGCGCAAACCGGAATCAGAGACGACGACATGATTCAGGACATCCTCTCCGATGAGGGCTGGAAATACATTGCACAATACATCCTCATCGACGGCGGCTTCAACATCAACTCAACTTCCGTCAATGCCTGGTACGCCCTCCTTCAGGGCCTCCAGAACAGAAAACTCGTCGGGCGCGATGGCGACTCCCTCGCCATCGTTGAGCGCGATAAAAAACAGGAAGAAGTCATCTTCTCCCGTTTCGGCACTTCCACCACCACCAAAAGCCTCGAAAACTTCGGCTCCTATGATCCCCTGAAAGGTGCGGACTTCCGAGGCAAGGGCGCCTACATCACTGCATGGGGCGAAGTCCGTAAACTCTCTCCCGAACAGCTCCGCAAACTCGCCGAGCAGATCGTTGTGCAGGTCAAAAAACGAGGCCCATTCCTCAACATGGCGGATTTCGTCAACCGCCGACTTGATGCCAAAAACACCGAAACCAGCCTTTCAGGCGCCTTGCAGGCGGCCATCGACGCCACCGAAATCAACTCCATGTTCAATATAAGCGTCGGAGACGTAGCGACTGGCGACTTCTTCAAATTCCCCGAAGCCGTCACCGGTTCCATCCACACGGCAGCCCCGGGCTACCTCATCCAGTCGGATGTACTTTCCTCCATCGGCAATGTCCTCACCGTACGCGACGACACCTTCACCATCCGCGCCTACGGCTGCGTGAAAGACAAATCCGGCAGACGCATCCTTGCGCAGGCATGGTGCGAAGCCACCGTACAGCGCGGCATCGAATATGTGGACGCCGCAGACAATCCCGAAACCGCCACATACGAAGAAAACAATCCGAAAAAGAGAACCGTCTCCGACGTGAACTTCGCCTTCGGCCGCAAATTCAGAATCGTCTCCTTCCGCTGGCTTGATGCCGCAGAAATCTGACGGAGGCATGTTCCGGCAAAAAAAGCGCCGAACCGGAACGGCTCGGCGCTTTTGCTGAAATATTCGGAAGCAAATCAGTCCTTCAGAGAAGAAGATGCCTTGAACGAAACCATCGTCGATGCGGGAATCGTCATCGGTTCGCCCGTCTTCGGATTACGGCCCGTACGTGCGGCACGCGTCTTGACGAGGAACGTGCCGAAACCGAGAATCTGCACCTTGCCATCTTTTTCAATACCTTCGGCAATGGAATCCAAAACAGCGGCAAGAGCATAATCAGCCGCCTTTTTCGTAGCGGATCCTCCAAGGTTCTGACGAACGAGTTCTGTAAGTTGAGCCTTATTCATAAGCAGCGGTTTTTTAATACAATATCCGTATAAAGTAAAGCATAAAATGACGTTCGAACCCGAAAACGGAAGGTTGCAAAACCCGCTCCCTCCCTGCCCGGCAATCGTTTCCGGACAAAACCCGGCATGCGTATCGGGCGAAAAACTGACACCAGAACTCACTTTATGATTGCAAATTTTGCATATTCAATGTATATACACGGAAGAAGAGAGTGACATATGAAAATCTCCCCTAAACTGCAATTTTTACTGAGAAAACGAAATCGCAAAGGTTTTGCCCTCATTGCCACCGTCACTCTCATGCTACTGCTTTCCCTGATTTGCGTCGGCCTCATGGCTCTCGCCACCTCTCAAATCAGGATTGCCGACTCTGCTCTCCTCAATTCCGAAGCACGCGCTCAATGCCTCCTCGCACTCGACATGGCCATCGGCGACCTTCAGGCCAACCTCGGTTCCGACCAGCGCGTCTCAGCTTATTCCGGCATTCTCGACCTCAAAACGCAGAGCAACTTCGAAAGCGGCGGCAACACCTCCACCTCTTTCAATCCCTACATCCTCGGCGTCTGGAACAGCTGGGACGCCTACCTCACCGGCAAAAGCAAACTCACAGGCCTCAAGATTTCAGAAACATACGATGCGGGCCGATCCAAGCAATTCCGCCGCTGGCTCATTTCCGCAGTCAATGAAACCCAGATTTCCGATATTGAAGGAGTCAAGGGACTCGGTCAGCGCAAACAGGGCCGCGTCCTCCTTCTGGGTGAAGGCACACTTGGCAAAAAATTCTCCAAGGATCAGTATATTTATGCCGATCTGATTAAAACCCCGGCCAAGGGACAAAACGAAGGTTACTTCGCCTGGTGGATCGGCGGTGAAAACCAGAAAGCCAATATTTCCCTCGAAAACGAAGATGCCAAAAAGCGCGGCATGGACGAATCTTTCGACACTCTCGACACGACGGATGTCCTCACCATCCAGCGCCTGACGTGGAACACGCCCCGCCCGGAAACGGGTGATATCGAAGGCCTGAAAGACCTGCCTTCCAAACCCGGAGAACGCGCCCGCATCCTGAGCCTGAACACACTGCCTCTGGTCATGTCGAGTACGCAGGACGGGCACCCCTACTATTTCGACGTTACCACATCTTCCATCACTCTGCCGGTGAACGTGAAGACGGGCGGCCTCAAGCAGGACCTGAACCTTCTGCTCAACAAGCAGAATCTGGCATCGACGGAATTTGCACGGCGTGCGTCGTCCGACAGCCCGCTGTTCGACGACTCCAGCGTCCAGAAGGGCACGGAGCCGAACATGCCGATCGGCTCGTGGCAGGTCATGCATTCATGGTATCACCTCTGGCCAGGCGCCACCAATTCCAGCACATCGGGCGACCGCTCTGCCGGACTTGTCGGCAATATGAACAACATTTATACCGGGCTCGGAGGCGGAGAAATCCAGAATGGAGCCAACCAGTCCATCTTCGACAACAAAACGGGCTTCGAATCCGGCGACAATAAAGCAGGCTATGCCCGCACGCCCGTCATCCTCGGCTTCTTCCAAACCTTCGGCCTCGTCACGGAACCCTGGAAAATGTCCGACGGCGAACCCAAAGAACAGCTCTACAGGCTGGGCATGTGCTATTCGCCCATGTTCCTGTGGTGGAACCCGTACAACGTGCCCATGCGCATCAAAACGGATAAACTCTACACACAGAGCATCCCCTACAAATCCTTCTGGCTGCAATCGTATTCCATTAACCAGCAAGCCAACGTTGCAGACTGGAAATATACATGGTCCACCTACGCCATGACGCAAGGTAACGACGCCTCGCAACTCGGCCAGGACTACGGCAACTATTTCCGCAAGACGTTGGACGGAAGCGATGACATCATCTTTGCTCCCGGTGAGATCGTCTTCTTCTCACACGCCCAGAGCCGCAAGCAAGTCGACTACGGCGGCCGGGCTAACAATCCGTGGTCGGAGGGATATCATCCTCAGGCAGTAGCAGGCTACAAAGCCCACTTTTACGGCCGCGACGGCGGCTACGACAAGGAACACAAAACGAGTACCACCAATATCGATGCGGGCAAATTCTACCTCCGCCTCCGCCTCGGTAAAAACGGCAGCGGCTCCTATACAACAGACGGCGTACATTTCACTCCGGGTCGAGCCGAAGCCATCACTCTTCTGGACGGATACGGCGGCATGGTCATGTTCGATCCGTCTTCCGGCGGCACGGGTAAAATGCTCCAATCGCCGCAGCGCTTCTGCCTCGGCTGGTACGACCCCGCTGATACGGGACTCGAAACGACCTTCTGCGACGAAACGGTCAACAACGCCCGCTGGTCCACACAGAACGACATCCAGAACAACCCCGACGCCCCCTTCTTCATCGCTGCCGCCGGCATCGGGCCCAAAACAGGAGGCGTTCTCGACACTCGCATCTACCAGACCGACTACAGGGCCAAAACATGGCAACACTCCTCCCCCGCCTTCTGGGGCTCCATGCTCGTCCAGCCCGATGAACAGCGCAGGCAATACCATCCCTACCAGCTCGCCACGCTTCCCGCCGGTACAGGCATGAGCATGTGCCCCATCCAGTCCATCGGAAGAAACGGCACTCTCGGCGTCACTCAGGACGGTGAACAGGTCTCCTTCGCCTCCGTCCTTGAACTCCCCGTCCATCCTCCCTTCAGCCTCGCCGGCTTTGCAGGCATGCGCCTCACTCCCGGTTGGTTCGACACGTCGGGCCAGACTGCTGCCACACTCCGCCGCCAGCAATACCAGTCCGGCGTACCCGGCGTCGGCATCGGAAACTCTTTCGCCGACCCCGCCATCCCCGCCGACCAGGTCTACCAGTACAACAAATCAAACATCCCTGGCCTCTCCATGTGCGGCCGCATCTTCGACGACTTCTTCGACCACGGCTTCCTCATCAACGATGCTCTCTGGGACAGATTCTTCTGCTCCTCCATCTCCGACATGCCCCAGTCCGTCTCTTCCGCTTCCGTCAGGAAAGCCGAAGATGTCGCCCGCGAATTCTTCAAGGACGGAAAACGGCTCCCCGTGCGCAGATACATCAAGGCACAGACCGGCATCAAGGACGACGACATCCTCAAGGACGTCCTCTCCGACGAAGGATGGAAAGGCATCGCCCAATACATCCTCATCGACGGCGGATTCAACATCAACTCAACTTCCGTCAATGCCTGGTACGCTCTCCTTCAGGGCCTCCAGAACAGAAAACTCGTCGGCAGAAACGGTGACTCTCTCGCCATCGTCGAACCCAACAAGAAGCAGGACGACGTCGTCTTCTCCCGCTTCGGAACATCCACCACAACCAAGAGCCTCGAAAGCTTCGGTTCCTACGATCCCATGAAGGGCGCCGACTTCCGAGGCAAGGGCGCCTACCTCACCGCCTGGGGCGAAGTCCGAAAACTCTCCTCCGACCAGCTCCGCAAACTCGCCGAACAGATCGTCGTCCAGGTCAAGAAACGCGGCCCATTCCTCAACATGGCGGACTTCGTCAACCGACGCCTTGATGCCAAGGATACCGCCAGCAGCCTGGCGGGCACACTGCAGGCGGCCATCGACGCCACCGATATCAACTCCATGTTCAACCGGGCCACCGTACCGAGCAACAAGGGCGACCTCTACAAGTTCCCCGAGGCGGAAAACGGCTCCGTTCACACAGCAGCACCGGGCTACCTCGTCCAGTCGGATATTCTTTCCTCCATCGGCAACGTCCTCACCGTGCGCGACGACACCTTCACCATCCGTGCCTACGGCTGCGTGAAGGACAAATCCGGCAAGCGCATCCTCTCGCAGGCGTGGTGCGAAGCCACGGTGCAGCGCTGCATCGAGTATGTGGACAGCGCCAACAATGTCGAAGAACTCCCCTACAAGGACGACGGCACGCGGACAGAAAACATGACCGACGTGAACATCGCCTTCGGCCGCAAATTCAGAATCGTCTCCTTCCGCTGGCTTGACGCCGCTGAAGTTTAAGCCCATAATCCTCCACCAGCCTTTTCAACCATCATGTTCCGCTCACTCTCACGATTCACGGCCATTCTCGGAGCAGCGCTTCTGGCGTGCTCGCTCGGCATGGCGCAAAGCCCGGCATCTTCATCGAAGGAAACCAGCGAAGAAAATCCCGAACCCGCAACGGGAGTTCGCCTCGTTTGCCAGAACCTCTCGGAAGGCTCTATCCCTGCCCTCTACGCCCCACCCCAGAAGAAAAAGGATGAACCCATCGAATTGCACCTCACCGGCCGCATCGCCAGCTCGCGCATACCCTACAGCGAAGGCCGCACGATCAACCTCTACAAGGAACCGCCCATCGTCGAAAAAGGTGAAGACGGCAAAGAAAAGGAACTGCCCAAGCCATTTGTCTCCGGAACCGTACCGGAAGGCATGAGCGGCAAAGTCCTTGGAATCGTCGTGCTGACCAAGGATCCCACAAAAAACCGCATCATCTTTCTGGATGAGCAGGACTTCCGTGCAGGCGGCATTCACGCCGTCAACTTCACGACCTCCGCAATCAAAATCGTCATCAACTTCCGCAAGGAATACCTGCTGAAACCCTTCAACTCTCGCATCGGTCTCAGCAAAGACAACACGTGGAACTTCAACCCCACCTCGGCGACGGCGCAAACATACGACTTCATCATCATGACCCGGAGCAAGGAAGATCCCGATTGGACCCGATTCCATGCCAGCCGCATGCGAGTCGCTCCCGGTCGCACCCAGATCAACCTCTTCATTCAGGACCCGACCACCAAACGCATGCGCATGGATTCCATCGACATGTAACCGGCTCCCGCCTCATCGTCCATAAAAAAGGCCGCCTGCAACCTGGCGGCCTTTTTCGTATAGTCGTCCAACCGTCAATCCCGGTGGTACGGGCTGCCCGCCAACAAAGTCTGCACACGGTAAATCTGCTCCAGCAGCACGACCAGAGCCAGCTCGTGCTGCATCGTCATGGCGCTTAACGAAAGGACGTGTGCGCATTCCCGGCGCAATTCCTCCGTATGCCCATCCGCCGCGCCGATCAAAAAAGCCGCCTTCTTCACGGAATGCAACTGCCAATCGCGCACCTTGCGTTCGAAAACACGCGTCGTCCAGCACTCCCCCCGCTCATCCATCGCAATGCGCAACCACCCCTCACTGGCGGCAAGAAGCCGTGCCGACACATCCTTCGACGAACCGTCCTTCACATACCGCAATTCTACCTTCCCGAAAGGGCGCAGCCTCTCCATGAAAAAACTCACCCCCTCCTGCGCATAGCCGATCGAAGGCTTGGCCGCGGCGAAAATCGCAATAGTCATGACCACACTGAACCCCATTTCGCCCAAACGGTCAAGACTCTTCTTGACAACTCCTCCAATTGCCGATAAAAATAATTCGGCAGAATGAAACTGAATCATACAGCAGCGATCTTCGGCATGACAGCCATCGGCTTGGCCACCGTCGGATGCCAGCGTGACCTGACTCCCGTCAGCCCCCTGATCACTCACCCCCTCACCCACGAATCCGATTGCCCGCTCGACGGCATCTGGAGCGCACACAAAACGGGTGAATTCATCAAACGAAAAACGCTGTACGTCCACTTTGCCCCTCTCGGCACCACACTCATCGAAGGCAAATACCCCAAGGAAGCCCAGGCGATGAAAAAACTCATGCACGACCACCTCGTCAAATATGTGGGAACCGGCCTCCAGGACATCAACAACCGCGCCCATACCAACTGGCAAGTCACCGAGACACCCGGACAGGCCGACATCGTCATCGAAACCGCCATCGTCAAACTCAAACCCACCAAAGGAGTCGTCAATGCCATCGGCACCATCGGCAGCTTCTTCTCGCCCATTCCGGGCACGGGAACCATCATTTCACAATTCACCAAGGGCGGCATCGGCATCGAGGGCCGCATCGTCGACACCCACACGAAACACTCCCTCTTCGAATTCAAGGACACCAACAAGGACAACACTATCATTTTCTCCTTCAACGACTACGGCCGCTTTGGGCACGACGAGGAATCCCTGGAAAAATGGGCGAAAATTCTGGCCAAACTCATCGTCGAAGGAGCAAAAGACACCCTGCCGAAAACGGGAGCCTGATCCCATCAGCCCGCCCCATGCGGGCGATCTGCGTTTTTTTCGCTGCTGCCCTGCATTTTTCTTGCTTTGAACACCTCATGGAAGTAGAATGCGCCCGCCTTTGAGCGAAGCGTCGCAGTTTCGTATAATCAGCACTAACCTCTAGCATTTTCAAGACATGAGCATCATTTCCCCGAATATTGCCGCATTGACACCCTCACTCACTCTGGCCGTCACCAACCGCGCCAAGGAAATGAAGGCTGCAGGTGAACAGGTCTACGGCCTTGCCGGTGGCGAGCCCGAAATGGACACCCCGGAAAACATCAAGCAGGCCGCCATCAAGGCTCTTGAAAACGGCGCCACCAAATACACCCCCTCCGCCGGCATCCTCCCCCTCCGCCAAGCCATCTGCGACAAGCTCAAGCGCGACAACAACCTTTCCTACACCCCCGACCAGATCGTCGTCAGCAGCGGTGCCAAGCAGGCCTGCGCCACCGCGATCATGGCCACCATCAGCGAAGACGACGAAGTCATCATCCCGGCTCCCTACTGGGTCAGCTATCCGGAAATGGTACGCATCGTCGGCGGCACGCCCGTCATCGTCGAAACCAAGGCCGAAAACGGCTGGAAACTCACCCCCGAAGAATTCGCCGATGCGATGACCCCCCGCACCAAAATGGTCATCCTCACCACGCCGAACAACCCCACCGGCGCAGTCTACACCAAGGAAGAACTCCTCGCTCTCGGCGAAGTCGCCCTTGAAGAAGACATCCTCATTCTTGCGGACGAAATCTACGAACACCTCGTGTACGAAGACACCGTCCACACCAGCATCGCCTCCCTCAGTGAAGACCTCTACAACCTCACCATCACCATCAACGGCTTCTCGAAAGGCTACGCCATGACGGGCTGGCGCCTCGGCTACTCCGCCGCTCCGGCTCCCATCGCCAAGGCCATCCGCATGATCCAGGATCACACCTGCTCCAACGTCTGCACCTTCGCCCAATACGGCGGTGTCGAAGCCCTCACCGGCGACCAGACCTTCATCGCAGACATGCGTGAAGAATACAACATGCGCCGCCAGTACGTCTACTCCCGCCTCAAGGCCATCCCGAACATCTCCGTCGTCGAACCCAAGGGTGCCTTCTACTTCTTCATCGACACCTCCAAGCTCGGCCTCAAATCGCAGAACCTGTGCGACAAGCTCCTCGAACGCTACAAGGTAGCCGCCATCCCCGGCGTCGCCTTCGGCAACGACAACAGCATCCGCATCAGCTACTGCACCACGCTTGACATCCTCAAGGAAGGCCTCGACCGCTTCGAAGAATTCTGCAAGGCCCACTAAAAACATTCACACACCCATCGGGCAGCCCTACAAGGCTGCCCGAACTGTTTTCACACAACACACCATCGCACCATCCATGGACTACAGAACCTACCTCCGCCAATACCCCGACAGCAACGGCTACTATGGAGAATTCGGCGGCGTCCACCTTCCCCCCGAACTCGTCCCCGCCTTCGAGGAAATCACCGAAGCCTACAACACCATCTGCCACTCCGCCCAGTTCATCAGCGAACTGCGCCGCATCCGCAAGCAATTCCAGGGCCGCCCTACCCCCGTCTACCACTGCGAACGCCTCTCCGGCAAAATCGGCACCTGCCAAATCTACCTCAAGCGAGAAGACCTCAACCACACCGGAGCCCACAAACTCAACCACTGCATGGGCGAAGGCCTTCTTGCCCGCTACATGGGCAAAAAACGCATCATCGCCGAAACGGGCGCAGGCCAGCACGGCGTCGCACTCGCCACCGCAGCCGCCTTCTTCGGGCTCGAATGCGAAGTCCACATGGGTGAAGTGGACATCGCCAAACAGGCCCCCAACGTCACCCGCATGAAAATGCTCGGCGCCAAAGTCGTCCCCGTCTCCCACGGACTCAAATCCCTCAAGGAAGCAGTCGACTCCGCCTTCGAATCCTACCTCAAAAACTACAGGGACTCCATTTACTGCATCGGCTCTGTCGTCGGCCCCCATCCCTTCCCGCAAATGGTACGCGACTTCCAGATGTGCATCGGCGAAGAAGCCCGCGAACAATTCCTTGAAATGACGGGCATCCTCCCCGATGCCGTCTGCGCCTGCGTCGGCGGCGGCAGCAACTCCGCCGGCATGTTCGCCCCCTTCCTCAACGACCCCGTCAAAATCTACGGCGTCGAACCCCTCGGCAAAGGCACCCAGCTCGGCCAGCACGCCGCCTCCATCACCTACGGTGAAAAAGGCGTCCTGCACGGCTTTGAAAGCATCATGCTCAAGGATAAGGACGGCGAACCCGCTCCCGTCCACTCCATCGCCAGCGGACTCGATTACCCCTCCGTCGGCCCCGAACACGCCTTCTGGCACCAGCAGGGCCGCGTCAACTACGTCACCGCCACCGACGACGAAGCCGTGGACGCCTTCTTCAAACTCTCCCGCTACGAAGGCATCATCCCCGCTCTCGAAAGCTCCCATGCCATCGCCTACGCCATGAAACTGGCTAGGGAAATGAAAACCGGAGCCATCCTCGTCAACTGCTCCGGCCGTGGCGACAAAGACGTCGACTACGTCGCCGAACACTACGGCTACGGAGACGACCACACCTTCAAGGACTGACCCTTTCAGCCTGCAACAACACCTCTCTGAAAACGCCGGATTTTCCGGCGTTTTCCGCATTCCGGCGAAATGAGGGAACATCGCACAAGATAGCTTGACACCGAACGGCGAACCGCTATACTGCCATCAATAGATCCTACGCACATGAATCATCAGTTATCCCCCTTCGTTGTTGGAATCGCTCTCATCGCTCCCGCCATCCTTCCGGCTACTGCGGCGCCCTCTGCCGCCAAGGAATGGTACCAGAATGAAATGGACCTCGCCAAACGCTGCACAGGCATCCTGAAATCCGTCAAAAACAAAGCATCGGCGGATAAAGCGGGCAAAGCTCTCGAACGCGTCTTCGCCAAACCTAAAAAGAAAGACAAGGACGTCGGCCTCGGCACCCCCTCCAAGGAAGAACCCAAAGGAGACGAAGCCGAAAAGGAACTCAAGAAAATCGGCAAACGCCGCGATAAAATCAACAAAGCCCTGAACACGGAAAAAGACCGTATCGTCGAAGCCTCCTTCTACGAATCCGAAGAACTGAAAAAAGTCTGGGATCAAATCCCCTGTCCTGTCGTCCTAGAAGAAGAGAAGCCTTCGGAATAACACAGCTTTCGATCCTCAGCGGAGACTTTCAACACGCAAAACAATCTACTGATTTTCAGATATTTTAAATTGTTAGAAAAATAACATTACACAACACTATGGCGGACAACATTCGGAACAATCTCCAGAACGTCTCCATCGGAGGCAATTTCGTCGGCGGAAATCAAACCGTCCACCATCATCATCATCGAGAAACCGCCTCCACCGCGGCTGAGAAAAACGCAGCGGCTACTCCCAAGGAAGCCACCGTCTTTCTTTCCTATTGCCGGGCAAACAGCGACGAAGCCGACAGCATCGAACGGCGGCTGAGCGATGCAGGCCTCATCGTCAAACGCGATATACGCGACCTCCCCCCTTGGCAAAGTATCCTTGCCTTCATGCAAAGTATCCGCGACCAGGATGTCGCAGTCCTCCTCATCAGCGATGCATATCTGAAATCCCATGCCTGCATGTATGAGGTCATGGAAATCATGAAAGAGAAAGACTATCATGACCGCATCCTGCCCGTCGTCATCGAACGCGGAATATATAACAGAGCAAAACAAATCGAATACATCGCCCACTGGCAACATGAGGCCGAACAGTATAAAACGGCCATGCAGACTATCGAATCGGAAAACCAAAACGACATGCCTAAAGCATTGAAACAAATGAAACAAATTGCCGCCAGCATGGAAGAATTCCTGAAAGCCGTGGCGAGCAAGAACAACCCGGACATCTCCGATGCGGGAGACGCCATCATCGCCCACCTCAAACACCGAAATCTCCTCCCACGATGAACAACGATCCCGCCGTCAACAATCTCATCAGAGGGACGCAAATTGGAGGCAATTACATCGGCCGCGATTGCATCACCAACCACTATCACCAACCGTCCGCCCCCGAACCGCGCGGCTTCATCGTCACCCACACCTCCGACATCAAACCGACCTCCCACTTCATGGGCAGGGAGAGCGAACTGGCCCACCTGCGCACCAATGCCGAAGAGGGGAGAAAATCCATACTCGTCAGCGGCATGGGCGGCATCGGCAAAACCCACATCTGCCGCCGTCTCTTTCAGGAATACCATGCACGCCATCTCCGGAAAGAAACGGTGCCGTTCCGGCACATCGGCTATATCCAGTATGACGGCAACATGGATGCCAGCCTCGTCTCCTGCCTCATCTACCCGAAACCTGCCGATCAGGCCGCGCAGGTAGAAGCGGCATGGCGCGAATTGGCCCTTTTGGCCGACAAAGGGCTTCTGCTCTTCGTGGACAACGTCTCCAGCAGCATCGGCGACGATCCGAGCCTTCTGAAACTCTGCTCGCTCCCCTCGCCCGTCATCCTGACCTCGCGGCTGAAATACTTCGATCCACAAAACGCATTCGAACTCTACGCCATCGACAGCCTTCCACTGGAAGAATGCCGCAAGCTATACCTGAAAATCACAGGCGACACGCCGGACCATCAACAGGCCCTCGACGAAATACTCGACATCAGGGCGGCCCGGCACACACTGACCGTCGAACTGCTCGCCCGCACCGCAGCAAGCAACGAATGGAGCATCCCCACCCTCCTCGACAAATTGAAATCGAATGGATTCCGCATCACCTACGAAGACGGAGACCAAACCGTCGCGTTGATGGACGCCTATGAAAAACTCTTCATTCTCTCCGCCCTCAACGACGCGGAAATCAACATACTGGAAGCCTTTTCCCTCTTCCCCTACCTGCCCCTGCACAAAGACACTTGTACCGCATGGCTACTCCCGGATGCCGGAGAAAAGGCCGACGGCTCGATCTTCCAAAAACTGCACCGCAAAGGCTGGCTGCAACATGAAAAGAATGCAGGGTACATGATACACCCCATCCTGTCCCAATTCGTCCGTGAAAGGCAGAAACCTTCATGGCTACGCCATTCTGCCGTGGTGGCAGCCGTCTGGCAAGCCATCGACATCCCGGACAACGGATGTCGTCCCTTCCTCCCCTTTTCCGAATCACTCATCGCCCAACTGGACGAAATTCCCCAGCAGACAAACGCGGACTTACTCAATGCCCTCGGGTACACTCTACACAGAATCGGCGCATATACCCGAGCCCTACCCCTCTTCGAAAAGGCTCTCCGCATCCGTGAAGACGCTCTCGGCGACAGCCATCCCGACACGGTAATAAGCTATAACAACCTCGCCTCGTTATATAACTGCCAAGGCGACTACACCCGGGCCCAGCCCTTCTACGAAAAAGCTCTCCAAATCCGTGAAGACGCCCTCGGAGAATGCCATCCCGATACGGCAACAAGCTACAACAACCTCGCCGGATTATACAACAGCCAAGGCGACGACGAACGAGCCAAGTCCCTCTACGAAAAGGCTCTCCGAATCCGTGAAGCTGCTCTCGGAGACGGCCATCCCGACACGGCAGCAAGCTACAACAATCTCGCATTGCTATACAAAAATCAAGAGAACTACGCCCAGGCCCAAACCCTCTACGAAAAGGCTCTCCGCATCAGTGAAGCCTGCCTCGGCGAAAACCACCCCGACACGGCAACAAGCTACAACAACCTTGCCTCGTTATACGACAGTCAAGGCGACTACACCCGGGCCCAGCCCTTCTACGAAAAAGCTCTCCGAATCCGTGAAGACGCCTTCGGTGAAAACCATCCCGACACGGCAGCAAGCTACAACAACCTTGCCTCGTTATACTATGGACAAGACAACTATGACAAAGCGTCCCCCCTTTTCCAGAAAGCCTTGAACATTTGCCGCGACATACTGGGAGAACAGCACCCCACCACCCAAACCATCCTTGGGAACACTATCTATTGCCTGTATCGACAATCCGGCGCAGTCTGCTCCTTCGAAGAATGGTTGGAACAGCAGACCCCTTCCACAGAGGAATAATCTCAGTGTCTCCTTCCGCAAAAAGCCGTTTCCCTTGCAGGAAACGGCTTTTTCTTCATCGCGAATTTCGCCGATAGGCGTGTTTACCACTCGTTGTTCAGATTCTTCGTCTGCACGGTGCCGGGTTCCTTATTACGCTCCGGCATGCCGCGCAGGGGTTTGGCTTCCGTCTCGTACAGGTCGATGATGTCGATGCGGTTCTTGCCCGGCTTCAGGAACGGCGCAGGGATGTACAGCCTCAACTGCGGCCCGATGTTCCAGTAACGGCCCATGTTCACACCGTTCACCCAGACATAACCTTTCTTGTATTTCGACATGTCGAGGAAGGTGTCCTTCGGCTGGGTAATGTCGATTTCGGCGCGGAAATGTGCTCCGGCCCGGGTCGATGCAGCAGGTGCTTTCCCCTTCGGAGCCTTGGCCACGGCAGCGGCATCCAGAGGCAGCGGAGTCACCTTCCAGCCCTTAACGTCGCGGTTGCCGAGCTTCACGGCGCCGAACAGCCCCTTGCGGTCGCTTTCCATATTGATATGGAAGTTCACATGCCCCATGGCCTCCACGAGGATTTCCAGATCGGCGTTCTGCGTACGCGCAGGAATGTCGATACTGTTCTGGCGCAGGCGGCGGTCAAGAGAACCGATCAGCTTGCCGTCCAGATAAACCTGCGCATAGTCGTTCACATTTTCCATGACAAGCTTTTCCGCAGGGCCCGCAGGCAGCTCGGCCTTGTAGATGGCGATGCCCTGGTTCTGCCCCCATTGCTCAAAATAGGGAGGCGTATCGAACGACCCGGAGAAGGTTTGCGGCAGATTGTCCCACAGCCCGGCATGGCGCACCGGGGTGAATTCGGGCAATTCGACGGAGGGAATGTCGGTCGGCACCTGCGGCACGGCGGCCTCGGCAGGCAGTTTTTTCAGGATGATGTCGCGCATCTGCCCATAAGCCTGCGTCGGCCGGCCCTGCTCGTCCACGGGCGCACCGTAGTCGTAGCTGGTCAAGTCCGGCTGGTAGGGATCATTTCCGTTGCGGTTCGCCCCGGCGGTGAATCCGAAGTTCGTACCGCCATGGAACATGAAGAGGCTGAAGGAACGGCCCTTGTCCATGAACCACTGCACATCCTGCACGGTCCGGCCGGTCGGCTGCCAATTGCCTTCTCCCCAGTGGCGCAGCCAGCCCGGATAGGTTTCCGAGGAGAAGACGGGCACATCCGGATTGTGCTTGTTGGCGACGTTCCACGCCCCGTCGTTCAATCCCGGGTCAAGGCCGATGGCGACGCCCGGCATCACGACATCCTTCAGATGGTAATCGCTGGCGCCGTCGGACATGTAGAACGGGCCAAACCCTTTCTTCGTCCAGAAATCATGCAGCCATTCGAGATATTTCCGATCCTTGCGCTGGTAGCTGCCGTATTCGTTCTCGATCTGGGTCATCAGGATGGGGCCGCCATGCCTGGCAAGGTAAGGTTCCGCCACTTTGGCAATGGCTTCGAGGTAGCGGGTCTGTGCCTTCATGAAGTTGGCGTCTTCCGTGGTGCGGATTTTGGCCTTGGGATCCTTGAGCAGATAAGAGGGAATACCGCCGAAATCCCATTCGCCGCAGACATAGGGTCCGGGGCGGAAAAGCACCCACATGCCTTCTTCCTGGCAAATCTTCATGAACTCGCCGATGTCGCGGTTCCCGGTCTTGAAATCGAAGGAACCGTCCGGCTGCTCGAAATCGTTCCAGAAGGTATAGAACGCAACGGTATTCAATCCCATCGCGCGGGCCATCCGGATGCGGTGCCGCCAGTATTCTCTGGGAATGCGCTGCGGGTGCATTTCCGCTCCGCGGATCTGGAACGGTTTGCCGTTCAACATGAACTCCTGATTCCGTTCGCCGCCGTAGCCGAAGGTGACGGGCGTACCCTTCTTCGGAAGGGGGCGTTCAGTGTTGGTGAGGGCTTCCGGTCCCGCCCATGCGGCAGAGGCCACCATGGCGGCCAGTCCGGCAGTGCAGACGCAGTATTTCAACATTCGATTTGCAGGTTTCATCGCTCTGTAAGTGTCCGGAAACGCCGGATCGCATCCGTTCCGATGAATTGAAACAGACCATATTACTACGCGGCCATTGCCCTCATTCTTTCCGGGAACTCTTTTTTCCTGAAAATTCGTGCCATTTCGGCCATTTTTTTGAACCGTAAAAAGTGCGAACGTGTCTAAAAAGGCACATGCCGATAAAATCTTTATCCGACAACGAACGCATCAAGCTCGAAAGCAATTGCCTGCGCGGCCGTCTGGCCGAAGTTTTCGACGACACCTCCACAGGCGACATCCCCGCCGACGAGCAGCAGCTCATCAAATTTCACGGCACCTACCTGCAGGATGACCGCGACAAACGCATCGCCCTGAAGAGGGAAGGCAAGGACAAGGCATGGTCCTTCATGCTTCGCCTCCGAATGCCCGGCGGCAAGGTCACACCCGCCCAGTGGCTCGCCATGGACAAGCTGTCCGACACCTACGGCAACGGCACGATGAAACTGACCACGCGCCAGACCATCCAGCTCCACGGCGTGCTGAAGGGCAACATGCGCGCAACGATGCAGGAGATTCACAGCATTGCGATGGATACGCTCGCCACCTGCGGCGACGTGACGCGCAACGTGACGGCATCCGGCACCCCCGGCGACTCCCCTGCCCACCGCGCCGCCCACGATCTCGCCTCCCTCATCTCCGCCGAACTCCTTCCCAAAACGCATGCCTATCATGAAATCTGGCTGAATGAGGAACAAATCTACACCGGAGAGAAGGAAGAGGAACCCATGTACGGCAAAACCTACCTTCCCCGCAAGTTCAAGATTGCCCTGTGCGTACCCCCGCAGAACGACATCGACGTATTCACCAATGACCTCGGCTTCGTCGCCATCGTGGAAAACGGACAAACCGTCGGTTACGACGTCGTAGCCGGAGGCGGCATGGGCTGCGCCCACAACAACCCCGCCACTTTCCCAAGGCTGGCCGATGCCATCGGCTTCTGCACGCCGGAACAGGTTGTGGCAGTCTCCAGAGCCATCGTCGAACTGCAACGCGATTTCGGCGACAGGACGGATAGAAAACATGCGCGCCTGAAGTACACCATCGCCGACCGCGGCCTCGACTGGTTCAAGACGACCCTCGTCCAGTACCTCGGCTACGCCCTGCCCGCAAGCCGCGGGTTCAAGCTCGAAACCAGCGGAGACACCTTCGAAGGCACTTCGAGAAGCCGCACGCTCTACATCGAAGGCGGCCGCATCGCCGAACGTCCCGGCTATCCGCTCCGCAGCGCCCTTCGCGAAATCGCCAAACTGCATGAAGGCACGTTCTACCTGACGGCCAACCAGAACCTCGTCATCGACGGGATCACGAACCAGACCGCCGCTGCCATCGACCGCATCATCGACGAAACGAAGCTCAACAGCCGCCACACCGGCATGCGCCTCGCCTCCATTGCCTGCGTCGCTCTGCCTACATGCCCGCTGGCTCTCGCCGAATCGGAACGCTACCTGCCCGAACTTCTCGACCGCATCGACACATCGCTGCACGAGCTCGGATTGCAGAACGAATCCATCATCACGCGCATGACGGGCTGCCCGAACGGCTGCGCCCGCCCCTACGTCGCGGAACTCGGTTTCGTCGGCCGTGCGCCGGGCAAATACAACGTCTGGCTCGGCGGCTCCCATGCCGGAGAACGCCTCGGATACGTCTACCGCGAATCCGTCAAATCGGACGACCTTCCCGCACTCGTTCACGACCTCCTCAGCGCTTTCCGCGACGAACGCCAGCCCGGAGAAAGCTTCGGCGACTGGAGTCTCCGCAAACGCGATGCCCTCCTGCCCGAGGCATCCTGAAGGCTCTCCGCCTTCCGCCCCCCGGCCTATATCGACACAAAGGAAGCCCGGCTTTCCCCACAAGGGGAACCGGGCTTCCGATTTTTTTGAATGGCAGAAACGAATCAGGCCAGCTTCTCCTGCCAGAAGGCGAGGCGCCGGGCCGTATTGGCCGCATTCGGCGCACCGGGATTCGTACGCAGGGCAAACGCGCGTTCGAGGTTGAACACCTCATGCACATCCGCACCGTATTCCGGGGAAATCTCCGTGTACTGCGCCAGCGTCAGCTCATTCAAAGGGGTACCCGATTCCACGCTCAACGCCACGGCCCGGCCGACGAGCGAATGCGCGGAGCGGAACGGCACGCCTCGGCGCACGAGATAATCCGCGAGATCCGTCGCCAGCAGCATGGGATCGGAAACGGCGGCCTGCGTGCGCGCCGTATTGATCTTCATGGCAGCCACCATCTCCGCATTCACGCGCAGGGCAAGCTGCACCGTCGCCACGGAATCGAACAGCGGCTCCTTGTCTTCCTGCAAATCGCGATTGTACGTCAGCGGCAGCCCCTTCACGGCCACCATCACCGCCGTCAGATTGCCGTACAGGCGGCCCGTCTTCCCGCGCGTCAGCTCGCACACGTCCGGATTCTTCTTCTGGGGCATCAGGGAAGAGCCTGTCGTATGGGCGTCGGAAAGCGTCGCATAGCCGAACTCCGCCGAACACCACAGAATCAGGTCTTCGCTCAGGCGGGAAAGATGCGTACCCACCACAGCCAGCGCAAACAGCATCTCCATGATATAATCGCGGTCGGCGATGGCATCCATCGAATTCTCCGTCACGGCATCGAAACCGAGTTCTTCGGCGATCCCCACGCGGTCGAGGCAAATCGTCGAACCGGCAATCGCCCCGGAACCGAGGGGAGACACATTCAGGCGGCGGCGGCAATCCAGCAGGCGGCTCACGTCGCGATCCAGCATCTCCACATAGGCCAGCAGATGGTGGCCCACCGTCACCGGCTGGGCGCGCTGCAAATGCGTATAACCGGGAATCATCGTCTCCGCATATTCGGCGGCCTTCGTGACGAGCGCGCGCTGCATATCGTGCAGCAGCTCCACCGTCGCATCGATCTCGGCGCGGCAATACAGGCGCGTATCCGTCGCCACCTGATCATTGCGGGAACGGGCCGTATGCAGCTTCGCCCCGGCTGCGCCGATGCGCCGCGTCAGCTCGCTCTCGATATTCATGTGAACATCCTCAAGCTCCTGACTCCAGATAAAATTCCCGGCTTCGATATCCGCCTGAACGGACAGCAGCCCGTCACGAATGGAAGCGAACTCCTCCTCCGTCAGCATCCCCGCGCGCAACTGCGCCCCCGCATGGGCAATGGAACCTGCAATATCGTGTTTGTAAAGTTTCCAGTCGTAGGAGACGGATTCGCCGTATTTCTGCACCAGATCGGCTGTCGGTTGAGAAAATCTTCCTTTCCACATAACGCGATCCAGAGTACAGGATATGCCGCAATTTTCAAGCGTTATTCTCCATGCAGGCACAATCGGGCACAAGCCTTCGCGCCCGTGCGCCTCCGTCTCCGTCTTCCTTGAAAGAGATATTCTTACCCGGCCTTGTTAACATTCTTTTATCTTGCCAAAAACGCCGCAAATCCTTACACTCGCCCATGCAATGACCGAACTCTCCATCCCCGAATGGCTCAATCAGGCCCGCACGGCCGGTTGGGACGATCGCACCCTTTCGCTCAAGGCGGTCGAGCTTGCCCAGCAAATCCTTGCACAGGCGCAGAAGAACAGCACTTTCGGAGAGAAACGGCAGGCCGCCCAGCTGGCCCGCATGATGCACGATGAAAAGGGCAAAGCCTTCACCCTCGCGCTCGCCGACCGCCTCTTCCGACCGACCTACATCAAACAGGGAATCGAGCAGCTCCGCTATCTGCTCGAAGGCTACGGCATGCCCCAGTACTTCTCCCCGGTAAACCGCCTCGCCATGAAGGCGGGCATGTTCGCCTCCTCCTACGCACCCGCCCTCGTACTCAAAGGCATCGAATACGGACTCCGCGCCGAAAGCGCCAAGGTCATCCTCCCTGCCGAACGCAACAAACTCCGCGCCCATGTCCGCAAACGCCGCAAGGAAGGCATCCGCCTGAACTTCAACCAGCTCGGCGAAGCCATCCTCGGTGAGGAGGAAGCGGCGCACCGCATGCAGCAGATCCTCGACCTGCTCGCCGAACCGGAATGCGACTACATCTCCGTCAAAATCTCGGCCATATGCAGCCAGATCAACCTCATCGCCTTTGAAGAAACGCTGGCGCATGTGCAGGAACGTCTGCGCACACTGTTCCGCGCCGCGAAACAGCATGCCGTTCAACAGCCGGACGGCACGAAACAGCCCAAATTCATCAACCTCGACATGGAGGAATACCGCGACCTCCACCTCACCTGCGAAGCCTTCAAACGCACGCTCATGGAAGAGGAATTCCTCACCCTCCGCGCGGGCATCGTCCTGCAGGCCTACCTGCCCGACTCGTGGGACGAACAGAAAAAACTCTGCGACTGGGCCAAGGCACGCGTCGAAAAAGGAGGTGCCTCCATCAAGCTTCGGCTCGTCAAAGGCGCCAACCTCGCCATGGAACAGGTCGATGCCTCCCTGCACGGCTGGCCGCAGGCTCCCTACACCTCCAAGGACGACACGGACGCGAACTACAAGCGCATGCTCCGCCATGCCTGCATGCCGGAACACGCCAAATACATCGACCTCGGACTCGCCACCCACAACCTCTTCGACTTCGGCTACGCCCTCCTCCTCGCAGAACGCGAAGGCGCGAGCGGCCACATCGAATTCGAAATGCTCGAAGGCATGGCGAACCCCCACGTGCGAACCATCGCCAAGGCAGGCATCAAAATCCTGCTCTACGCCCCCGTCGTCTACCGGAAAGACTTCCCGCACGCCATCGCCTACCTCGTCCGGCGGCTCGACGAAAACTCGGGAGAACACAACTTCCTCCACGACATCTTCGACATGAGCTCCTCCTCCCCTGCCTGGGGAGACCAGAAAAAACGCTTCCTCGCCGCCTGCAAAAACGCGAAAAAAACAAAACACGGCCCGAACCGCACCCAGAACCGCGAAGAAGAAACCATCCGCACCGCTGCGCCCGGCGAACCGTTCGACAACGAACCGGACACCGACTGGAGCCTCCCGTCCAACACCGCCTGGGTGCGCCGCCTCATGCGCGAAGAAAAGGAACGGATGATCGAACACATCCCGCTCTCCATCAGCAGCGACCGCATCACCAGCAACATCGTCGGCATCGGCCGAGATCCTTCTCAGCCCGGCAAGGAATCGTACCAATTCTCGTACGTTGCCTACGAACACATCCCGCAACTTCTCGACACCGCGCAGGAAGCCGCCAAAACGTGGGGCAAAAAAAGCGTCAAGGAACGCTCCGCCATCCTCCACAAAGCAGCCGCCGAACTCTCCCGCATGCGCGGCAGGCTCATCGCCGCCATGGTGCGCGACACCGCCAAATCCCCTGCGGAAGCCGATGTCGAAGCCAGCGAAGCAATCGACTTCTGCCGCTACTACGCCGATGGCCTCACCCGGCCCGGCATGGAAGACGGCGCCTCCTTCACCCCGCTCGGCGTCCTGTGCGTCTCCTCGCCGTGGAACTTCCCCTGCGCCATCCCCTGCGGAGGCATCGCCGCCGCGCTGATGGCGGGCAATGCCGTCATCTTCAAACCATCGCCCGCCTCCGTCTACGTCGCCTCCCTCGTCCGCAAAGCGTTCCTTGAAGCGGGCGTACCGGAAGCCGCCCTCCAGTTCGCCCCCACGCTGCCGAATGAAATCGGGCAGAAACTGCTCTCCTCCCCGCAAATCGGCGGCATCATCCTCACCGGCTCCTACGCCACAGCGTCCCTCTTCCACCAGTGGGCGCCCGACCGCCCCGTCTTCGGAGAAACCAGCGGCAAGGACTCCATCATCATCACCGCCCTCGCCGACCGCGAACAGGCCATCCGCGACCTCGTCAAATCCGCCTTCGGCCACTCGGGGCAGAAATGCTCCGCCGCCAGCATCGCCATCGTCGAAGCTTCCGTGTACGACGACCCCCGCTTCATGGCCCAGCTCATGGATGCCGCCGCCAGCCTCAAAGTCGGCCCCGCATGGGAGGCAGACTCCGTCATTGTCCCCCTCACCCGCCGCCCGGGAGACGACCTCGTCCGCGCACTCACCAAGCTTGATGCGGGAGAAAGCTGGCTCCTCGAACCCAAACAGCAAGGCGACAACGTGCGCCACTGGTCGCCCGGCATCCGCATCGGAGTCCAACCCGGCTCATGGTTCCACCAGACGGAATGCTTCGGCCCCGTCCTCGGCATCATCCGCGCCGAAAACCTCGAACAAGCCATCTCCATCCAGAACGGCACCGCCTACGGACTCACGGGAGGCATCTGCTCGCTCGACGAACGGGAAATCGCCCTCTGGAAAAGCAAGGTACAGGTCGGCAACGCCTACATCAACCGCCCCATCACCGGTGCCATCGTCCGCAGGCAGCCCTTCGGCGGCTGGAAACGATCCTGCGTCGGACCCGGAGCCAAGGCCGGAGGCCCGAACTACCTCGCCATGTTCGGCACGTGGAAGGAAACCGCACTGCCCAGGGAACGCAACGTCGCCCGCAAGGACGTCGCCGCCCTCGCCTCCAAACTCGGCAAAACCCTCCCCGAAGCGAAATCCCGCCTAGAAGCCGCCGCCGGCTCCCTCGAAAAATGGTGGAACGAAGAATTCGGCGTCTCCCATGACCCGTCCCACTGCCACGGCGAAACCAATGCCTTCCGCTACGTACCCGCCGCCCGCGTCGTCCTCCGCATCGAACAGGGCATGGAAGATGCCGACATCGCCATTGCCCTGCTCGCCTCCGTCCAGGCGGGCACACCCGTCACCCTCAGCATGGCGAAAGAACGCAAATGGCTCAAGGCGGGCAACATTCCCGAAGGTGCAACGATTACCGTCGAAACACGGCAGAACTACCGCAAACACTTTGCCGAATGGGCGGAACAGGACGCCATCGTCCGCGACCCCGCCGCCGACACGGACACGCGCCGCGACGCCCACGCCTGCAACCTCCGCCTTCTCGAACGCCCCATCCTCGCCAATGCCCGCATCGAACTGCTCGGCTACTGCAAGGAACAAAGCATCACCGAAACAACGCACCGATACGGCAACATCGTCATGCGTCCGAATCCATCCTGACCGCCCCTAACCCTCCCACCCTCAACTCCCCTCCTTGCGGCATGCCCTGCCATGCACAGGCTTTGCATGCCCTTGTTCACTTATTTTCTAACAAGAAAATACACCCCCAACCCAACCCATGCACACACGACGCCCCCTCCGCGCCAAGCTCATCCTGCCGAGCCTTGTCGAAGCCAACGGCCCCGACTGGCGCCCCATCAAGTACTCCCTGTTCCCTCCCGTAGGCCTCGCCACGCTGGCTGCCTACTTTTCGGAAGACGACGAACTCGAAATCATCGATGAACACGTCCAGCCGCTCCACATGGACGACTCTCCCGACCTTGTCCTCATCCAGGTATACATCACCAATGCCTACCGTGCCTATGCCATAGCCGACCATTACCGGGCGCAGGGATGCCACGTCGCGATGGGAGGCCTGCACGTCACCTCCCTGCCGGACGAAGCGCAGCAGCATGCCGACACCATCATCCTCGGCCCCGGTGAAGAACCCTTCCCCCGCTTCCTGCAGGACTTCCGCCAGGGCCGCGCCCTGCCCCGGTACGCCGCCGCACGCCATACGCTCGAAGGCCGCCCGCTCCCGCGCCGCGACCTCATCCACAGGAACAAATACCTCGTGCCGAACTCCCTCGTTGTCTCGCGGGGATGCCCCCACCACTGCGACTTCTGCTACAAGGACGCCTTCTATCAGGGAGGCAAATCCTTCTACACCCTCACGACCGACCAGGCTCTTGAGGAAATCGAAACCCTGCCCGGCAAACACCTGTACTTCCTTGACGACCACCTCCTCGGCCATCCCCGCTTCGCACGATCCCTCTTCGAAGGCATGAAAGGCATGAATCGCCTCTTCCAAAGCGCAGCCACCGTCGAAAGCATCCTGAAGGACGACCTCATCGAAAAAGCCGCCGAAGCGGGATTGCGCTCCCTCTTCGTCGGATTCGAAACGCTCGACAACGGCAACCTGATCTCCAGCAACAAAACGCACAACCTCCACCGCGACTACACCGCCGCCATCCGCAGGCTCCACAGCCTCGGCGTCATGATCAACGGCAGCTTCGTCTTCGGGCTGGACGGCGACGACGAAACCGTCTTCGACCGCACTGTCGACTGGGCCGTCTCGCAGGGCATCACCACGGCCACCTTCCACATCGCCACGCCCTACCCCGGCACACGCTTTCATCAAAGCATCGTCTCGCAGAACAGGCTACTCACCCGCAACTGGGACCTGTACGACACGCGGCACGCCGTCTACCGCATCCGTGGCATGAGCTCCGAAACGCTGGAACGTGGCTACAGGCGCGCCTACCGGAAATTCTACAGCTGGAGCAACATCGTCAAATCCGCCCGCAACCCCTTCCTCGCCCCGAACCGCCTCCGGCAATTCCTCTACACGGCAGGATGGAAAAAATGCGAACCCTTCTGGAACATCGTCATCCAGAGCGGCATTCTCGAAAAATCGCGCCCCCTCCTCGAAGGCCTCCTGAACACCATGCAAAATTCAGGCCAGAAGAAGGAATTGTGACGAATTCGCCACACACGGCCTCTTGCTGCATCTGCCGCCGCCCGCTTATACTGTGCGGCGACAGATGACAACCACCACACCACCGGAGGCACAAGATGCAACCTCCGCCAAGAAGGACAAAATACACGTCGAATCCATCTTCATCTCGGACCTGCACCTCGGCACGCGCGACAGCAAGGCCGACGAATGCCGCAAGTTCCTGCGCCGCTACCGGTGCAAGCGCGTCGTCCTCGTCGGCGACATCATCGATGCATGGGCGCTCAAACGCGGAGCCAAATGGCAAAAACCCCACACCCGCTTCATCCGCAGCCTCCTCAAAAAAGCCGAAAAGGAAGACTGCGAAATCATCTACCTGCGCGGCAACCACGACGATGTGGTCGAACGCTTCTCCCCCTTTGCGCTCGGCTGCCTCACCGTGGCGAACGAATACGTCCATACGGGGCGCGACGGGAAAAAATACCTCTGCGTCCATGGAGACGGCTTCGACAGCATCTCCACCAACCACCGCTGGGTGGCCGTACTGGGCTCCGTCGGCTACGACGTCCTGCTGTGGATCAACCGCGTGTACAACACCTACCGCCGCTGGAGGGGCAAGGATTACTACTCCGTATCCAAAGCCATCAAGGCCAAGGTCAAAAGCGCGGTCAACTTCATCGGCAAATACGAAGAACAGCTTGAAAACATGGCGTGGAAGCGCGGCTGTGCGGGCATCATCGCCGGACACGTCCACCACCCCGCCGACAAGAAAGTCGGCGAGAAAGGCGTGCATTACCTGAACTGCGGCGACTGGGTGGAAAGCCTCAGCGCCGTCATCGAATACGAGGACGGCCGCTTCGAAATCGTCCACTATGCGGACGAAAAAACTCCCGCCTAGGCTCCCTTCTCCTCGACGACGACAGCGCGGGGCACTTCCTTGATATACACATCCTGCTGCGGGAACGGAATGGAAATACCGTTCTCGTTGAACGTACGGTAAATCGCTTCGCGCACGCGGGAAAGCGTCGCCATCTTCATGCGCACGGGAGCCCACACCCACACGCCGAGATTCACCGAATTGTCGCCGAACCCATCCAGCACCACGGAGGTATTGCGCGTCTTCGACAGCCCCTCCACATCCCTCACCGCTTCGAGAATCAGCGTGCGTGCCTTGTCCACCTCCGTGCCGTAGGCAATGCCGATTTCCACCTTCACCTGCTCGAACACGTGATTGCTCGTCATATTGCGGAAATTCTTGTTGAACAGCTGGTTGTTCTGGAAGGCGATCACCGAGCCGTCCAGAGTCTCGATATACGTCGTCCGGTAGCCGATGGACGACACCTTGCCGCGAATGCCGTCGCACTCCACGATATCGCCCTGCCGCAAGCGGCCGAACATCAGCGACAGCCCGCAGATGATATTGTCGATCGTATCCTTCAACGCGAAACCGAGGCCCATGCTCATCCCGCCGAGAATCATCATGATCCCCGTGAAATTGACCTGAAACACCGCCAAGGAAATCAGCACGTACACCCCCCACAGCACGAAGGTTCCCAGCGTCATATACGTCGAATAGCCGCCCAGATCATAATCCTCTCCCAGCTTCTCGTGCAACTCCGTCTTCACCACGAAAATCACATACCGCAGGGTAATCGCCATGAAAATCACCGTAATGATCGCATTGACGGAAATCGACTGCGCGAAGTCCGACACGATAAACGGCGTACTCGCCCACTCCCGGATCAGATGGGCGATATTGAAAATACTGGCAGGCCACAGCAGGCTGAACATGATCAACAGCAGCGACATCACCGGCAGCACGAACTTGGACATGAAAGGCTGCAGCCTGTGCCCGGCATTCTCCACGCGCAGGGAACGCTTCTTCTGATAGATATGCACCAGATGGTAAAACGCCATCAGGAACAGAATGCTCGTCAGCAGCATGATCCAGGCCAGCATCACGAGGAAGAACAGGAAGGAAAAACCGATCAGGGAGCAGATCGACGCCAAACCGATCAGAACGCACGATACGGTCGAGAAAAACTTGTCCACGGGAGGAGCCGTCTGCTTGTTGCGCACGAGAATCCAGACGTTCCATGCAAACACCAGCGGAAACAGAAGCGGCAGGGTCATATTCACGATGATATTCGGTGCCATGCTCATGCGCAGGAAAATGAACACCGTGCAAAGCACCATGCCCGGCGCATACAACAGCAGGCCCTGCCGCACCTTCTCGTAAGGCAGCCGCACCGTCACGGAAAACGTAATCAAAGCCAGCGTCATCAGGAACTCGATGCCCGTCGTCATCACGGCCCGCATGAAGTCCAGCGGCTGCAGCAGCGACCCGATCGACATGAAAAAGGCGAGGTACAGCAGCGTACTCCAGCAAATATGATAGGGAGCCTTCTCCATCATATTCCGTTTCATCAGAATCTTCTTGAGCCCCACGCGGAACGTCAGCCTCGCCAGAAGATAGGAAACCACAAGGAAAAGAGCAATACCCTTCACCATCTTCCAGACTTCCTTGGTGCGTTCCGTAGAACTGTCATCCACCACGTAGGTTGCGATAAATGCTTCCTTGAATCGTTCACATGCCGACGAGAAATAATTCAACACCGATACGGGTGAATAAAACACCGTATTCACCATGGCCTGCAACTTATCGGCTGCATATGTTTCCAAAGCGGCGCTCTTATCGTTCAATGAGCCGATGCGCCCCTTCTCCTGGGTCAGAGTCTTCAGATACGCGTCGATCACTTTGTTGAGCTTGTCGCACTTCTTGACGGCCTGCGCCTTGGCCTTCCGGCTCTCTTCCGAAAGCGTAGCATCGTCCATCGCCGCGATGGAATTCTTCAAGCCGTCGAGCCTTGTCTTTTCCTCGTTCAACAGCTTGATGGCCCGCTCGAAAGTAAACGTCGTCTGCGACGTGGCCTCGTTATCCACCAGAGTCTTGAGCTCGGCCCGCAGGGACATGACCTGCTGGCAGTAGAACGCGAGGGCGAACATATTGGTCGCATCCTGCGAATACAGGATCACGCCGAGCTTGTTCAACTCCTCCGCCTTCTTCTTCTGGTTCGCAATATATCCGTCCAGAATCTGCTGAAATGCCTTCATCTTGGAAGGAAGCTCGTGCAGCCTGACATCAAGCTCCTGATTGATGGTCGCAATCGTCTGCTCCGAAGATTCGTCGGCAGCCCTCAACCCGGGAGCAAGAACACCCAGCATCACCGCCAGGCAACACACGACACCGCGCAGCACAGAAACCGGAAACGAACAGAAAGACATACCCGTCTTTTACACGTCCTGCCGAAGAACGCAAGACTTTTTCATTCAACATCTATAAAAGTATGAGGCATATCCTTTTTTCAAGCGGATTTCAAATCCGACGTCAAGAGGAATAATCGCAAGGACCAACAGATAATGAAAAAATTACGATCATTTTACAGGAGGAGTTTTCCTCATCTCAAAATAAATGATCAGAATTGTACCGTGTTTATCAATCGTCTTTCAAATTTGACCAGCAAGACAATCTGAAAAATACCAACAATAAGCTGATTTGAAATCCGTTATACTAGGATTTACATTTATTGAAAACCATATTCACATGAAATTACATATACCTCTTTCTCTCCGGTTTATCCTCAGCCTTGCGATCCTGTCAGCCAGCACAGTCTCCGGTATCACGCTTCCCTCCGTTATTAACGACGGCCAATCACACGAAGAGACTCTCACCGCAAACACGGTGATCGACAACTCTCCCTTCACGCTTGCCGGTCAGTCAAGCCTGCAATTGACAGGTAACGGCTACGATCTCACCGTACAAAACACGGCCTCGGGCAGCAACTTCTATGTCAAGGAAGACTCTTCCTTGGAGCTCTCCAACATGGGCAACATCATTTTCACGGAAAATAGTACGAAGTATTCGGGTGGGGCGTTCCGCATCGAACGCGGTACATTATCCATCACCGGAAACGGAAATATCACCTTTTCGGACAATAGGGTAGCCATCGGCAAAGGCGGCGCCATTTACCTGATACTCGGCTCCACGCAGGAATTGACCGGAAACGGCAACATCGTCTTCTCGCAAAATTACGTATCCAATGACGGCGGGGCGATTTATCTCCATTCCGATTCATTGAATGCAAGGACCACACAAACGATTTCCCGTAACGGCCACCTGGAATTTTCCGGCAACCGCACAGGTACGGACGGATTCGGGGGAGCGATCCACCTCGCACTGTCCAGGCAGGACATCACCGACAATGCATCGCTGACGTTCTCCGGCAATACGGGAGCCGGTGTCGGCGGAGCCATCTGTATCATCGATTCTTCCATTCAATTCATTCTGAACAACGGCAACATCACCTTTTCGGACAATACAGCAGGCACGATAGACAGCGTACAGGGTTTTGGAGGAGCCATCGTCGGCTTCATCAATACAGAACAGACAATTGCCGGCAATGATACCGTTTCGTTCCAGCGCAACGTTGCCAAGAATTCGGGCGGAGCCATCTATCTGGCATTCAACTCCACTCAAACCCTGCAGCAAAACGGGCAGCTCGTTTTTTCCCGAAACTCTGCCGGTGTCGGCGGAGCCATCGCCCTCGACGATGCCTCGCTGACGATTGCCGACAATGCCTCCGTCATCTTCCGGGGCAATTACAGCTTCGCTCTCGACCCGGCCTCCTCCATAGATCCGGACACCCAACCCAGACTCAATGCCATTGTCGGCACGGTGACGCTGGATGCCAATGCCCAGCCTGAACCCATACTCAATCTCTCCGCTCCGGATCACGGTACCATCACATTCCATGATCCCATCGTCCTTCAGGCTGCAAACAACAACAGCCTCACCACGACAGACGCCGTGCTTCTCAACCTCAACGGCATCACATCCACCGGAGGAACGAGCGAAGCCACGGGATCAGGCACAATCGTGCTGACGGGAGAAAACGCAGAACAGGACCTCCATGCAGCATGGCAGCGGGAACAAGATCGCCGGTCCGACGCCGGGCTTGCTCCCCTGCCCACCCCGGACGAAGCCGCATGGCAAACCATGCTGGAAGACTCTCGCACCACTTCCATCAAAGGTGCGGCCGTTCTTCACGGCGGTACTTTCGCCATCACGAATGGAGCCGCTTACCGGGGCGAGGACTTCACAACCATGCCGGGCAGCATGCTGCACCTGCGCAACAATGCCTCCATGAACGTCCGGAATGCCATCTTCTCATCCGGCAGCCGTCTCGAAATCTCCGGCTCAGCACCAAGCCGGATATCGGCGGACAACCTGACAGCAGGAGGAACCACCTTCGGCTTCCGGTTATCTGGACCGTCCGGCACGCCCATGCTCTCCATCACGGCCAATACGTTCACCTTCGGAAACAACGCCTTCGTACTCTCGCCCGATCAGGGAATCACTCATCTGGCAGACGGATCCTATACCCTGCTGCACTTCACCGGGCAGGATAATCTCCACACGCTCTTCTCTTCGGCAACCTTGCGTTTCGAAGGTATTGAGGCCGAAACGAGCGAATTTTCATGGAATGAAGAAGGCACGGAATTAACGTGGAAGGGCAGCGGCATCATCGTCACCGAATTCCGCCCGGAACCACCCTCGCCCGGCGATCCCGATCATCCGGCCACCCCGGCTCTCTCCGATGCCGCAACCATGGCAGCCGCCGTATCGATCAACACCCTGTGGACAACGACCCGCTCCCTCCAACGCTTCACGGACAGCCTGCGCACGCACTCCGTGCAGCTCTCCACGGGGTAGGAAGGCCGTGGCAAAATCTGGTTCGACACCATCGGCAGCTTCCTCAGCCAGAATGGCGAACGTGGATTGCCCGGTTACGACTTCTCCTCATGGGGTGCAGCTCTCGGAGGAGAATATGATATGACTCCCTACCTGACGTTGGGCGCGGGTATCGGCAGCCTCTACGGTAAAAACAAGGCGGATGGCGGCATCTCTTCCATCGACCAGGCGTTGACCATGGGCGGCCTCTATGCCAACATCCGCCTGATGGAACACAAAAACGATACCCTGTGGCTGAGTGCTGCGACGGCCTTCGGCCATTCCCGCAACAACGGCCACGCCTCCGCACGCGACGGTTCGTCCACCCTCGCCGCCAAATGGAACGAAAATGCCTGGACGGGCGACCTCCGCACCACATGGATACATGCCTTGAACGAATCCACCGCCTTGCACTGCTTCGCCGGAGTCCGTTACACGGCGGCGAATCGAAACGCCTTCACGGCATCGAACGGCAACGCGGAAAACGACCGTTTTGGCAAAGCGGATCTCACCACCATCCAGCTCCCGGTCGGAGCGGGCCTCAGCCACCTGTCCGGGAAATGGAGCTTCTACGGTGAAATGTCCGTACTGCCGGACGCGGGACGCAACAATCCGCATGCCTCTCTGGTAGATAGCCACGGCAATCGGTATACGGTCGACGGCATCAATCCCGGCCGCTGCGCCGTTGAACTGCAAGCGGCGGCAGCCTACGCATTGACGCCGAACTGGCAGCTGACGGCAGGCTACCAAATGGAGACGACAGGCGACACGACACAACAGAGGGTAACACTGGGTACGGCTTACAGCTTCTGATCCGGTCCCATCCATTCGGTCGGGCGGCAGACTCCCCCATTCTCCCCTGTGGTACATCCACAGGGGATTTTTCTTTCCGATCAACTCGGTAGAAAAAATTCCGGCATCGGCAGGCGGAATCCCACAAACCGCATTGAATCCGTATGGCGACTCTCAAGAAGATCCCATCGGCGCATAGGCCCCCGAAACATTTCTGGACGCTATAGAAATAATGCTGGAGATTGCACATGGATCCTCTCCTATCACAAAAAAACCTATATGGATGCCGGGTTGATCATCAGTGACGCAAAAACCGCGTTCCCCGGTACAGGGAACGCGGTCGGTTAAACATGATCCAGTCGCTTCAGGCCTTGGTTTCGGGAGCCTTCGGAGCAACAGAGGCATCAGCTGCGGAAGAACCGAGGAACGAAGGCAGTTCAATGCCCACGCTCTTCGCCACCTCATGCAGCGGCAGAGTTTCCTTCACGAGGTTCTGGACGAAACCGCCCACGGATGCATCCCGCCCGTTGCCCATGACGACAACCTTGTCGAACGTCAGCTTGCTGATGGCTCCGGCCTGCAGTTCCACAATCTTGGGAAGCTGTTCCGTCACCAGCAGGGACGAAGCATCGCGAGAAGAACCGGAGGCGGCCACAATCTGCTGGAAGCCGCGGGCCTTGCCTTCGAGCACCGCCTCAATGGCGGCAGCCTCGCCTCGGCCGACAGCTTCGAGACCTTCACCCTCGGCCTTCTTCTTGAGCAGAAGGGCATCGGCCTCACCCTCGGCCAGCTTGCGCAGGGCGGCGGCTTCGGCTTCGCGTTGAATCAGCAGAGCATCGGCCTTGCCTCTCTGCTCCGTCTTCAGCACGGAGGCGGAAGCTTCGGCCACGAGCTCGCGCTCGCGCTTCTGCGTCTCCGCAGCAACAAGCACATTGGCGGCCTGCGTGGCGCGTTCGAGTTCGGCACGCTTCAATTCGGCTTCCTTGGCGGCGAGATAGGCTTCTTCCTGAGCCTTGGCTTCCTGCACCTTCTCCGCCACTTCGGCGAGCTTGTGCGCTTCGGCCTGCTTCACCTTCAGCTTCGCCTGCGACTCCGCCACCTTGATCTGAGCTTCGTTCTGGCCTTCGATGGAAGCGGCATTCGCCATGGCCACCTGCACGGCCTGCTCCTTCTCGGCTTCAGCCTTGCCGATCTCGCCTCGGCGGGTTTCTTCCGCCACCTTGATCATCGCATCATTGATGGCGCGTGCGGCGGCTTCCTGCCCAAGAGCGGCGATATAGCCGGAGGCATCCTGAATATCGGTAATATTGGCATTGATCAAATGCAGGCCGACCTTGTGCAACTCCACATCCACGGCGCCGGTAATGCCCCGGATCAGCTTCTCGCGGTCCGCATTGATTTCTTCAATCGTCATCGAAGCGATCACCACGCGCATCTGGCCCATGATGATTTCCGTCGCAAGGGAGCGGATCTCGTCCCGTGTACGGCCAAGCAGGCGGGAAGCCGCATTCTGCATCAGCTCGGGAAGGGTCGAAATGCCCACGATGAAGGAAGAAGGCACATCCACGCGGATATTCTGCGAAGAAAGCGCGCCCTTCAGCGGCACGTCGATATTGATCGGGTTCAGTTCCAGATAGGCATAAGATTGCAGAATGGGCATCACGAACGTCGCGCCGCCGTGGAAACAGCGGGCCGGCTGCCCCGCTCCCACCTTGCCGTAAACGATCAGCACCTTGTCCGACGGACACATCCTGTACCGGCTGAACAGCCATGCGACCGTACCGATGATGAACAGTGCCAGAATGACGATGGCGAGGATGGATGTTGACGAGTCGAGCGACTGCATGATCGACGCGATATATGCTTGTTGTATCATGGTTATTATGGGGTTTCTCTCTTTATTGGGAGCTTGTCAGAGCGGAGACACCGTCAGCACGCCCGCATGAACGGCCGTAATCTTGACGGGAGTCTCCGCCGAAAGGGGAACATCGCCGGACTGCACCGCCGGCAGGAAAAACAACTGGCTGGGATGCGCCACCTTCACCTGCCCGCCGGATTCTCCGTGAGGGGGAATCGTCACATACACGAGAGCCGGCATGCCCACCAGCGAATCGTACTTCAGCGTACCGTCCGAACGCAGGCTGTAAATCATCCGCATCAGGAACACGATCAGGAAAAACATCGCGAAACCGCCGATGATGCCGCCGATCACGGACTCGCCCACCGTACCTCCCGCCTGCGACAAAACGAACCCCGTCCAGCCGAAACCGAGGAGGAAGCCCGTCAGCGAGCGCAGGGAAAGCCATCCGGCCTCATGGCCGCCGCCTGCTTCCCCGGCGGAGGAAATATCGTCCCCACCATCGGAAAAGAACGAAAAAACGGAAACCAGCACGGCCATGGCCGTCGCAAACCACGCAATCGCGCAGAAAATACCGGTCGCAGACAGGAAATCGGGAATCAGGTTGAAATAGGTAAGAATGCGGGTAATGGAGTCGAACATATTCTTAAACGAAGCATAGGGTATTGCCGCACATAAGTCAACGGAAAAAGATGAAGCAAAGGAAGCTCACAGTCAACCCGTTACAAAATCATGACAATAAAGGCGCACGCAAAAAATGCGCAGGAAAGCCCATACGAACCGCAAACCCGCCTCAACGGCGGTTCCACGTCAGCTTCCGGTACAACACCCAGATACCCATCACGGCGAACCCGCAGAGCATGCCGCCCAAATGCCCGGCCTCGCCGCCTGCATTGTTCCAGTTCATCGCAATCACAACAAGGGCAACCGCCAGCACAACCAGAGCGAACGTACGCACGGACATCTCAATCGGCGGGAACCACAACGCCACACGGGCATACGGGAACATCACCGCTGCAGCGGCAATCACCCCGTAGATCGACCCGGAGGCTCCGACCATCGGAATCATCTTCCAAAAGGGAATATACTCGGACAACGCCGCCAATTCCTCACGCATGCACAAGCCCTGCGACATCAACAGACTGGAGAACAGCGCACCGACTACACCGCAGCCCAGATAAAACAGCAGGAACCGGAACGCGCCCATCATGCTGCACACCGCACGGCCAAAAATCCACAGGGCAATCATATTGAACAGGATATGCCCCATATCCGCATGCACAAACTGGTATGTGATCAACCGCCAGTATTCCCCCAGATCGAAACAGTCTTCAAAGGAATATGAACCGTAAACCATCGGCAACGGCACGGGCTCTCCTCCCATATTCGGCACCTGCCGCATCAACCCAAAAACGAACACAACCACATTGATGGCGATCAGCCCCTTGATGATCCGGTCGGCTTCCACGTCGCGCGTAAAACTCATGCCTCCATCCTAACCGCACCGCCGCACTCCGGCAAGCATCGACCGTGTCAACCTCCGCAAGCAAAATCTCCCCGCCCGGTTGCACCCGGACGGGGAGATCGTCAATCACATGGAATACAACGGAAATCAATCGATCGACAGCGCTCCGCGGGAATCGGAACCGCCTGCGCCCGCAATCACAAGACGCACCTGATAGGCACCGCCCGCCTTCAACTCGGGAGACGACAGCGTATAGCGATTCTGCTTCGGGCGGCCTCCGGCAAAGCCGGCCTGCTTGCTCTCCGCAATCACACGACCCTTGTCGAGCACCTGCACGGATTTGATATCCAAACCATTGCCTCCGCCCGTATAATCGAACGACAGATTCATCACTCCATCCTTGCGGGGAGAAGCGCCCTTCACATACGTCACTGCAGGACCGCCCTGCAACACCTCGGGAGACCATTCATACTTCCCTGCTCCTGCAGACGCCAATTCCTTGACAAGACGCACCCGCACATCACCCGACGACGGCTGGGCGGACTTCACATCGAACACGATCGAATTGCCCGCCTGCACATCGCCCGGACGCACAGCAAACGGCACCATTCCGCTCGTCGAATCACCGGACAGACTCAAAAACGCATCGGATGCACTCCCCTTGCCCGACGTACCCTGCACGCGGATGCCGGACACGGTCACGGGGGATTTCGGCTGTTTCAGCTCGAAACTCAATTCGTACGCACCCGGAGCCAGCACCACGCCGTCCATCGGAATGCGAAGCTCCGCAGTCTCGGACTTCGTATCATCGGAGGTCCAGAACATCGTCGGATAATCGCCGCCCTTGAAATTGCGGGGATTGAACAACTCCACGCCCTTGCCCGAATACACCGTCACCTCGCCCTGCGAATCGCGGCCGGAAGCGGCATTGGCATGGGTCACCTTCAGTGCATACTTGCCGGGCGAAGCCTTGGCAATCTTCAGACGGTAAACATGATCCTGCTTATGCGTGCCGGAGAAGCCGTCGTGCTCATCGGCGGAAATGGACTTCCCGTCGCGCAGCAGCTCCACCTTCTTGATCTCCAGCCGGGAACCACCCTTCTTGTAATCGAACTTCGCGATCACCTCGCCGGAAGACTTATCTGTCAACTGCGGCAAATCAAGCGTAAACTCGCTGCCGGCAAGATCTCCGGAACTCCACTCCCCGGCGGGCAGCGGATCGATAAAACGGTAATTCACCTTGTAGGCATCCAGCACATTCGCATGGTCCACAAGCCGCTTGTAGTAATCCTTGTAATCCTTGCGCTCCTTTGGGGTCCAGGTCAGCTCGGCGATCGCCGTCACACGGGGAAACGCCTGATACTCCACATGCTCCGTCTTCGGCATCAGCTCGCTCCAGAGCTGGCCCTGGGCGCCGTACACATTCTTGCGGCCCTCCTCCGTCAACCCCTGCGGGAACAGATCGTAATTGTAAATCATCTCCAGCGTAAACGGCCCCTTGTACAACGACCAATTATCGGCAGGAGAATCCGTCTGCCACGAATCCAGATAAAACGGCCCCACGGAACAATGCACGATCCCATGGCCGCCATTGGCCGACTTGATCGCATTCTGCCGCGACAGCCACGGCATGATAATCGCCGACTTCGTCAAATGATCCATATTGCTGCCGTGCATAATCTCCTCCCACCCCATCGGGCGGCGGCCCTGCTTCGCAATATGCTTCGCCAGCTCATTGAACATCCATGCCTGCATCTCGTCCTCATTCTTCAGGCCGAGGGCTTTCATCTGCGCCTGCACCTCCGGACTATTCTTCCACTGCCCCTTCGGAGCCTCGTCGCCGCCGAAATGAATCACCTCGAACGGGAACAACGCCATCGTCTCATCCAGCACATCCTTCAGGAACGAAAGCCCCTTCTCGCTCGGAGAAAACAAATCCACGGAAATATTCGACTTCACCGACGGAGCCTTGCCCGTCGTCCCGAACTCGGGATACGCCGTCAACGCCACCATCGCATGGCCGGGGAACTCGATCTCCGGCATAATCTCCACATGGCGCGCCTTCGCATACGCCACGATCTCCTTGATATCCTCCTGCGAATAATAATCCGCACCGTGGAAATTGCCGTACATGCACTTCGCCGGGCGGGACGGATCCGTCGGATCCTCGCTCGGATAAGTGGAGGGCGTACCCTTCGCCACCTCCAACAGCTTGGGATACTTCTTGATCTCAAGGCGCCAGCCTTCCGAATCCACAAGATGCCAGTGCAACCGGTTCATCTTGTGCAAAGCCATCAAATCGATAAACTTCTTCATCCACTCCTTATCCTTGAAATGGCGGGCGGAATCCACCATCACCCCGCGCCACACGCATGTCGGAGCATCCTCCAGCGTCATCGCGGGAATAGCCGTCCCCGTATCCTTGGCCTGCCCCACAATCAGCATCTGATTCAGAGACTGGATACCGTAAAACACCCCGGCGGCACTGCCTCCCGCAATCTCGATACCCTTCGGAGAAACCTTCATCACATACTCCTCCTTCGGCAGCTTCCCATCGATGGACAGCGTAATGCCTCCGGACGAAGCCTTACCCTTGGCGGCAGGCAGCTTCTTCAGAATACCTTGCAGAATCGACTTCTCATTGGCAAGAGAAGCATCCGCCGCTACGACCGTACCCGGCTGCACGACAAACGCCTGATCCTTCTGCCCGGCAAGCCGGAAATACCCGGTCAACGGCGAACCGTCGGGAGCCTTCTCCTGCACGGGACGAGGAATCACAGGCACATCGGCCAAAAGGGAACCGGACGAAACAGCCGCCAACAACACGCCCCAGGGCGACAAACGAAGAAATGAGGATTTTGACATAAAATGGAAATGCGTCCATACAATACGCTATGACACCATACGGACGCAAGACAACAAATCTTGCAGCCGCACAAAGAAAACCGCAGGGCAGCTCAATGCTCCGGGCACCCGCAATCCAGCCGGCTTCCCTCCCGCACAAGCGGGAACTGCTCCGCAAGAGGATACGAAGGCACCTGAATCAGCTGCACATCGTACATCTCCGCAATCGCCGGAGCCTCCGACGAGGCATAGGCCTCACCGTAATAAATCGTCTTCACGCCATGCGCGCACAACGCCTGCATGCAAGACGTACACGGCATCGTCGTACAGGCCACCACTCGGGCTTCGCCTCGCTTGAACAAACTGCACAAATTGATCTCCGCATGCAGCATGAACTTCTGCCGCTCATCGCGAGACTGCCAGAACTCCTCCTGCGGATCGAACCCCGGAAACAAACCGTTATACGCAGTCCCGATCACGCGGTTATCCTTATCCAGAGCCGCCGCTCCCACCTTGCGGTAAGGATCTTCGGAACGAAGAGCGGCCACATGGGCCAGAGCCATCACATACTCGGGAATACTGATACGGGACATAACGAACGGAAGAACTGGCAACAGCCTACACGCAAACCCCTGCCATGACAAGCGGGAAATGGAGCGCCCCCATTTCCCGCTGGACAAATGCCGCCCGAACACGTAGCATCCGCCCGCACCATGAACAACCTCACCGGCACCTCCATCCTCGCCCTCTCCGCCCTGCTCGCAGCCCTGCCCTCCTGCCAAAGCTACTACGGCCAGACCATCTCCCGCCAGACCGACGGACTCACCCTCCTGAACGCCGCGCTGGGCAACATCCACGACAAAACCTCCGCCGATGCCGCCGCCATCGAAGTAGACCGCTACGGCACCCTCCTCATGCAAGATGTCCGCGGCCTCCTTGCCCATGGCAAACCCAACCTCCTTGAACTCTACCTCCTGAAAAACAGCTATCAGGACAGCAATCTCAAACCCATGGCCAAGCAAACCCTCGCCCAGCTCTTCCGCCTGTACGGCCAGGGCTTCTATGGATCTGCAGCCCTGCGCCAATCCTTCGTCAACCAATTGACCAAACTCTGATACCCGCACTCGGGAACCTCACTTCTCCTTCTTGACCGGATCGGCCAACGGAGAATTCACCCGCTCCTCGGGAGGCAAAAGCTTCACGATCAGCTTGCGGAGAGCTTTGCTCTCGCGCCGCATTCGCACCACCCACACGGACAGCGCCACCGTACCCACCACCAGAAACACGCTCAGACTCCAGCAAAGACGGCGCAACGAATCCATCCCCTGCTGCAAATTCGCCTTCAACTCCCCGTCGCGATTCAAATTGCGCACGGCCGTCTGAGTCAACTCGGCAGTCATCCGATTCAGAAAAGACGACAGCTCCTCCATCATCTGCGCCTTCCGCTTCTCCAAAGCCTCCTCCACACCCAGAGATGCCGAAATCGACTGAATCGGAGCCTGCTCGGGATTCTTCCTCTGCTCCTGTGCCGTCTTCAACCCCGCTTCGATCAGAGACGAACCGAACTCGCGCCACCGCTCCTTCCTATCCTTCTTCGCATCCGGCTCACCTTCACCGAAACACGGCAGAAAAGAACAAGCCATGGCAGCCATAGCCAACATGCGGATGCACAATGTACGCCACTTCAAAACATTCATATCCATTTAACTACGCTGTTAGCAAAAAAGAATCAAGCAGGAAAAAGGACATCGTCAACCACCGCGTCAACCGCACACCACCATACGCCGCATCCCTCATCCCGCCCGTGCGAACCGCCTACTCACTGGCAATACCACCCTATGCCGGAAAAAACAACGAAAACGGAACTTTTTCTCTTGACGGAATCCAATGATTCCGCTAAACTCCGCGCACCTCATCACATGGTGGAGTAGCCAAGTGGCCTAAGGCAACGGTTTGCAAAACCGTCATTCGTGGGTTCAAATCCCACCTCCACCTCCAATTTTCAAGATAAGCTGAGAGAAGCCGAGTCGCACCGCCCAAGAAAGCGGTGCTTTTTTGTTCCCAGCTTATCCCGGCTTATGCTAGATTGAGAGGCAATACCAAACGGTCGTGCTTGAAAAGCATGTTCGTTTGAAGCCTCGATACGCCATTGAAAACAAGCAGCCGATGCAAGGCATCCGTGTGCCGATTGATGACGGTTATGGTTCAGAAAAATCCCTTTCTACGGCTCAAACGACGAAATTGCCGTCACCTATTCTGCCATATCCATGACAATTCGAAAAACAAATAACCCCTTGATTTATCAAGGGGTTATTGAATAAAATCTGGTGGAGCATAGGGGAGGCCTAGTATGTAACTGGAGAGTTATGTTGTTTATCTATAGGGCGTTGCGTTTTTTGTCATGTTGCTGGAGCTTTATATAATTGGTATATATGTGGTGCAGTTTGTGCTGCACGATCAATTAAACATATCAATTATATGGCGCATCTCATTACAAGAACCAATTCCCGCTTCTGGTACGGTCGCTGGCGTAACGGTGAGACGATTTCCATGAAGTCCACCCATGTGCCCGTCAAGGGAGATTTTATCGGGGGTATCAAGGAGACTACGACTCAGGCTCGCCGAAGGGCCCAATCCATTGCAGACGCTTATGAGGCTTCCGACAAGGAGGGGCTCGGCAACGAACTCGTTCGGGAAGTTTTGTCTTCTCTTGCCAAGGAGTCTATCCCGGAGATTCCTTCTGTCAATGAGTATCTGGAAGGTTATCTGTTTCTTCGACGTTCCCAGCTTACCCGGAATACTCTGTACAATATGAGGAAAGCCTATGAGCTTTTCACGAAGCATCTCGGTTCCAGGGCGAAGCTGCCGATCAATACGGTGCGACGCAGCGATGTGAAGGCGTTCGTCAGCGAGCAGCTTCAGCAGGTGCGCAGGAGTACGGTGCAGAAGTATATTACGGCTCTTTCCCCCGCTTTCATGAATGCAGTGGATGATGAGATTATCGAGAAGAATCCTTTTTTCAATACGAAGGTGCCTCGCAACGTAGGGCATGAAGATTCGTGCAAGGAGGCGTTTACTCCTGACGAGGTGGCTCTGATGCTGGAGAGATTGCCCGAAGAGTGGTACAGTATGGTGCTGTTCTGCCTGTGCATGGGCGGCCAACGTCTGGGGGATGTCGCCATGCTTCAATGGAATCAGATCGATCTTGAGGCGGGGATGATTTCACTGGTGACGGGCAAGACGGGCCGTCGTTTGCGCATTCCCGTTATCGGGCCGCTGGAGCAGCATATTCGCGCAATTCCTCACACTGGGCGGTTCGTGCATCCCGGCTGTGCGGAGAAGTATCAGCGGCAGGCGGGCCGGTACCTGTCTTATCAATTCAAGGTGTGGTTGCAGCATATCGGGGTGATCGCCCGGGATGCTTCGACGAATGCCCGAGGCGGTCGTACCCGCAATGTCGCGCCCAAGACGTTCCATTGTCTCCGCGCCACCGCTGCGACCTGGCTGCACAATCTCGGGATCGACCATGCGCTTGCCAAGGAGATTGTCGGGCATGATTCGGAGGCTTCCCACCAGCTTTATATCCGTCCTTCGGACGATTCCCGCAAGGATGCTCTCGAAAAGCTCGGGCAGGCGATTCTGGGGTCTTCTTCCCGGTTGCGTTGCCCTGCTCCGCTTCCGGCTGCCCCGTCAGTTCCCCGGACGGAGAAGCCAACCGCCGTTCCTTTCTCCACGGCGACGGCTACGGAGTGGAATCCGGGGATGCCTTCTTCCGGCGCTGTTTTTGTTTTCAATGCGTGTTGATCTTGTCGTTTCTGGCGGGGTATGAAAGACGCCCGTTTCCCATGCGGGGGAAACGGGCGTTTCGTTTGTTCCCTGCCGTGCCGTTTGGCGCGGGTTCTGGCTTGCCGGAGGCGGGAAAAGACGGGACAAGGTTTGTCTGTTCAGGATTATCTATTTGCCCTGGCTGTACATCCCGGCAGACAGGGGCTGGTCAGGTTCATATTGATGAGCCATTCTCTTTTCTGCAATGGCAATCCACCAGATGATCGTTCACAAAGCCTGCGGCCTGCAAGTGGGCGTAACAGATGGTCGATCCAAAGAATTTGAAGCCTCGCTTTTTCATGTCTTTGCTCATGGCGTCTGATTCCGGTGTCGTGGCCGGGATGTCCTTGAGTGTTTTGCGGTGATAAATGATCGGTTTTTGGTCCGGGAAGAATGACAGTGTGTAGTTGTAAAAGCTGCCGAATTCTTCCTGTATGGCGATGAATGCTTTGGCATTGCTGATAGCCGCCTTGATTTTGAGCCGGTTTCTGACGATGCCTGCGTCCTGCATGAGGCGTTCGACATCCTGTTCCGTCATGTTGGCAACCCTGGTGACGTCAAAGTGATGAAATGCTTTGCGGTAGCCTTCTCTTTTACGGAGTATGGTGATCCAGCTCAGGCCTGCCTGGGCGCTTTCCAACGTCACGAATTCAAAGAGAAGTTTGTCGTCCGTGATGAGGTTGCCCCATTCTTCGTCGTGATATTTCATGTACAGGCTGTCGGCGCCGCACCAACCGCATCTTCCATTGATCAGGTCTTGCATTTCCATGGTTATAACCCTTCTTATCATGCCTCAATTCCTTCGATTTGTCCAGCCCATAAGTGCAAGCCTGTGCCCATCGTCTGTTGGGGATGACGGGATGCTGGTGTCTTTTTCCTGCCGTTTGTTGGTCCGGTTCATCAGGCGGCTTCCCTGCAGGGCATGAGGAAGGCATTTTGTTGTCGAGGCGGGTGGCTCCGAGTGCGGCCTTGACGGTGATTTGTTCACGGACGTCGATGTATTCGGAGCGCGGTTCGATGCGGAAGGCGGCTTCTTTCCAGATGCCGAATTTGACGCGGGTTTTGAGCCACGCGACGCAGAGGCGGTTGCCCGCTTCGTCGAGGGGGAGCATGTTGGTGATGAGGAATTTGACGCCGAGGAAGTCGTTGACTTGTCCGTTGGTGAGGGAGGAAAAACCGTAGTCGCGCCGCTGGGTTTGTTCCATGAGGAGGAGGTCCATGTGCTGTTTGGGGGAGATGGCGACGACGATGTCGTCTCCCTTGCCGGGTTTCCAGTGCAGGATGCGGTAGCGGCACAGGAGTTCCGCGATTTTGTCGAGGAGCATTCCGGAGGCGGTTTTGGTGCCTTTGGCGACGAAGTCCGCCGGGATGAGCTGGAAGGAGCCGGGCGAGGTGTCGAGGGTTTCTATGGTGGCTCCGTCGTCTCCGACGTAGTTGGGGGCGAGGATGCCGCCGCAGACGCCGTCTTCCTGGGTGCGGATGCGGTAGCCGCCCGCGTCGTCTTCCATGACTCCGAGGATGACTTCGTCGTGCATCCGGGCGCAGGCTTTGCGTTGTTCTCCCATGACTTCTTCAGCGCGGAGGTCGAGGGTGTCCATTTCCAGTTTGTCGTCTTCGGAGAGGGGGATGGAGTCGTAGAATTTGCGGGGTTTGATGCTGCGTTTGCCGAAGTCCATTTCGGACCAGACGATTTTCTGGAGCCTTCCGCTGTATTCTCGCATTCGGGCGCTGCCGTGGTAGGGGAGTTCTACCGATTTGCCCCGGCAGTTGGGGTGGATGGTGACGAAGGGTCTGACGAGTTCCATGTCCTGCTGGATCTGGACTTCCCATTTTGTTTCGTGTTTGGTGCGAAACATTTTCGTGATGTCTGGCGTTAATTCCATAGTGGCTTATTTTCCTGTGGAATGGGGGCGGCAGGATATGCTCATGGTGTGAGTACGGGGTGTGCATGGCGTGAGTTTCGCCTTCTTTCTTGACAATGGTACAATTTTCTTGTACGTTTCTGGCATGACCCCGTTATGCCTTTCCTATAGTGAAGCCCGGCAGAATCTTTCGCAGACGATCAAGACGTGTGTGGATGATTCGACGCCGGTGATCATCAGGTCGCGCCAGCGCGAGGTGGTGATGATTCCGCGTGAGGAGTGGGAGTCCTGGATGGAGACGATGCACCAGCTTGATGCTCCGGCCAATGTGCGCCATCTGGAGAGGTCTCTTGAGGAGCGGAATCGTGGGGAGTCCGTGGTGATGAGCGCGGATGATCTGAAGAAGTTCATGTCTTCGACGGAAGATGAAGCTTGAGTTTTCCAAGTCGGCGATGGCCGATCTGGCCTTCTGGAAGAAGGCGGACCGGAAGGTGGTGGAGAAGGTGACGGCTCTTTTGCTGGAGATTTGCGAGTCGCCCTATACGGGCAAGGGGAAGCCGGAGCAGTTGGTGGGCAATTTGTCGGGGTACTGGTCGCGGCGCATCAATGCGAAGGACAGGATTGTTTATGCCGTGGATGAGGAGGCGGGGGTGGTGTTTATTCGTTCTCTGCGGAAGCATTACGAGTGATTTGCCCGGCGGAGTGCCTGGGTGGGGACACAGAGGGGCGCAGACTCGACGCAGATGATGCACGGATTTTTTGAGGGAGAATCCGGCGGAGTGCCGGATCAGGTGAGAGTTTGGCGATTCATGTAATGCACCTGCTTTCCTCATGATATGAGTGTTCCTCTTTCGTCTGTATGGCAGATAGGATGGGGGGATGAAACGTGTGGCGTTCAATGGCGGGGAGATTTCGCCGGAGTTGTCGTTGCGGTCCGATCTGGATGTGTTCCAGCGGGCCGCGCAGTCTCTGGTGAATTTCGATGTGTCGCAGATGGGAGGGATTCGCCGCAGGCGCGGGATGATGGCGTTTTGCCCGGCGATGGAGCGTTCCCGGCTGGTTCCATATGTGTATTCGCAGGAGGAGCGGTTTCTCGTGGAGGTGTCGGGCGAGCGTGTGCGGGTGCTGGATGCGGCTTCCGCCGCCGTGCTGGCGGAGTTCGACGCGGAGTTCGGCGAGGTGGAGTTCTTGCGCTGGAAGCAGGTGAATAATCTGCTCATTCTGACGCATCCGGCCTGTGCGCCCTGTGTGCTGAAGCGGAATGGCGCGGGGAGGTGGGTGTTCGAGCCGTATGTGTTCTCTGCACCTCCGTGGCGGTATGCGGGGTACCGGGATGAGGAGCTGCTGGTGTTGGGGAATGCGGACGGGAGTTATTCGGTGGTGTTGCCGGACAGTTTGCCGGAGGTGGAGCGCTCAATGGAGGGCGGCGATTTGCTGCGGGCTTCGTTTTATACGGAGGAGAGGGAGTGTTTTGCCTGCCGGTCGGTTCTGGTGGGCGGGGTGCAGGTGTTTTCGGAGCTGGGCGGAGAGTCGTTTTATGCGCAGGGAGCGAAACTGGCGCGGCGCGGGGAGGCGAGTCTGGCGTTTTATGTGTGTACGAAGGATCTGGAGGCGGGGAGTTTTGTGGACGGTCTTAATTTGCCGGAGAATTATCCGGACAATTTCCTGCGGGCGGAGAGGACGGAGGGGTTCGGCGGGGTGCAGCCGGTGAACGGGTTGAGCGAGCGGAGGTATGCGAAGGGGGAAAAGGTTGTGCTGCGGTCGGGGTACTGGGAGTACTGGACTTGCGTACGGGCGTTTGGCGGTGGGGATTTCGTGCAGGCGGCGGTGTCGCCCTCGGATTATCCGGGGCATTTCGTGAAGGGGCTGGCGGTGGGGGAGGCGGTGCCCTGCCGGGGGACGTGGGAGTTTTTCTGTTCCGGGGCATGGTACGGGAGTTATGAGGTGCGGCGAAGCTATGACGGGCCGGGGCTGGACCGGGAGTGGGAGTCGCGGGGGATTTCGTTTTCACGGATCGGGGCGGCGAGCAATGTGCTGATGACCGGGGACGAGAGCGGGGAGGAGTGCCGGGTGCGGCTGTTTCTGACGCGGAGCCGGTTTATGGACGAGTCTCCGGTGAACGGGTTTCCGGACGATGTGTGCGGGAACAGGCTGGTCGTTTCTTCCTACAAGCATGATTTGCTGCTGCGGTATTGGGAGAGTGTGGATGAGGAGACGGAGGCTGTGCTGGCCTCGGGCTGGCATGATGCGAGTGCGGTGAAGGTGGATTTTACGGGGAGGCGGAGTTTTGTGGACTGGAGCTGGTGTGCGTTTCGCCCGGCGTACGGGTTCCCCCTGCTCTGCGAGGTGTTTTCTCAACGGCTGGTGTTCGCTTCGACGGTGGCGCAGCCGCAGTCGTTGTGGATGAGCCGGACGGATGATCTGGACAGGTTCGACCTGGGGAAGGAGGAGGATGCGGGGATTGCGGTGACGTTGGCGACGACTTCGCAGAATGCGATTTGCTGGCTGATGGCGCACGGGGAGAGGCTGCTGCTGGGGACGGCGGATGCGGAGTATGTGGTGGGCGCGGGGCAGTCGGGGGCGGTGTCTCATGCGAATGTGCGGGCCGGGAATCACGGGTATGTGGGGAGCGCGCCGCTGCCTGCGGTGATGGCGGTGGACAAGGTACTGTATTGCGAGCGCGGAGGGGCGAGGATGTTTCAGTACGGGTACGATTTTCAGAGCGATGCGTATGTGAGCCGGGATTTGACGGTGTTTGCTTCGCATATTCTGGCGCAGGACGGCGGGGTGGCGTGCGGGGCGATGCTGCGGAAGCCGGAAGCGAGGGCGGTGTTTGTGCTGCGGGACGGGTCGATGGCGTTGATGACGTACAATAGTATGCACGAGGTGCATTGCTGGCACAGGTATGAGACGGCGGGGCGTGTGGTGTCCGTGGCGGCGTTGCCGAACGGGACGCGGGGGGATGTGTTGTTTTTGATCGTGGAACGCGAAGAGGATGGAGTTGCCATGAGGTGGATTGAGGTGATGCGGGAGGATGGCCCGTGGATGGATCACGGGGAGAGGGATTATGTGTCGGAGGTGGTGACGAATGCGCTGACGGCTCCCGATGTGCGGGCGCAGAAGGTTCCGATCGCGCAGGTGCAGATGTTCCTGGAAGAGGAGTGTCCGGCGGAGGGGGTGGAGGTGACGGCGGACGGGACGGTGTGGGTGAAGCTGGACCGTTACGGGATGCTGCCGAGGGGGTGGAATGCGCTGCTGGCTTCCGCCCGCTGGGACTGGGAGTGCGTGGTGGGGCTGAGGGTGCGAGGAGAACGGGGATTTTCTCTGCTGGCGATTCAGGGGTAGGAACGGTTTTTAAACACAGATGGACACGGATGAGACGCAGATTTTTTGGAGTGCGAATCCGGCGGATTGCCGGATTGGTATGGAGGGAAATTTTGATGAATGTTTATTCCCTTTTCTCTTTTACCTTGAAACCTATGGATTTGACGAATGAACAGTTTGAGGAGGTGGCGGCGTTGCTGGCGGACAGGTGGTGGCGGTTGTGCCATTTGTACTGGATTGTCGATGTGGACGGGCGTGTGGTGCGGTTCGTGCTGAACTGGGCGCAGCAGGAGCTCTACGACCATCTGCACCACAGGAATGATGTGCTGAAGGTGCGGCAGCTCGGGATTTCAACATTCGCGGCGATTCTGGAGCTGGATGCCTGCCTGTTTACGGAGAATATTACCTGCGGTGTGATCGACCGTTCGCTGCCGGAGGCGAAGAAGAAGATGGCGAAGATGCGGTTTGCCTTCGATCATCTGGATCATGTGCCGGAGGGAGCGACGGAGGAGGATCGGCTGGTGGCCGCCATCGGCGGGATGGTGAAGGAGGAGATGAAGGGGTGCCGGTTTACGACGGAGGATGCGACGTTTCCCAATGGCTCGACGGTGTATGTGGGGACTTCGCTACGCGGGGGGACTTTGCAGATTCTGCATATTTCGGAGCTGGGGGCGATTGCGGCGCACGATCCGAAAAAGGCGGAGGAGATTATCAGCGGCGGGTTCAATACGGTTCACCAGAACGGGGTGATTATCAAGGAGAGTACGCATGAGGGAGGCCAATATGGCTTGAATTACGAACTGACGGTGGCGGCGATGGATATGGTGGGCAAGGAGTTGACGCCGCTGGATTTCAGGTTCTTTTTCTTTTCCTGGATCAGGCAGCCGGGGTACAGGATTGTCGGAGGGAAGGCTCCGGTTGAGCCGAAGATGGTGAAGTATTTTGCGAGTCTGGAGGAGGAGTACGGGATCGTGCTGGACGATGAGCAGAAGTGCTGGTATGCGGCGATGGCGAGGACGCAGAGGAAGATACGGCAGGAGTTTCCGACGGTGCCGGACGAAGCTCTCAATCCGGTGGCGGAGGGGACGATTTTCGGCAGCCAGATCAATATGCTGCGCGAGCTGGGGAGGCTGACGGCGGAGTTCGAGGCAGACGCGCATTTGCCGGTTTATACGGCGTGGGATATTGGGCTGGCCGATTTCATGAGTATCTGGTGGATTCAGCCGGGGCGGGACGGGAAGTTTTATGTGCTGGATAATTATACGGCGAACGGTCGGACGCTGGATCACTACATCGGGGAGCTGCGGAAGCGGGAGGCGACGTATGGCCGCGTGGCGGAGTGTTTCCTGCCGCACGACGGGGGGAGGCGGTTTCTGGACGGGGCGAGTTTTGCGGGGAGTCTGGAGAAGGCGGGGTACCTGGTGACGTGCGTGAAGAGGACGCAGGATTTGTGGGCCTCAGTGGATGCGACGCGGCAACTGCTGCGCCATGCGGTGATTCATGCGCGGTGTTCGCAGCGGACGGCGCTGCCGGATATGATCGCGGGGTATCTTTCCGGGGTGGATGCGTTGTCGAATTACCGGACGGCCCCGTCCGGTACGCACGGGGTGCTGCGGACGGAGCCGCTGCACGATGTGTGTTCCCATGCGGCGGATGCCCTGCGGACGTTTGCCGAGGCCTGCGAGAAGGGGTTGGTGGCGAAGGAGCGCGGATGGAAGGAGGAGGATGCGGGAGAAGAGATGTGCCAGGGCCGGATGCGGGGGCTGGCGAGGGGGGCGGAGGAGCTTTTTTAAAAGGTTAGAGTTATTTAATTGCTATTTTATGATAATTAATTACATATATAAATATGTCAAAAATTTTATTAGATACTTCAACTCTTATTGAAATAAATAATTCAAATTCAATTGATATCGACAATTTGACTTGCCCAGATTTTGTGAAAAACAATATATTTACAGGAATTGAGGCATTAATATTATATGATGATATATTTATAGATGGATCTCCATATGTCAATCATTATAAAATAGAAAGTAGCATATTGCGTGATTTTTCTGACATATTAAAACCTATAAAAATATCAGAGGATGAATTGTTAAATATTCATAAAAAATACAAGTGTTATCCAGTTGAAAAAATTATTAAAAATTTCCGCAAAGACTATCATAAAAGTACACGCATGAATAAAGATTACCTATCCCGAGATTGTTCATCTGCACACATGAAAATGTATTCTTTATTTTTTGAAAAAGAAATTACTGATAAATATATTATCAATTTAGAAAAAGATTTATTTCCAATACTTGTAAATACAATTAGATGCGCATATTATATTGAATTGCAAAATAAAATATCATCTGATTTGGTGCTTCATCCAAATAAAAAAGAATTATTATCAAGTATGCATAAATTAACTCAAGAAGGAGTTCCTTTTCGCTTGATTCGTTCATTTGAGTCTGCATTACATGAAAGAACAAAAGAATTACATGATATTTATTTGGGGGATACAATAGCATCCTTCAGTGTCCCCATAATCGCTTCATATGTGCTTAATCGTGCCCGAAAAGAAAAAGAATCATTAAGTCATGTTATTAGAGATGTACGCAATTCAAAAAAAGCAGTGCAATTCAGAGAAGGAATGTCTTGTTTGATCGAAGCATGTAGACAAGGCAAAACCGCATTAAAATTAGATATTCTTCAAAATTTAGACGAAGCCAAGCATGAATGGGAAAAGCATATTCATCATAAACCTTATCGAAAAACGCGAAAAATCAATTTGTCTGTATCATGTTTCGCCGGAATTGGAACCGATATTGCAGTTCCTTCCCTTGATTGCAAAAAATGCCCTTCTGAAAAATTATTGACTTTTATTCATGATATGATGTTATTGCAATAATAAATTAAAATAGAAGATATTACAAATACATCTTCATGGCATATGCATCTCTCATGCCCTAAAAATAGGAACATGTTTAAAATAGTTCAAAACGATTTCGAAAACTGAGAGTATTTTTGTAGGCTGTCAGAAGGGTCCGGTGAAACATTCATAGATTGCTGAACATACATGAGACGAGCCAGTTTTGAATGGGCGAATTTCACGTTTTCGGTGAAGAAGGAAAGGGTGGAGGAATGTACGAGAAGAGCGGAAATATAGACGCCTGTGGGGACTGCAAGGGAACGGATGTTTTGTGGTGAGGTGAATTATGGGATTTTGTGCACCCAAATCATTTCTATAATCAATAGAATTTTAAACGACGTAACAAAAAAATATTATTAATTAGATATCGTCGACAATTACTCGAGCCAGATAAGAATGCCGATGAAATGAGCGAGGGAAAGAAAAGAAGAAGCCAATTTCTCATACCGTGTCGCAAATCCTCTGAATCTCTTCATTTTCAGAAAAAGTCTCTCTACAAGATTTCTCTCCTTGTACAAATGGGTATCGTATTTTCTTTGTTCCCGCCTGTTTTTACGCGGAGGAATCACGGCAACTGCCCCCATACTCTCAACAGCTTGAACAACATAATCCGCATCATAACCGCGATCTGCCAAAACGTGACATGCTTGCTGTCCCTGCAGTAAGGCCATGGCCTGCTTGTAATCAGATTCTTCTCCTCCCGTCAGAATAAATTTCATCGGATTGCCATGGGAATCGCAGAGCGCATGCATTTTGCTTGTTCGGCCTCCTCGGGATTTACCTATTTGCTCATTTTTTTCCCCCTTTGGCTCCACATGCATATTGATGAACTCTTACAATTGTTGAGTCAATCATGAGCCATTCCGTATCCGCGCTACACGCGAGAGTGTTAAAAATTGTTTGCCAGACTCCTTTGCGGCTCCATCTCAAAAATCTTTTATGTACACTGTGCCATTTTCCATATTTCTCCGGAATATCTCTCCAACCACATCCTGTTTTTGCCTTGTATATGATAGCTTCGATGAACAACCGGTTGTCTTTGGCTGTACATCCAACATCCTGCTTTTTACCGGGAAGAAAATCCTTGATTCTTTCCCATTGGTCGTCTCTCAACTGATGCCTGAGTGATCCGCTCATGCTATCTATTATAATCCATTCTCTTTAATTGTCGACAATATCTAGTCTCTGTAAATTTTTTGAATCGCGAGGATTAATATTCATTTTTCCACATAGGGGCCCAAAAAACGACTTCCATTAAAATGGATTAGATGAGTAGGAGCATCAGCAACCCATACTTCTGTTTCCCAAGCAATATCACCTAAATATCGCCCCATGATTGAACGGTTGGGAAAGGCTGTGACATAAACTATTCCGGCTGAAGAATCAGCAAATAGATTGGCTAATTCTGCGTGTCGTTTACCATCAACTGGACCGTGACTAGTAACAGATTCAACTACAATCAGCCAATTTTTTTCTATAAAATGAAAAACAACATCCGGCATTTTTCCGTGTTCATCAATACGAACACCTAGTTGACGTAATAATTCTTCATTAAAATAGCCCCATTTTTCCCCGGTATCGCCAGCATAAATCAAACAACTTCCAGGAATAAATCGAGAGGCAAAATTTTCAATAATTTGACGGATTAATTCACTGTGTTCTCCCGGACTAAGAGAAATTTTTTGATTCTTAGCAATGGTAACAGGAATACGATTGATCTGACGTTCTCTGGCATAGCGTTCTTTTAATGTTTTTCTGGAAGCAAGCCATATTTTCAATGAGTCTTGCCATTCCTGAGAATGTACTTTTTTCAGTAGGTCCAATGCCGAAGGTTCAATTTGATAAACTGCTTTTGGGCTATTAACAGGACGACGCGGATCATCTGGATTATAAAGAGCAATTCCCGCTTCACAAAACTGATGCATAGTGTGCCGACGAAAGGTTTCACGAGAATTAGGTGCATAGGCTATTTCGTAGAAGCGATGAACCCACTCCATAATGGGAGTTATTCCTATTAACGGGCGTTCTGCTTCATGCCATTTTTTTTCGGGACTCAAGTTTAGAAGCGCCAAAAGACACAAGGCAGAACGGTCATTCTGTTGTCCTCGAGGAAAACCCAGTTCTATGAGGATACGTTGCGCTGTTTGCAAATGAGTATATTGATGAGTCATGATGTTAATTCTGTAATTTTTAAGTCTATATCACTCTGCTCAAAAGAAGACTGTGCCATAGTCCATACTCCAAGTTGAAGTAGAACATCCATGCTGGGATATTTCAGTTTTCTGAGGTCCGTTGCATTGACTTGCGTATGCCCATTAAATCTACGAAAATATTCATCTAATTCCGTTGAGTTCAGGAAGGTCGATAATCCGTAAGCCAATTCTGGTGGCAATCCTCTTTTATTTTGATGAAACACGTTAAGGTGATTTTCAAAGCCAAGAACAGGCGGCATATTTTTAAAAACGTTTGGATCAATCACTCGTGCTACAATACGACGTTTTTCTTCTTTAGTGGAAAAACGTTTAACGACACAGTAAAAACCTGTTGGATAGAGCCATTTTTCTGTATCGACATTCCTTTTAATTGCATTAGGTTTTCTGATATCAGACAAAGGCCAAACGAGTTTGTTTGTTCGAAAATGTATTGGATACAAAAGTGGCGCAGTATTTTCACAAGGCATTGAGCACAAATGTTCTTTAAGACGAAAATCAACAACAGGTCCAGTTGAAATTTGAATATTCAAGTCCTGCAATGAATATTTAATAGATTCGGATGACTCTAGATTTAGTATTTCAGTAGAGGAAGGAATGTGAATAAACTGTTCTGTATCTTCTGGAAACACGATACGCTCAATAGGCAGATCAAAGTACGATAAATCATCAAAAGAAGCGTCGGTGGATGAAGATATCCTTACCATTGCGGGAGAACTCCCTTTCTCCAGTCGGATAATAATATTTTCCTGTAACACAGAGTCTTCTTGAAACGCCTTATTGCGTGCTTTGAACAAATGAATATGTTTTATGGTCGTGTGCTCAAGTAGCAATTGACGAAAAGCTTTATAGTAGGGTCCATTACAGAAACTACGAGGAATAATTGCGACGATTTGTCCCTGATGTTTAGTTTGAAGAATAGCTAGCGCCACGAAAGCAGAATATAAATTCACCATTTCTACACCAATAGCGTTCAATGCTTTTCGATGAGTTGAATGACTATTTATTTTTTTATATGGAGGATTCAAAATTACATGAGAATAAGTTTCCTCATGTGGAAGCCTATTCATAGAATCCATAATATAGTCACATTCTAAAACGCTTATATTAGCTTCAGGATAATTGGCTATCTGAGAATGCAACTGTTGCCGAAGAAGAGCATCAATTTCATACATTGTTACATTAACAGCAGAAAAGCCAAACTTACCAGTTTTCCATCGATCTAAAAAGGCACTCGTTAAGGCACCACACCCAGCTCCTGCATCCAAAAGATGACAACTTCGATCAAATGAATCAGGAAACATTGCGGCCATGAAATGTGCAATGCTTTCAGGAGTCATATACTGTCCCAAGTTTTTTTTCCGAAGTGACGTAGAGACTGAAATTGGTTTGTAGTCTATGCTATTTGTAAGCTTGAGTTGCTGGCTCATTCACTGATTTTCCATTAAAACTGCCATCAGAGTAACTCAGAACAACTTTTAGCACAATCCCAAATCAGTTCTTCTCTCGAAATCCACACATCAAGTTTTTGAAGTTGAGGACCCCTCAATAATTTCTCGCACACGTCGCCTACGACTTTTTGCCACCCAATACATACTGAAAGCTACCAATATAGAAGTCAATGTAGTAATCGTACCTGCGGCATCAAGCAGCCAACTAATTTTCCATAATCCTCCGAACACATTGGCACTAATTCCAACCACACAAGAAATAACTATACTAACCCAAATAAATTGTATATTTCTAAATTTGAATAAAAGACCGACAAGCACGGGTCCCAGTAGACTTAACTGAATAACGATAAATATGTACACAAAATCAAAAATATTAATACCAAGAATATTTAATATAAAGGATACTCCCCATGCGGCAAATATTCCAGATAATATAGTAAAAAAACGTGCTAACTGCATTGGGCTAATACTTGTTATAACTTTTTTGCACTTATTTGTTATTCTTAAATCAACCATTATAGTTTGAGAAACAGAAAGTCCTAATCCATCGACTAACGACATCATCGAAAATAAAAGTAATACAATCATAGATAACGGTAAAAGAAAACTATATCTTGAACTACACATAAGGGCTAAATTTCCAAGAATATTATCTGAATTCAAATCTGGAATTACTCTAAGAGTCACCCCTAATATCGTTCCCAATATATAGGCAAATAAGACACCTATACTAGTTCGTGGTAATAATTTTTTCAAACCAGCAATATCATTGTTACTGGAGCTAATCGTTTGCCATGATGAATTATCAACAAATTGCCATGAAAGGTTAAATATAATATTCGTTATGAATGCAATAACTCCTAATTTTAAAATTGATAGGTCAAAATCTGGAACAAATAATCCTACGGACAGTTGCTCTTTATCATAAACAATCCAAAGCATAGTACAAACAACACCACACAAAAGAAACAATTTCACGGCATTAAGAATTGGATTGATAATGCTGTTCGCTTTTACTCCTCCAAGTACCGTGTAAAATAAGGCTGTCATCACTATCAAGGTGGTAATGATAGGCCAATTTACAGAGTTCCCAAGATCAGAAAAACTGGCTAGAGATTCAACTCCGTTTAAGGTGATTGCAATTTCCCAACCGGTAAAGTATACAATACCAATAATAGAACATAACGCAGAGATGATTCGCGTCGTTCTACCAAATTTACTTCCCAGAAAATCATGAAGGCTCGTATAATGATAAATATTAAAAACAAATTTCCCTAATAAAATAAAACTTACACACCAAGCTAAATGTATAAAAATAGCCCATACGCCCATAATGTATCCTAACCATACTGAATAAAGAATAGCGTTTGCTCCAAATGATGCCGATATCAAGAGTTCTGATATTCTATTAAATATGATTGATCTATCACCAAGGAAGTATTTATCTAATCTATATCCAGAATCCCCTAATGCATCGTCCAATTTTCTTGGTTGCACAATACCCATGAATGCTAGTCTTTCATAATTTTTCAATAATTCCTAGATCAAGATCGATTCTGATTTGATCCCCATTGACCAAGGAACGAGAGGCATGTTCTGTTCCAACAACACATGGAATTTTAAATTCACGACTAATAATAGCTGCGTGTGATAGCATACCTCCCATATCGGTTACAATTGCTCTAGCTTTAGAACAGGCCAACATAAGTTCAGGAGCAGTAAATTCAGACACAAGTATTTGCCCATCTTTCATTTGAGCAATAGCCTTTTCCATTTCTTGAAGACAAGTATAATCAACATTGATCAAACATGCAGTACCGATAACATAACGATCCTCTCCCCTATTGGCAACCTGACCAACGATTTTTGCATGTTCTTGGATACTCCTAATTTTTTCAACATTATGGATAAACATTGTAGCCTGCTGCCCAAAAATATACCTAATTGTTAAACCATCATTTATGATAACAGCACCTTTTGAACGTAATTTAATCTCCGCAGGAATAACCATTTTTTTATCAAAAAGCTCGATAATTTCATGAATTTTATAAAGCTGTAAATCGTCACAAGTTACATCAAATTTATGAGATATCTGGAATAGTAATTTATTAAATAAGCATTCATCATTAATAGATATATTATTTATCCAGTTACGCGCAATATCCTTGAAAGCGGACAGTTTATTCAAGTTTTCAGAAATGATCGGATTTTCATCCGCATACAAAAATGTCAAATTGGTAAACTGAAAATCCATTTTAGAATAGAATACAAAATACTCATAAAGAATTGAGAAAAAATCTTGTACTGATTTTGATGCAAGTTCATTCTTCAATATATTCTCTAAACGAACAATAGATTTACCATGAAAAATTTCAAATTTTTGTTGGTAATCTATAAATCCAGTAGGCGAACTTAACCATTTATAGCCGTACTTTGCAGCATATTCCATGCGTTCTTTTGTAAAATACTGCCAAAACTCATTTTTATTGCAAATAAAGAGTGGGTGTAAATAACCAAATCCATGGCTGAGTAAATCAGCGAACAGAACATTCAATCCCATTACCTTGAATGTTAATTCATAATTCATAATGTCTGGTAATGAGCAACCTTTTTTTAAGGGGGATGCCACCGCGAATGAAGTAATAGGGCGAACTTGCAAAATATAAATTTTAGAATCTCTAATAGTCCACTCCACATCAACGGGAATAGAAAATATTTCTTCTATTTTTATAATTTCAACAACCAAATTTTTTAATAAATTAGGAGATAGAAGCTCTACTTTGCCTTGACTACCGAATTTTCTTTGCAAAACGAGTTTTTCCTTCTTATCAAGAATGACAGAATAGGGAGTTTCTTGTCCTCCTACCGCTTTTTCCCCACTTCCTTTAACTGCTTCTACAAGGACATGCTCTGTTTTTCCGTTAAGCGGATTTGCTGAAAAAGCAATTCCCGAACACTCCCCAGTTATCATTAATTGCACAATAACCGCAAACGGACGTATGTCTTCATTTTCTAAAACGTTAACACCGTATCTGACTGCTCTAGCCCCAAATAATGAAGCCCAGCATTGTTTAATGTAGTTGGGAACATCGTGTGGATTAACATCTAGAAAAGAGTCAAATTGGCCAGCCCATGAATTCGTGACACCATCTTCCATGCTTCCGCTCGACCGAACAGCAAGATTCCTATTATTCTGATCTCCAACCAACTGCACTACTGCATTATCAATGAGATTAAGCTCGTCGTTAGAAAAAGATCCTTGCATCACAGCATCACGAATACGTTTTGCTGCAACTAGCGACACCGAAAATTCTTGAGAACAAAGTTTTTTAGACTCACTTTGAATGAGCTTTAGAATCTTATTTCGCAGAAAAAAGTCGTATTGCATCTTTGATGTAACAAAAAAGGCATCAGGAACTTCGATATCCATTGAAACAAGTTTAACTAAATTGGAAGCTTTACTTCCAATTTTATCATTCGATGATGCTTTTTTATCCCGAAGTTGAATTATATATTCGTTCATGATTCTTTATTCACTTGTTTGATTTCAATCGTTTTTTCGGAAAAAGTAACATCCATTAATTCTTTGTATATTTTTTCAAATTCTGGAGATACATCCATATCTTTGAAGTCTTCAAAATTAAGTTCAAACTTATTTTTATTTGCATTGTATTTTTTTGAAAAAATAACCCTACAAATAGTCATAATTTGTCTAGAACTTTTCCATCGAGTTTGAGCAAATAAGTAGAGCACCTTTATTGAAATCTTTATAATCAATTCTTTATTAGGAGCAATTAATCTCTTTAACGAACTTAAAAAAGTAAGGATAACCTGTCCAGGATGATCCGCTGACGGCAATTTTATATCAAAATGAATTCGATCAAAAAAATCTGCAACCTTCAGCTCGTCACATTTGAAACATTTTATAAATTCTTCCCGATCGGCTCCTCCACTACCAGCAAAAATCCAAATGAGATTACGTGAAGTACAACTTTTTAACTTCAAATCCTTTTCCATACCATATTCATCCATTCTTGTTCCTGTCATGGCATCCATAAGGAGACGAAAGGCTAAGTGATCCCCTTTTGTATCCACTTCGTCAAGAAAGGCAATAGTTGGTGAAGTATCTTCAACCAAATTTTGGTCGAATGCTCTAGAAATATGATTATTAACAGCGTGGTAAAATTTATCTCTTGCTACACCAGATAATGAAGTAACAGGATAATTTTCAGCTATTTTTAGAAATTTTGCCAAACATTTTACAAAAAATGATTTTCCCGTACCAGGTTTCCCTGCTAAAAATACACAAATAGGCTTATCTCGTTGTGTTGATGTATTTTGAATTAAATCATTTATCGTTTCAATACATTTATTGATATATTCTCTATCCTCTAGATTATACACATAAAATCCTTTTAATGTTGTTTCATACTTAGCAAGCGCATCCCAATTTTTATTATTGTTAAAAACTTCTTTAATTGAATTAACAACATCTCCACTAATTGTTATACGAAGTCGATCCTCTAGAATGAATTTTAAATCATTAGCACAATCACAGCAATCCACTCCGCTGATCCACTGATCAACGCTATTCTCATTTTCAACTAGGACCCTATAATTAATATCATCGTCAAATACAATTCTGTATTTTTTGTCAGTAGAACTTGAAGCTTTAATGTAATTTTCTAGACTGATGTTTTCAAAATCTTGATCCTCCAAGACTGGAATTTCCCTATGATTCAGTTTGAATAATGCCTTAGAACAAGATATTAAAAGATTTTTTGATTCTTGGAACAATTTATTACATAATTCTTTATATTCAGTTTTATCACTATTATTAGATCCTAAGCTACTGAGTATTTTAACATCACAAAATTCTTTAGCTTTACAAACTTGTTCTAAAATTTCTTTATCAATCAGCTTCATGCGCAATTTTGACTCACACATCACTTGAAGAGTTCTCTCTATAACATCTTTTGCGGATCTAGGAATATCATGTTTTGGATAATTATTCTGCCATATACTAGCAATATCTCGCTCATGAAGATATCTCACAGAGGGGATTTGCTCAAAATCAGGAACGCAAGATATGTTAATAAGGGGTCCTATCAAATCTACTAACAACTCTGTCTTTGGTGGATTGATTATTGAATTCATACCTAGTGGCTAATATAGCCGATAGCTTCGTCAAGATGCAAGCATTTTGCCATCAAAAAAATCTAACATATTTTTAATGAGATTTTGCATTTTTTAAATAACAGACAATCAATAACAAACGCAGAAAATGACTGCTGTGCATTGGGACGTTTCAAAATGAGATTTTTCACTTTCATTTACCAATCCATCAAAAACATTCTACTGAATAGTCGCCCAATCATGATTCACGAGAAAGCAATTAATTAATACTAAAATTAGATGTATTTAAGATGATTTCAACACTGAATATGAGTAATTCTTCTACGGTATTTGTTTCTTTCTATATTCACGTGATCGCATGAAATTATATAAGTTTTATCACTGCATTATATGAAGAAGCGCTTGTCTTATTGATAACGGAAGTTTTATTTTTGTACATGATTGCTTTCTGTTTGAAGATAGAACCCAAAAAGTCTTTGGCAGTTTTGGAGATGTTGGCGCCAGTGGCGAGGGTAAGGAGGAGGGAGCCGGTGGTGGAGAGGGTTTGGCTGGGGCTGCGGGAGTAGATGCCGCCGACTCCGGCGGCGCGGGCGAGTTTGACGAGGTTGTCGAAGTGTTTGTCCCAGGTGAGTTGTTTGTCGCCGGTGAGGTGGTTGGTTTCCTTTTTAAGGGCGGAGGTGATGCCCTGGATGTCGAGGAGGGTGCGGGAGTAGGAGTCGGCAAAGGCGCGTTCTCCGGTGATGCTGGCGGCGAGGTAGTTGATGCCTTCTCCGACGAGGGGTATGCTGGTGAGGTCTCCGAGGAGGGCGGTGGCGCCGTATTTGCGGAGTTTTTTCGCGGGGTGGTTGTTTTGATCGTTTTTGTCGTCGTCGTCTCCGGTGTCCCGGAGGGTGTCGATGAGCCAGCAGATGAGGGAGGAGGTGACGCCGAGGGTGAGCCAGCTCTGGACGGCGGAGACGCGGTTCCTTGTGCTGCCGCTTTTCCACTGGGCGATGATGAGGCCGAGTTTGTTGATTTGTTCGCTTCGCATGATGTAGGCGAGGCGGGAGAGGAGGCCACCTGCGGCCTGCCCGATGCTTTTCTGGGTTTTGGTGAGGGGCTGGGCTCCGAGTTCGAGGGCGTGGCCGATTTGCCGGAGGGCGGCGGTTTTGAGCTGGTGGTCGGTGTAGGGGCTGCCCTGCTCTGTGTTGAGTTTCCTGGCGGAGGCGTAGTACGCGTTGGCGAGGGCGTGCATGGCGAGGAGGTTGGCTTTGACATCGATTTTTTCGATGAGGGCCATTGCTTTTTCCGGGAACTTTTCGAGGCGGGAGTGTCGCTGGCCGGGGAGCTGGTTGGCGATCTGGGCGAGGATGTCGCCTTCTCCACGCAGGCGGGCTTTGATCCACGGGGTGGCGGCGAGTTCGCGGATGGTGATGTCGCCCGCGCCGAGTTTGGAGCGCGCGAAGTGGTAGAGGTATTCGGCGAAGCCGATGTGGCGGTGGGCGAGTTCGCGGGTTTCGTCGGCTTTTTCGAGGATGGCGGTGGGTACCCATCCGGCGAAGAAGCCGTGCATGACGGCGGTGGCCTGTTTGAGGAGGACGAAGCCGTTGCCTGCGAGGACGGAGTAGGCGAAGGCGCGCTGGAGGTTGCTCTGGAGGCGGGAGAGGTTGAGGAAGGCGCGGTTGTTTTCGAGGGTGGCGCCGTCGATGAGGTCGAGGTAGCAGGAGAGTTTGTGGAGGGTGTCCTGCCCCAAGTGGAGGGTGAGTTTCTGGTGGAGTTGTTTGTCGCGCAGGAGGGTGCGCCAGTCGGCGGTGATGTGGGAGGTGTAGATGTAGTTGTCCTGTTCGGCGGAGGCGGCGAGGAAGACGAGGGAGGCGGATTTGCTCCAGTCGAGGTTTTCGCGGTGGAGGCGGCGGGGGATGAGCATTCCGTATTTGCCGCTGCCGATGGGACCGTTGGCGGGTGAGGCGAGGGTGTCTTTGTCCTGCGTGGTGTTGCGGTCGAAGGTGGCTCGGTAGTATTTATCCTTGAAGGTGAATGGGACGCCCATGCGTGTTTCGTAGATTTGGGCGAGGGTGAGGCCCTGTTCGTGGAGGCGGGCGCGGAGGGCGTAGCCGTAGGCGAGGCCCTGTTCTCCGACGTATTGGTAGAGGGCGGCGATTCCTTCGTCATCGAGGCCTTCGTGGCGGAGGAGTCCGTCGCGGATGCGGGTTCCGTCGTCGCTGTAGATGTCGCCGTAGTCCTGTGTTTGTTCATGGAGGAGGATGGCGTAGAGGGCGCAGTCGCGGGAGCAGCGGAGGGGGGCGGTGGCGGCCTGGTCGGGGACGGTGCGTTCGACGGTGATTTTCTGCTGGCGTTCCTGTTGGGCGGGGCTTGCCTGGTCGTAGCGGGCGAGGGCTTCCCGGATGAGGGGGATGTCCTGTTCCTGGGGGATGTTTTCGGTGACGGTTTGGGCGGCGGCGTCCTGCCGGGCGGTTTCTTCTCTTCGGACGGCGCGTTGTTCCGGGGTGAGGCGGAGCCATTCGCGGGCTTCGGCGAGAGTGAGGGTGGTTTTGATGGTGATGTGGGGGCGGAGGGTGATTCCGGTGTGGTGCGGGGTGTCGAAGTCCACGAGCCATTGTTCGGCTTCGTTTTCGCTGCGGGCTCCGGTGATGCCCGAGACGGTGTGGTAGAGCCAGGCGTTGCGGTCGTTGGTGGCGTTGAGGAGGGCGGCGTTGGCGGTGGCTATTTCGTCGATTTTGCGGCAGGAGAGTTCGGGACCGAGGACGGGTTCGAGCGCGAGCATGGTTTGGGAGTAGGACATGCACTGGTTGGGGAGGGAGGCAAGGCAGCGGCGGAGGCGGGTGGCTTCGGCGATGCGGGTTTCCGCGCGGTTGGCGGCGGAGTTGGGTTCGGGGATTCGGGATTGTATTTGACGGGAGGTGTGTTTGGCCCTGCCCCGTTCGTGGGCGAGGCGGATGTCCCAGGCGTTGCGCCCGGTGAGGGTGTATTCGAGGAGGTTTTTCATGGCGGCCTGCGCCTGCGGGAGGGTCATGCCTTCGTAGTGGCCGTAGGTGGCCCAGGCGAGGAGGTCGGTTTCGTGCCGGTGGAGGGTGGCGTCGTTTTCTTCGGCGGCGTAAAGGGCTTCGAGGGCGGTGAGGGCGTCGAGTTTTTGGTCGGCGGTGGCCTGGAGCATGTCGCGGTAGAGGGCGAGGCGGCGGTAGTGGTCGGCTTCCATTTTGCCGCGCAGGGGCTTTTTGCCGGGTTGTTGTTTGGGGTAGGCGGCATCGATTCGGCGCATGGTTTTGTCCCAGAGTTCCTGTTTGGCGTAGCGGGCGAGCTGGTAGCGAATTCGGTCGAGGATGTCGGCCATGATGCGGTCGAGGCGTTTGGTTCCGATGGCGGCGAGGGTGGCGCGTGTTTCTTCCGGGGTGGCGGCGGTAGCGGTGTGGTTGATGAGGTTTGCTTCGAATTTCCGGTAGATGGCATCTCCCGTCTGGAGGGTTCCCTTGAGGGGGATTTCTCCGTTTTCGGCGAGGGCGGCGTAGGTGGCGGCCCATTGCATCTGGAGGTGGAGGTTGGTGCGGTAGCCCGGGGGGAGGGTGTAGCGGGCGGAGGAGATGAGAGAGGTGATGAGGCCGAAGAGTTCCGCGCCTTCGCGGGCGGTGGGGGCGTCTTTTTTGCCTGCGGTGATGCGGTTCCAGTTTTCGGCGGCGGCGTCGAAGTCCTTGAGGAGGTCGGCGGCACGGGTGGCCTGCATGGTGGGTTCCGTGAGGGTGGAGACGAGTTTCCTCATGCTGGTGAGGGAGTATGAAGGTAAGAGTGAAGAGGGATTAGGTAAGAGGTGGAATGTTTGCGGGTTGTCGCCCGGAAGTTGAGAGGAGGATGTGGGAGTGAGGGCAAAGGTGATGTCTGGGTTGGCGGGGTCGAAGGTTCCCCGGTTGTGGGTGGCGGATTTGATTTGGGAGGGAGAGAAGACGACGGCGATGAGGGCTCCGTTGTCGGTGGGGTCGATGCCGATGTAGCCGTCGTGGTGTTCGGATACCCAGCGGAGGAAGTCATGCCAGCGTTCGCCGGAGCCGTCCGGTTCGTAGTCGTAGAGGAAGCCTTCGGCGATGATGTCTCGTACGTCGCTTTCCGTGATGCTTTCGCCGGTGGTTCGGTCGGTCCATCCTTCTTCCTGTTCCCAATATCGGATGTATTGGGTGACCCACGGGGCGCGGAGGGATGCGGGGTCGTCCGGGCGGAAGGGGCGGCGGATGTTGAGCCATGCCGGGGTGAGGTTCCAGGCTCCGGCGTAGCTTTGGGCGGTGTCTTTGTCCTGCGTGAAGTAGATGCCTCCCCCGGCTCCCGGTTCGAAGACGGCGGGCGAGCGGCGGGCGTCGAATCTGCCGCCGTGGTAGAAGAGGATGGGGACGCCGTGTTCATCGACGGCGTGGGAGGCGTGGGCGGGGTCGAGCTCCCAGTCTCCGAACCATTGTTTGAAGGCGGGGGTGGAGGGAGGTTCAATGTCTGATGTTTGCGGGTTGTCGCCCGGAGGGTGGGAGGATGTGGTTTGAAGAGAGAAGGAGCTGTCCCAGTGACTGAAGTTGAAGCGTTTGGAGAGGGGAACGAAGAGGAGCTGGCGGCTTTCCGCCGTGCCGTCGTGGTAGCAGGGGCGGATGCCGTGTTTCGTTCATCGAAATGGAAACCAACAACAGTACCCATTTGCCTGCTCTCCTAGAATATCTGGAGGTGACGGGATTGCCTTTCAAGGCGGGACGACCTCGGCCTTACAGTGCCGAAGAGGAGGAAAACAGGCACTTCCAGAAAGCAGTAACGGTTTGAAGAACATGTTTTCTTGCAATTGTCCGAAAACGGAATGTTTTTTATGGCGAAGACATTCGGTAGCACAAATCTTTGTGAAGTATGGAGCCGTATTCTCACAGAAAAGGGAACAGATAGCGGGCTAGTTATATGGATAGAAAGGATCTGATACCCTAATTGTCGAGTATGCTTTGAAAAAGGTCATCTATCTTCCCCGATTCTGGATACATCGCATACATAATAATAGTGAGTAGGCCTATATATATCTATGAATTAATTCTTTAATGTATGTGTTATTTAAATTTCTAATAGAATCCGCAAATATTATCTCATTTTCCGATACTTCGGTCACATGATCATAAATATTTTCTATATCTTCGAAAGAAAATCCATATCTTAACAACATTATTTCTTTATCATCATTAGTTCCATATCTAAAAATGTTTACCATATATTTTGCTCTAATATCATAGGTTTTACGATAATAATTTTCAAATGCAGCGATAAATTTCCCAGATAATGAAAATGATATTACTTCATCCAAATAATCATAAGTATCGAAAAGGACAACATCATAATTTATATCTGCTATATTGGTGTTTTGTTTGAATAGAAAGTTATATTTTATATTCTTGTTAGGCAGTTTTGTGGCTGCAACAGAATTTTTTATTTTTAGATTATTACAATATGCATCAAATTCTTCTTGAGTGATTAAAGAATCTTTTAATTTTTTTCTTTCGTTTCTTATTTCATCTTTTTTTGTTATGTAGTTATAACGAAGTGTCACGGTCTGCTTAAACGTTTTTCCTTGAATTTTCCATAACAAAATAGTAATAGAAGAAGATAAAACGGATTCTTCATATTCTGTTAAATCTCTATTTAGGGATTGGCGGAATATATATTTAAAGGAATCTTTTATTTTTGTGCGTAATGATTCTTTCAAATTATTGTATTCTTTTCCTGTAATAAGTTTTTTTTCATGAAATAAATATTCCAAAAGAATAGATATATTATTTTCTACTTCATCAGAAGAAAGTCTTTGTATTTCAATTTTTGGCAATCCAAGTTCAGAGTCTATCTCACCAGATTTCACCGACTCAATAAACTCATATTCATCATCTTCTTCTGAATGAGCTTGGCTATCAAGAATAGATGTAGACTCTAATTTTGTTGGAATTTTAATATAGTCTACAAATGTTTGCACATTAGATCCTTTGATAATCACAAAACCATAATCAAATGAATTTATTTTTTTTAACATTGTTCTCCCTGCTCTACCTATGAGATTTTTTAGGTTCAATGATTTAGATTCTATTTTAGTATCTCCGAAATTGAAACGATCTATAAATATAGCATCAAAAGGCAAATTAACCCCTTGAAGCAACGTTGATGTTGCAAAGCAAATGCGCGCGAAGCCTGCATTAATAAATTTTTCTATCAAAGATCTAACTATCAATGGCACTGATCCATGGTGGATGACGATTCCTCGTGAAAGATACTCAATAAATTCTGATTTAATATTTTTAGATCCAATATGTTCTCGTATCTTTTCGATAATTTCTATTGCAAAAGGATCATCAATATCTTGGCATAGATTTATATACTTCAAAAAATCTGTTTTTATTTTAGATGTATATATAGATCTTTTGGATACATATATCAATACGCAACCTTTTTTTGTTATAATGTTCTCGATAATATCATCTTCTAAATGAATGACATTTTTTTTATGATGAGCTTTTTCATCATACGGAGAAAATATGCTAAATGTGCTCAATCCGTCATCACCTCTAATAAATAATTTACCTACAGAATTTTGTTGATACACAAACGAAGAGACATCTTCCGTAAGATTATGTTTTGCAAATTGGGCTTCCGGATTTTCTATAAAAGGGTGGCAAAACACTTTTTTTGTATTGGGAAATATACGTAAAGCCCTGCGCACTAATGAATCAAAAGTAACACCTCTAATCGGTTCTTCGCAAATTTGCGCCTCGTCAAACAAAAATAAAGATATCCTAAGTTGATGAGTAGGGTTGAAAATTTCCATTGCTCTTTCCGGTGTTACAACGAATATTTTTCTTTTAACATGATTTCTATTTATATTATCAATGTGTTGTAATACTAATATATTTGTTTTTGCTTGAAGAATGCGTCTTATATGGATTAAGTATTCGGCTATTAATGCTCGTGATGGAACAATTATAACAATATCTCCCTCTTCTTCTCGTATTAAATCTCTAAAAACATAAGATTTCCCCGCACTTGTCGGTGCCGAAAATGAGAATATTTTATTTTTCTTTATATGTTCATATATTGATGCTTGAGATGGGGTATACAAGTGATGTGTTTTTTCTTCTATCATTTCTTTGAAAGAAGAGTAGACTAATGACAATACTGTTTGAGGATTTCTTGTCTTATAAAAAACACCTAGAACATGCATTAATGTATTTTCCTGTTTTTCAAAAATATCAGGATGCATATATTTTATATATGATAACTCCTCAAATGAATGAGGATCAACGGGGCCTTGTGTGTGAATTTTATATATGATATTCTTTAAAAGAGCATCATAATCATCACATTCTAAGATTGTTTTGAGTGACATATAGCAATACCTATTATGAAGATTTCTTCACTATCGGGGATTATTCTATTTATTTTGGATCGAACTGATTCATTACTCATTAATCGATTGAATGAATTTTCGTTTATTATTGAAAATGTTGCACAAAAACAATTTTTGTGTTGCGACATATTGTTTTTTGTTTCTTCGTTGATGAATTCTTTGAGCAACACATAGTCTATCTTATGTTTATCATTAGCAATAAAATCGATAATTTGATCAAAAGAATCATGATGTTTATTAGACGATCGACCGTATTTGGCTTCTCCAAAAGACACTTTGTTTTCAGGAGTGATTGTATGAAAATCAAATCCGTGATTACCTGATTTCTTTTCTTTCCATAATTCGGAAATAGGCAATTTTTTATGTTGAAGTTTATCTTCCAACACATCCCCAGCAGATATCGAGATTATATATTCTCCCAATTCAGAACTCACTGGTTCATCCTGTTGGGAGAAAATCTCAATCAATTTTTCAATTGTTTTTTTAGAAGCCGCCCGAAAAGAAGTTTGAGAAATAGGATCCAATGCGTTTATCCATGATGTATTTTGTATAGAATGAGTTATTCTATCTACGTGATTCTCTATATCATCAATTTTAACGCAAATTCGATGAATATTTACATCTCTAAAATTAAACAAATCATCCCCTGTTTTTTGTTGTTGTAAATCATGGCTTATGATGTTCATAATTTTTGTTTAATTTTAAAATATCAGAAAATGATGCAAATAAATCAAAATAACAGTAAATAAAATTTATTTTCCTAACAATTTCCTGTATATGTAACAAAAAGTATGACACCTAACAGATGTTTTGTCCAATTTCTTTTCTCGCATATCCGTATCTTTTTGCACATTTATTAACAATTAACACAAGTTAGACAACGATTTTACTATCTATTTCTACGCTCCCTACAGCTATGGGACGGGAACTGGTGCCGTAGACTCCCGGCGGTGCAGGCGAGTTTGACGAGGTTGGCGAAGTGTTTGTCACAGAGGAGTTGTTTGTCGCCGGTGAGGTGGTTGGTTTCTTTTTTGAGGGCGTGGGTGATGGCTTCCTTTTGCGGCAGGATGCCGTGTTTTTTTGCCGGGAACGAAGTTTCTTGAGTGTTATTTTTTCTTTCATGGTAAGTGTTTTATCAAGAACTCACGTTATGCATATTCCTGTTTCGTGATGCCTGCCGGTACAAAGGGGGTATCGGCAACGGGTTTCGTCCATGTGGGGCGAGACTGCCTTGCCGATCAATCAAACCCATAGAATACATACTATTATGGCAATATCAACGAAGCCGTTCCATCCGCTGGATGCAGAGAATAACCGCCGTTACAAGGTTACTGACGGTCAGTCGCCCCAGTTGGCCTGGAATTACAGTGACGATCTGTCCGCCCATGACTGGGCGGGGTATCTCCGCATTCCGGAAACCGGCAATTATACGTTCAGGATTCAGGTGGACGATAACGGATTTATCGAGATCGACGGGAAGAAGGTGGTCGAGGTGACGGGCAGCAATGCTTCCACTTCACGCGAAGCGTCCCTTGAGCTCAAGAAGGGGTTCCATTATGCGAAGTTCCATCATGAGAATCTGGCGGTTCCCGAGGAAATCGCCGGGTATCCGAATGCCGCTCAATTCGAGTCTTTCGTGAACGGGGAAAGGATTCGTCTCAAGGATATCGACGCTCCCGAAAATATCATGTCCCGGGTAGAGGCCAACAAGTTGCTTGGCTATTATATGGGCAGCGTGGATTATGTGACGGTGCCTACCTCAGAGGCAGATGATATCTGGAAACTTTTCGGAGATAAGGCTTTTCAGGAGATGGCCGGGAAACAAACATGTGCGACCCGCCTGAGTATCGCCTTGAGCCGTTATGGTTTCAATTTATCCGGATCCAAGTATCCCGATGGTTCTCCCGCTTCCAATAATGTGGAGAATCTGGGCTGGAGTAGCGCTACTCTGAATGCAGGAAATTCCACTCCTCCCGGCAAGCATATCATTATGAGCGCGGAAGTTTTGTCTGGATTTCTGAAGAGCAGGATCATGAAGGATTTGGGATGTCCCAATCCCGATTATGTTGCGCCTGACGATTATTCCACTCCTCAGGAAGGGGATATCGTGATCTTCGGGGACAGTTTGCATGTGGGGCTCTGTCCGGGAGACAATCAATCCGCAGGATCATTCCTCAGCGGCGGCGTGTGGCTGTTATACAGGTCAACGCTTGATCTTGAGCTTTAATCCTGTTTTTGTTTCCTTTTTTTCAGGGAACGGGGAAACCCGTTCCCTTTTCATGTCATGGTTTCTTGCTTTATTTTTTTATTCAGCTATCATTATTAAAGTATGTTTCAAGCATTTTTTCTTTCGGTTTCGTGTTTTTTTGCATTTTGGACGTCAACTGCGGTTTTTGCGGAACCTTTGGCATCTGAGGATATTGTTCCCGAGTCGCGGGAGGATGTGATCGCCCAGCATTTGCGAAGGGCGGATACTGTGCTGCTCGTTTGTGTTTACACGTCTTCCTATGAGCCAGTTCGAGCAGGAAACGGCGTTGTTTGGAAGAGGGTTTATCATTCGCGCGTCGTTCAGGGGTTGAGGGGCAATTTGCCTGTCGGGGCTGTTTTGGAGATTGAGCAGATCGCCGAGAGTCTGCCGGAAAGTGGGGTGATTCATTCTGACGGTTCCAAGCGTTTCATTTCTTCGCCTGTGCAGGGGGAGTTATGGTATGTTTTTCTTGATTCGAAAGGGATCGACAAGAAGGCGGGAGATGTTTATTCCTGCCCGCTGGATGTCATGTTTTTAAATCCTCTAAAGATGAAGGATAAAGATGGTATTCAATCTTTTAACAGGCTGGTTCATGTACAAGACGCGCGGATTGCGGAGGAGGCAGAAGCGGCGAGGTTCCGGAAGGAGGAGTGATGCCCGTTTATCTTTTCCTGTGGAGGGGCGTCTGTGTTCGAAGGGCTGTCGTTATTCTGTTTGTTTTTCCGAGACAGGTTTGCTGTTTTTCTTTTCGGAAGGTGATTGTTCTTTTTTGAGTAGGGTGGAGAGGGTGTTTTTGATGGTGCTGGAGATGTTGGCATCGGCGGAGAGTGTCAGGAGAAGAGCTCCAATACTGGCGAGGGCCTGACTGGGGCTAAGAGAAAAGGTTTCCTCATTTTCGGCGGCGCGGCGGGCGAGGGTGTCGGCGTAGTCGGTTTCCAGTTTCCCGGCGTAGTGGTCGTAGATGGCGGCGTAGGCCTGGGTGCGGGTTTGGGCTTCGGGGAGCCGGGTTTGAGTCGCAAGGAAGTAGAGGCCGGGGTCGCGGGCGCGGTCCGGGCCGAGGAGTTCGCGGGCAATGCGTTCGCCGAGGACGGCTTTGGCCGGGACGGAGCCGTCGTAGCGGCGGGTGTAGGCCGCGAGTTCCTTGTTGCGAGCAAGGATGGAGGTGAGTTCCGGGTCGTTGTGATGGGAGAGGATGGCGGCCTGGAGTTCTTCGAGATGGGGAGAGGGGCCGGGAGGAGGTACAAGGGACGAGGTACGAGGGACAATGTTTGAAGGTTGCGGGCTGTCGCCCGGAGGGATGGGGGTGGGAGACGGGAATGTGTCTGCCGGGAGAGGTTCCGGAGAGATGGGGGGATTTTCCGGGAGAGGTTCCGGTTGCAGGAGATCTGGAGGGGGGATGTATTTCCAGTGTTCTTTGAGGTCGAGGGACATGGGGGGAGGTACAATTTACAAGGGACAAGGGACAATTTTCTGGTTGGGAAACACAGATGGACACGGATGGTTCGCAGATTTTTTGAGGTTGGAATCCGGCTGATTGCCGGATTGGGATGAGGATTGGGTTTATGGGATGGTGAGGACGGTTTGGTTGGTTATGGGGTGAGGGGGAGTGGGCCGGTGGGGAGTTCTTCGGGGAGGGTTTCGCTGATGGGGGTAGCGGTTTCAATGGCTTCGTTTTCGTAGGTGTCGAGGGTGTCGTCGTTCGGGTCGAGGGGCGGCAGGAGGCCGTCGTCCGGGGTGGCGAAGAGGCTGGGCTGGGGGGTGGAGCGTTGGCGGGCCTTGATGTGGGATTCGAGTTGAGCGGGGGTGAGGGGCTGGCTGTTGTCGTCTTTGGCGAAGCGGATTTCGAGGGCGGGGATGGGGCCGAGTTTGCCGAGCTGGTTGTGGCGCGCTCCCCGCGTGAGGAGGGTGCCCTGCCCTTCGTGCCAGCCGAGGATGGGGACGCGGCAGGAGGCGCGCTGAGAGCCCCTGCCGGGGAGTGTGCCGAGGAGGAGGGGGCCGTCGCCGAGGCGTTTGACGATTTCTTCGTAGTCTGCCCGCGTGAGGTAGGCTCCGGGGGCTTCGTCCGGGATGTTTTCGATGTCGGTGGCGAGGATGGGAGGGAGGTTGGGGGCGCTTGTCTGCGCCGCCGTTTGCCGGGCGCGGGCGGCGGAGGCGATTTTTTCCTGTTGCCTCCGAGCGTAGGCCTGCTGCTGGGCGGCGAGGGCGGCTGTGTCCTGCGTTTTTTGTCCGTCGCGCCAGTCGCCGTCGCTGTATTTGTCGAAGTAGCTGCTGGCGTTGATGGCGGTTTGTTCGTTGCGGGCGGAGGCGCGTTCGGCGAGGAGGGTGCAGGCTTTCTGGTACTGGGTGTAGTAGGGTTTGCCGGGGTTCCCTGCCCGCCAGAAGAGGAAGGCTTTGTAGGCGTCGTGTTTGATTTGTTGGCTCTGGGCGATGTATTCGTCGTAGGCGCTGCCTTCGTGTTCCTGGCGGTTGGCATCGGTGAAATACCATTTGTCGGCTTTGTGCCGCCATCGGGCGTGCATGTCGGGCGAGATGTCCTGCGGGTCGATGGCTTGAAAGAAGCGGGAGGCGTCGAGGTTGTCGTCGGTTCCGGCGAGGCCGAGGTTGTGGGCGATGCGGTCGTCTGCGGCGAGGGCGATGGCGTCCGGGTCGGCGTCGAAGCCGGTTTGGGGGTCGCAGTAGGTTTTGACGAGGTTGTGTTTCCACTGGTTGTATTCGCCTTGTGTTTTGAGGACGGGGGCGTTGAAGATGTCTTGCTGCCAGGCGTCGTCGATGGCGGCGCGGTGTTGGTGGAGGGTGCCGGTGCGTTTGGCCTGACGCCATGTGCGCATGTCTTCGGTGTCGCCGGGGAGGTCGGCGTACTGGGGGCGGACGCTGCCGCCGTCTGCGATGATGGCGCGTTCCTGTGCCGTGAGGGGGATTTGCTGCCGGGTCTGGCGGAGGGCGAGTTCGAGCTGGCGGTCGAGGGCGGTTTTTTGTACGGGGTCGATGTCGTCGTAGAGGCCGTCTTCTACCTGGGCGGCGAGGTCGAGGGGTGTTTGGGCCATGGCGGTCTGGTATTGGCGGATGAGCGACTGCTGGGTGTATTGCCAGTCGTTGTAGTCGGCTTCGGGCTGGGTGATGAGGGAGTTTTGGAGGGCGCGGCGGTTGATGTCGCGTGCTTCGTCGTAGTGGTGCTGGCCGAGGGCGGCGGTGAGGTTGGCGGCGTAGGCCTGCCGGGAGGTGTGGATTTCCCGCTGGGTGGCTTTGCCGTAGGCGCGTGTGCGGAGGTCGGCGCGGATGCGGCTGGCGAGGGTGTCGCTCTGGAGTTGGGCGGCGGGGCGGATGTAGCGGGTGCGGAGGTTGTCGATGTTGCGGGCGTGTTGGCTGACGAGGGAGTCGAGGCGGGCGGGGATGAGGCGGCCGTCCTGGTCGTAGAGGGATTCTTCACTGCCGGGGGCGAGGGCGGCGAGGCGGTCGAATTCGGTGTCGAGCGCGGCGTTGTTGTCGCGCAGGTGTTGTTCGACGCGCTGGCTTTCGCCGAAGTCCTGGATGTCGTAGAAGCGGTTGAGGGTGGCGTCCAGGGTAGCGGCTCCGCGCTGGATGGCCTGGGCATTGGTCTGCGTGGCGAGGGTGGGGCTGGCCGGTGGCTGGGGGACGGCATCGAGGCTGGGACGTGTGCCTTGATAAAGGGGGGTGTTCATGGAGGTACAAGGGACAATTTACAAGGGACAATTTTAGATGTTTGCGGGCTGCGCCCGGGAGAATGAGAGGGAGGACACAAGGGTGGTTTTGCGAAGGAGGCGGGAGAGGGGGACGGTGCGTTCGGGGTAGCCGTTTTTGAAGTCGCGGCGGTAGCGGATGTGGGTGTATTGCGGGCTGTACATGCGGGCGAGCCGCCAGAGGGCCGGGAGATGGGAGCACTGGAAGAGGATGAGGAGGGTGTGGGGATCGTCGCCTATCGGGACGGCGAGGCAGAAGCAGTCGGGCGCGGCGTGGATGATACCGCCCTGCTCCAGCGTGTGGCGGATGAGGGCGGCGTAAGATCCGGGCTGGATGGCCTCAAGGAAGGTGTGGGCGCGGGTGGTGCAGTTCATTTCAAGGGACAATTTACAAGGGACAAGGGACAATTTTTTGATTTGGGAACACAGATGGACACAGATGTTTCTCAGATTTTTTGAGGCTAGAATCCGGCTGATCGCCGGATTGGATGTATGGGAGGGGGTGTTTTTTTGTGTGTGGTCAGAGGTTGGAGGGAGGTTTGGGGTGGGTTTGGGGAGAGAGGAAGGAGGCGAGGAGAGCGTTCAGGGCGTCTCCGGCGTTGGTGGCGGTTTGCTGGCTGGCGGAGATGGCGCCGGGGGAACTTTGGAGGAAGGTTCCGGTGAGGTCGTAGGCGTTGTTGCCTGTGCGGATGGCTCTGGTGGCCCAGGTGGGGAGGATGCTGCCTGCGGTGGCCGTGCCTTGCCCTGCTACGGCGGTTGCGCTGGCGGCGGTTGTGCCTGTGGCCGCTCCGGTGGAGGAGATGCCGCCGATGAGGGCGGAGGCTGCGGTGATGCCGCCTTGTATCCATGCGGCGTTTTGGGCCGATTTGGCGAGGCGGCGGTTTTGGGCGGCCTGCGCTCCGGCCTGCATGGCAATGAGGCGACCCTGCTGGCGGGAGACGCTGGCGGCGTGGCGTTTGTTGCTCTCGCCGATGGCGTTGGAGAGGGCCATGTCTGCGATGGCGGTTTCGAAGATGTCCGCCAGGGCGAGTTCGCTTTGCTGGCCGCTGCCTTGTTCGGTGAAGCCGGAGGCGGCGCGTGTATTGCGGGCAGTGGCGAGGGCGGCGGTCTGGTTCTGCCGCTGGCGCATCATGTTGGCCCCGGCAAGGCGGGTGTCGGCGCGGGCTTCTTCTTCGGTGTTGGCAGCTTTGAGGTTGTAGGCGGCCTGTTGGGCGCGGCCCTGGGCTTCGATGGTGGAGGCCTGGGCTTTGTAGTTTTTCGCCATGGAGGCGTTGCCGAGGATTTGACCCATGGGAGGAGGTACAATTTACAAGGTACAAGGGACAATTGAAGGATGTTTGCCGGATATGAGCCGGAAACGAGTCTATCAGTCGAGGATGGAGGTTTGGAGGATGCGGTCGAGGGGGTGCTGGTCGTTGCTGTTGGCGGCGAGCATGTTTTTGTGCAGGGCTTCCGACAGGGCGGCGGTCGCCAGTTGCTCAAGCTGGATGGCGAGCTGGGGCTGGCCGGTGATTTTGGCCGCCATGCGGGCGGCGAGGAGGAGGACGATGCCCCGGACAAAGAGGGGCTGGTCGTCCGGAAGGGCCTCGATCATTCCGATGCCGCTGCTGATGTAGGTGAGTTCCAGCCCGTGGTCCGGCATGGGGTGGAAGGCGGTGTTCAAGAGGATGTCACGCCCGATGAGTTCGAAGGAGGCGTGGTTGATTTTCAACGGTCGGAGGCAGTCCGCCGGGAGGGGGTAGATGCCGGGCGCGGTGGGCACAAGGGTGCGGCGGCGGGTGGCGAAGGTCCACGCGCCGTAGTTCAAGGCTTCATGCAGGACGGTGGGGTACCAGAGGTCGCATTCCTGGCCGGTGGGGGTGTCGCGTTTGTATTCCCGGTCTCCGAGGGTGTGGAGGGCTTGCTGATAGAGGGTGATCTTGTCCATTGCGGGACAAGGGTAGCTCTCCGGCTGCCGGGTTGCTTATGTGCATAACGTGAGTTGATGCTTTTTTTACGTTTTTTTCCTGCGACGGATGTGGTGCATGACGACGTTGTGGCCGAATTCGCCCGGGGTGAGGCCCATGAAGGTGGCGGCGCGGCAGATTTCTTCCCACTGGCCGGGGGTGAAGAGGTGGCTGCCGGTGGCGTAGCTGACGGCGAGGTTGAGGCGGGTGCGGAAGGCGGAGGGGGTGCGGGAGCGGCGGTCGTAGTCGTTTATGGTTTTTTGGATTTTGCGTTTCCGGTTTTTTCCGATTTCCTTGTTGGAGCACCATCCGTCTACGGTCGTTGCGGCGACGCCCATGATGGATGCGAATTGCTTGTGCGTGATATGGCGGGAGGTGAGCCATTCCCGCAGTCGCTTCGCGTTTATTTCATGATGGTCTTCCACGGTTTCATTCTAGTAATTACCAATATGTGTTTCAAGTTTTTTTGTTGCTGTTAGGCGATTGGGGCTTTCAGGTTGACTATTTTCTTCGTTAGACGGGAGAATGTTTTTTGCATGACAACGTCAGTTCTGAATTTACAAGGGTCCGCAGCTTTTTTTGATCCGAATTTGATCCGTTTTCGGGAGCACGAGATGGGGCTTTTGTTGGATTATGCGGTGCAGAAGGTGATACGGGATTTGGTCGTATTATATGCACGGGAGATCAATTTGAGGAGGGATGGAAGGTTGCCTGCGAGTTTGAAGCGGGGTTCTGTTTTATCCGGGAGGGATAATGATAGCAAGGAGGTGTGGAAGAGGCGGGAGTGGATGACGTGTGCGGAGGTGATGCTGGTTTATGGTTTTTCCCGTTATACGGTGCGCAAGATTGTCAAAGATTCCAAAGAAAAGAACATTGAAGTCCAAGTGGCTATCCTGTCTTTTCACCATGGGACGCCGTCGCAGAGGACGCGGCCTTTTATTCTGATCAACAAGAGGTCGCTGGATGCGTATCTGGCGGCGCATTGCGATGCGCAGGGGGGCGGGGAGGCCCGGTGCGGCGGGGAGGGCTGATTGTCTGTGGATGTATGTAACGATGATTTGATTTCTATTTTATTATGAGCAGGACTATTGAGATTTCGGAGCGGAGGGAGTAGTTTTCGATCAAGGAGGTGCAGGTGGTGTACCGGATGTGCCGGAGGACGCTTTCGCTGCTGATCCGGGATGCGGAGGATAAGGGGGCGCCGATCAGGATTGTGCGGTTGTTTTTTGCGGATAATCCGAGGGATGTCCGGCAGAGGCCGTTTGTGCGGCTGGAGCGCAAGTCGCTGGAGGCGTATCTGAATGCGCATATGAGGCCGGAGGAGCGCAAGCCGGTGGAGGATATGGTGCCGAGGTGGCAGCAGTGGTTTTCTCCGGCGGATGTGCGGGATATTTACGGGTTTTCCCGGCAGTCGCTCTGGCGGATGCTGAAGGATGCGAAGGGGAGCGGGCAAGAGATCAAGGTGGCGGTGATGGAGTTCATGAACGGTGCGGCGGAGGGGAGGAGGAATCCTTTTATCCGTATCGAGCGCAAGTCGCTGGACGCGTATCTGGCGGCGCATGTGGTGTTTTCGGACAGGAGGGGGCGGAGATGAGGGTGGCTTACCGATGTGTGTTGCGTGAAGATGGAGGTGGTGTTTTTGATGAATTATTCGAAGGCGAACTTGAAGGATCATGGAAGGAAAAGTTGAAGGAAAAGTTGAAGGAAGGGAGGAGTTTTTTGCATGACTTCGTGGCTCAAGATTGAAGTGACTTTGCCGGATAAGGAGGAGGTGCTGAAGATGGCGCGGATGCTGAAGATGAAGGATACGGATACGGTGGTGGGCAAGCTGATCCGGCTGTGGGCATGGGCGGACTTGCAGACGGTGGACGGCGGGCGCATGGGGACTTCCGAGGCGCATATCGACCGGACGGTGTGCTGCAAGGGGTTCGCCCATGCCTTGCGTGCCGTGGGCTGGCTGACGGGGGTGGATGATGAGCTGTGTTTCCCGAATTTTGCGCGGCACAATGGGGAGACGGCCAAGGCGCGTGCGGAGTCCGCCCGGAGAATGGCGAAGTCGCGCATTCTGGCGCAGCATGTGCAGTCGCTGCAAGGTGACGGCTCGGTGACGGAAAAGGGGGATGAACAGGTGCAACGGAAGTCGAATGAGTGTGACGGGGTTGTTGCGAAAAAAGTGCAACGGTTTTCGGGAGATGGTGATGCGGGTGTTGCGGATTTTTCGCAACGAAAGGCGCAAACAGAAGAAGAGTATATAGGTAATAAAGTGAGGGGGAGGGAAATTCCACGGTGTATGGAGGAAGCGCCGCCGGAGGATGTTCTCTCCCCCCCTCCCCCGGTTTCATTGAAGCTGGTGACGGGTGAGAACGGGGAGCTGGAGCCGGAGTTCGTGGCGTTTGTGGGCTGGGCGAAGTCGCTGCGGCCCGGATGGGATGCGGGGAGGCTGTCGCGCCGGGAGCGGACGGCGGCGGTGAGGGCCTTCCTGGAGCTGGAGAGGCCGCTTTCGGAGCTGGAGCGGACGGCGGTACCGGCGTATCTGGAGCATGAACCGCCGGACGGGAGCAAGTTCGATTATCCCCGTGACCGGGAGTTGCTGTTTTCCCGGCTGGGGGAGGTGGTGCAGAAGGCTGTGGCCTGGTTCCGGAGGACGGGGAGGAGGTGTCCCTCCGAGGTGGAGCGGACGCGGGAGGAGGCGGCGCGGCGGCGTGCCGAGAATGCCCGGCTGGCGGCGCAGAGGGAGGCGATGAGTCCGGAGGTTTTGATTGAGCAGATCAATGGTTTGCGGGTGGCGATAGGGTCGCCGCTGCTGACGGAGGTGGAGATGGAGAAGATCAGGAAAGGAGAGAGGCTGCATGGAGACGCATGAGGATGACCGGCTGGATGAGGGGCAGATCATTCGGCCCGTGGAGATGCTCAACCGGATGGCGTGCTGCTGTACGGCGCAACGGATGATGGTGTCGCAGGTGGCGGTGCTGACGGCGGTGGCGAGGTTCCCGGGGATTTCGTTCGGGACGATGGTGCGGCTGACGGGGATGAGTGAGCCGAATGTGGGGAGGATTCTGAATTATCTGGTGGATGTGGGGGATATTACGTTTGTGCGGCGGAGGCCGAACGGGACGGAGGAGTTCCGCTGCGTGAAGCGGCTGTATTATGTGACGCCGCAGGGGGCCAGGACGATTCGGCGGATGATGCGGCATCTGGCCTGGACGGATGCGACGATGTTCGGCTTTGTGGAGCTGGGCGGGGAGTGCGGGAGCGGAGTAACCGGCGATGCGACAGGATGAAGGAGGGTGCGCTGACGGAGCGGGAGAAGGCGTTTGTGCGGTTCGTCTTTGAGGGGTTGAGCCAGCGGGAGGCGTACCGGAGGGCGTACGCGGCGAGGAAGCTGAAGGACTCTACTTGCGATGTGAATGCGTGCAGGCTGCTAAAAAATGCTAAGGTGCGGGCGTATCTGGCGGAGCTGAATGCGCAGGTGGACAGGCAGAGGGTGATGGATAAGCAGGAGAGGATGGAGTGGCTGTCGCGCGTGGTGAGAACGCCTGTGGGCAAGGTGGATGAGGGCTCCGATCTGTGCCAGGAGGCGACGGCCTCGGAGATGGGGGTGAAGGTGAAGATGCCGGGGAAGATCGAGGCGATCCGGGAGCTCAACCGGATGGACGGGGCGTATGAACCGGAGCAGATCGAGGTGAGGAGCGAGTTGTCGTTCGGGTCGCTGCTGAAGGGGCTGGAGAGTTCGGCTCTGGTGAGGGGGAGGAAGGGAACGGGAGGAAATAAAAGGGATGAATGAGGGGATAAAAAACGCCCGCTTCCGGGAGGGGGAAGCGGGCGTGAGGAACATCCTATTTTTTCTCAAGAGCGTCCGGTTTTTCCTGATGCAAATTAATGCCTGCCGTACCGGGTATTGTGCGAGAATCCTTAAGTTTTTCAGATTCTTTCAACAAAGTCGAGAGTGCTATTTTCTGATAGATTTTACTTTGGTCGTATTTATCCCGAAGCTGTATGGCAGGCTGCCCTTCATTTGCGTAAGAAATATGAAATTCGACAGAGAGTATGTGGTGTGGATCAGTGTTGTTACTGCGATAGGCATTTCCAATAAGAAGCGACGATACATCTTTGATGTTCATTTCATTCCATTCGGAATCAAAAGGGCTATTCCCTTTGCCAAAGGAGATTATGTACGCATCGGGTACATAGCGATTCGTCCTGTCCATACATAAAAAGGATGCCTCTCCTACTTGATACCATTGTGAACCATGATCGAATTGCAAATTCCATACGATGCCTCCGTTTGTCTGTACAGTCATGTGAGAGATGCCTGATGCAGGATTACTTATCCACATGAGATACAATCTGGACGATGGTTGTTTGCCACGAATAATCCGCGATTCTACTGCATAGTCCTGAATGTTATCCAGTCTGGGTACGTCTGTAGCCTGTATGGCTTGTATGAGAGCGCCGAACAAACCAAGAGCAATAGCTGGAAGATTCAATTTTTTCATGGTTATGCTTTCTTATTATTGTTTACAATCTTTAGGCGGAGGCGTTGCAGACGGTTTTCCATCCGGCCCGGTAGGAAGCCAACTTCCATTTGCAACAGCTTCTTCAGCCTCTTTGATACTACTGAATTGGCGGGCATCTGACAAGCCCCCATCGTTCTTTTGCCATTTGGAAGCTTTCCATAGAATCAATACGGCAGTCCAATAACTGAGCGTTTTAGCTTCATGGGGATCATCCGTCCATCTATCCAGCCATGAAGCATATGGTAACGTTCCATCCGGATTTTTCCAGATATCTCCTCCTGCTCCTGCATCCTGGATAGAACCAACTTGTTCTCGGTCACCATACTCATGAATATAAGAACCGGCTGGATAATACATATTTTTACCTCGAGGGTCATTGTTTTCTCTGCCTGCCGGATTCTTATTACTGGTAGCGTAGTCTCCTTTCTTCAAAGTATTATCAGAATTCCCTGTCTCATCATCAAAAGAAGTCACCCAAACCCATCTGTATGTACCAATGTAAGATTCCTCAGAACTGCTACTGGAGGAACTGCTACTGGAGGAACTGCTACTGGAGGAACTGCTACTGGAGGAACTGCTGCTGGAGGAACTGCTGCTGGAAGAGCTGCTGCTGGAATCAGAAGAAGACATGGAACTGGAAGAAGACTCTTCACTGCTAGAGGACGATGATTCCTCAGAACTGGAAGAGGATTCTTCACTGCTGGAGGACGATGATTCCTCAGAACTGGAAGAGGATTCTTCACTGCTGGACGACGATGATTCCTCAGAACTGGAAGAGGATTCTTCACTGCTGGAGGACGATGATTCCTCGGCACTGGAAGAGGATTCTTCACCGATGGACGACGATGACTCCTCGGCACTGGAAGAAGACTCCTCGACGCTGGAGGAAGATTCTTCCCAACCTGCCGGGTTACGAGTGTATGTATTCATATTATTTTGTGTTGTTTTCATCATAAATGATTTATTATTTGTTTATAGATAAGGGACAAAAGCCCTTTTGAACCTAAGATATTTACTGTCTTGAAGTGCCAAACAGGCATTCATTGAGCGGAGGATGCCCGGCAACAAGCCGCAACGTCAGATTGTCTCCAATATATTTGTCGCCACATGTACAAGGCACCAGAGTTTCCGCTTCCCACCGAAACCAATGCAACGTCAGCCCTCTGCCGTCCAGTGATGCGCTATAGCTTCCCGAGTCTCCATGATTCTTGCGACGAAAACGACCATCCGGGAAGAAGTAGAGGGTATCCTGCCAGTTATCATGCCGAGCTTCGTATATGGTAATCGGGGTTGCCTGCTGGAAGTATTCGATCGCACGCAATTGATCCGGGCTGCACCAGTGAGCTGTAACCATTTGATTTTCCGGCATCGGATAATATTCTGCCGTTTTCCCAAGCCGTTCTGTAGCATATGGGGTGGCTCCCAATTGGAGCGCCAGCCGACCAAAAATCACATCCTCCGCGCCGGTTCTGCGGATGTCCGGCGTATTGACAATTTTTTCTACAATGCTGCGGGAAAGCAAGTACCCGGCTCCTCCACTCGGTGCATCTCGCTCCGCCAGAGATAAATCACCCGTAATACCGTATGCAGGATTGCAAAGCGATGCGAGACGATCAAGCTTCAGATATGTATCGTCATCGCATTTGAAAAGCCATTCGAATTCATAGTGATCAAGGGCATGCCGAAAGAATGCCAATACCTTTTCCGGCAAATGATTATAGTCGTCATTCACCCAAAGGGCCACTGTGTCGTGTTCTTCTCCTGCCGGAGGTGTACGTCTGCCAAGGAAAAATTTACATTCGATGCCCGGAGCCGCGTGTTGCAACCAGCTTTCCCGTACGGCCTGCCTGCGATCCCATGCCGAACAACAGGAGCAAATACCAACCAGGATTCCGACTTTTTTCTTTTGGAGGGCAGATGTTGCCCCTGGACAATTCTCCATTCCATGCCGACGCAACAATTCCGCCACGATGCTTTCCTTATTCATATTCTCCCATGCATCCGGTTCTCGCCGCAACATCTCTCCCCACAAGTGTACGGCCCATGCCGACGCAAGTTCAGCACTATTCAGGTGAAGAGCTCCGTTAAAGTAATTCCTCCAGACCGTATAATTCAACGGATAAAGAGTTTCCGGTCCTGCGGCAAACTTTTGCAGGCCAAAGTGATTGACTGCTCGCGTAAATCCGTTCGGCCCGGCGTATCCCCATTCGACATGCTTCCTGCGTTCAATCACATCGGGCGTATCAAGGCAAAACTGTTTTTTTGCCTTCAATGTCGTTTCATCATCCCATGGCATGGAAGCCGCCGGATCTTCCGCCAGGCGTTTCATCGCTTCCATTGCCGGATGATGTGCGGGGAATCCGAGTACTCCCACAGAGTAGAATCCTGTTTCCTGCTGGGCGAACCATGGCAGATGTTTTGGTATCCGATTATTCAGACAGGCTACGTCGAGATCGGTCCACCATCCGCCCTCGCGTTCGAGGAACGTATAACGGAAGAGATCGGCAAACATCCCATAGCTTCCAGAGTGATGCAAGTACACCTCTTCTCGAGAAACAATTTCGGACGCATCACGTACGATTGCTCCGTCGGGTACATTTGCATAAGCCTGATAGGTGAAAAGCTGAAATGCAAAGCCATTGTCAAGGAATGAACGAATACTGAGTTCTGCTACCGGGGAGAGTTCGTCTCCTACCCACAGAGCAGATATGATTGTTGGATTTTTTTGATGCATTGTTTTATTCAGGTAATTGGTTGATGGCGGCAAATACTTCTTCCCAGCTTTCCATGGAGGCAGACAGTCCGCCCAGCTGCAAGCCCCATTCTCTTGCGGCTTCCGCCATATCAGCGCGCAAATTGGGTTCATACGCCATTTTCGAGGCATAATAGATGAAGTCCCGTTCATGGTTGCAGAGCCAGCCGGTGATGCCATGCTTCACCATTTGCCTCCATCCGCCCCGGTTGTCCACGATGAGGACGCTGCCGCTCGCCATGGCCTCGAAGCCGATGCGCGGCCAGTTTTCCGTGGTGTTGGTGGGTTGAAGGATGATGTGGCACTGGCGGTAGAAGTCCTGCGGGGAAAGGGTGTTGGAGTTGGGAATGGTACGTATCCATGGGGAGGGTGTGCCGATTTTTTCTTCGCACCGCTCGTCATAGCCCAGAAAGAGGCCTTTCTTCGGTACGGGGGAGGCGAGGCCTTCGTAGATGCGCAGGGTGTTGCGTGCATATTTGTCGGGCGAGGCCCGCGAGATGCGTCCGCAGCAGAAGGTGTCTGACGGGCGATCCCCGATGTACGGGAAGTCTGCCTCATGGAAGTAGGGCGTCACAGTCCGGAAGTGGATGTCGTGGCTGCCGTTGAGGGGGCGCAGGGCTGCCTGATGGGCTTGCCGGACGTTGTCGTTCTGGTAGAGGAAGAGGGCGATGTGTCCCTGCTCCATGGCGGCCTTTTCCTGATCGAAGATCCATGTCATGCAGTTCATCCAGACGGTGCGGCGGGTGTGCTGGCGGATTTCGGGCATGAGGGTGAGGAAGTAGGGGTTGCAGAGGCAGAGGATGGGGTCTTCCGGAGTCAGGGCCGCCCATTCGTCTTTTTCGTGGATGATGACGCCGCGTTGCAGGAGGTCTGCGGCAATGGGCTTCATGGTTCCCCAGCTCGGAATGAGGTGGACTTCCACGCCCAGGCGCTGCCAGACGCGGATATGGTGGTCGAGTTCCGTCCCGGCTCCTCCGTAGGTATGGGGGAAGCCGTATACGAAGATGCGTTTGAGTGGTGTTTTCATTGATGTTTGTTTTTTGATGGTTTGTCGTTATTGGCGGCAAAGGATGTGTGTTTTTCGGAGTGTTTTCTTTCCGTTTAATGTAACTATAGCGCGATAAGGTATGTTTTATGGCGGTTTTGATGGGGTTTGTTCTACATTTCACGGTGTGATAGCATACTTGCGGAGGGGTGGCTATTAAATGATGGAGATGGCTATTCATGCCTGATGGGGAGTATATTTTGATGGTTGTGAAATGAGGGAATCGGGGAGAGAAACATTATTTTACAGGAAAGAGTCTAACATCTTGCAAATTATTTTATGTTTCTATAGAGTGTTATTCTAATCTATAAAACATCGTTAAATTTCATGTGTTGATTTATATGAAAATCATGGCTAATAGTGAGGTGTGGAGCTTGAACAATCTCCCGTTAAAACAATGAGCAATTCATCTATTGATTACAGCCACGATGCCCGCCCCGAATCCGCCGCATTCGTCCCAGCAGATGCCGCCGTGCAGCAGTCGCCTGCCCTACGCCAGCCCGAGATTCCAAAGTCGCCCACCCGCCTTTCGCCGCAGAAGGTGACGTGGGACAATTACCTCTTCATCCCTGCGCCGCAAACGCTGAATATCACGGTGGACAGCAACGGATCCGGCTCCTGCTCCATCAACGGCACGACGATTCAGGCGGAGCCCGGCAGGCCCGCTTCCGGCGAGGTGGTGTTTGCCGCCGCCGGGTGGTACCTCGTCCACTGCGAGCACCTGAACAATACGCCGGGCTGCCCGCCCCTCTTCATGTGGTTCCATGTGAACCTGCCCTCTCCGCTCGTGGAGCTGACGCCCACCGAAGAAGACGAACCGCTGCCGGAGAAGGAGCCGTGCGACTGCTGCGGCTGCCCGACGGGAGCCACGAATGCCGATCTTGCCAGCGTGGCGATGAATCTCGCCTTCGGGACGTTCCCGAAGTGGGCGGGGATGCCTGCGGGGCATTTGCTCCTGCGCGCCCGGCATATTTCCGAAAATGCGCTGAAGCCCGGTTTGCTGCTCTGCCGCCATGTGTCGCAACGGAAGATTTCCTTCGTGCTGGACGGCAAGGTGCATATCGCATGGGAAACGGGCGAGCTGGTCGCCTACCGAGACAACCCGCTCTCCGACATCCTGCTGCCGGACGGCACGTCGCAGATCCGCACCTCGCAGCTTGTGAAGCTGGATGCGGCGGGCAACCCCACGCTCGGCGAAGCGGCCTTTTACGATGAAGTCATGGCGGACAGCTCCGTTGTACGCTACAATGCAGCTACGCGCCAGCCCGTCCACTTCGTCACCTCGGCGGGCGTCCTCGTCACGGCGGAGGAAATGAAGTCCGAGCTGGGCATCGCCCACGCCTCCGGCCTGCGGCAATACTTCAACCCGGCGGACGGCCTGATGGAGGTAGAAACCCTCACGGACACCTCGTACCGCATCTCGTGGTACCCCCCGGCACAGGTGCAGTCGAAGCAGGCTGGCGGCCTGTACGGCCATACCGGAGCTCCGGAAAAGACCTACACCATCTCCGGCTCGCTGTCGGAACAGGACGGCAACTTCCTGACGCTGGAAGAAACCCTGCGCGGGAATCGCACCGCCGTTACGACGTGGCATGAAAAAGGGCAGGAATGGACGATGACGAAGGGCGAAGGGGCGGACGCGCAAATCGTGCGCCTGAAGATTTACGGCATCCCGATGGGTAAATGGGAATACCTTTACACACAGGAGGGCGCGGACGGAACGGTCCTCTCCCGCACCCGCGAAGTCATCGAATCGCGCGCCTGCGGCCCGGTCATCGCCAGCCGGACGGACGGCTACGACGCCCCGGGAGCCCTGACGACGGAATTCGAATACGACAACCGGGGGCGGCTCACGCTGGAAACGCTGCCGGACGGCTCGACCATCGCCTATGAAAACGATGCGCAGGGGCGTGAATCCTCGAAAGCCTGGCGTTGGCCGGGGGGAGGGACGCACACCACACGCACAACGTATGCCGACCTGCGGCCCAACGACTACCGCCCGGCAAGCGTCACGGAACTCATCGTTGCGGACGACGGTACGGAAGCCGTGCTGAACAGGAAAGTTTTCACCTACGAAGAAACGCCGCAGCTCGAACGCATCACGGTGACGGAAACGGCCCTCGGATCGCCGCACTCCCATACCGGCATCACCGAATGTTATGGGAAAGCGGAAGAGAATGTGCATGCTCGCTGCAAGGTGAAGCTCACACAGTCCGCCGACGGCACGCAGGATTTTTATACCTACACGGCCACCTCAGAACACGGCGCGCTCTACAAACGGAACCGGGAAACCCGCATCGGCGGCGACAAGCTGCCCGGCTGGTCGGAAAGCTTCGTGGACTTTTTCGACGCGCAGGGTAACACGGTATGCAGCGAACATCATGCCCTGCTCTCGAACAACACCTGGTCCCTCCTCTCCCGCGAGGAATACGCCTTCAACGCCTCCCACCAGTGGACGCATCGAAAAAAAGCCAACGGGCGAGTGACGACCCGCACCATGATGTGCAACGGCCCGCTCTCTGAAACGGATGAGGACGGCGTACTCACCACCTACAGCTACAACACGGCCAAAGCCTGCATCGAGGCCATCCGCGCCGCGACGCCGACGACTCCAGAAAGCATCGTCTCCATCAGCTTTGACGGGGCCGGGCGCGAGATCATGCGCCGTACGGACACGGGAGCCATGACCACCGCCACCCGCAAAACGTACGACCTCCAGAACCGTATCCTTGCGGAAACGGACGCTCTGGGCCGAGTCACCCAATACGAATACCTCTACAGCGGGCGCGGTATCTCGCGGAAAACTCCGGCAGGAGCCACCTACGTCACCATTTATAACCTCGTCACCGGAGCGGTCGATACGGAAACCGGCACCGGGCAGCGGGAAATCCATTATGCTCCGGAACTCGTCGCAGACGGCATCCGCACGATGATCTTCGCCCTCAACCGGGAAACTCCCGGCTTCATCATGTTGTCCCGCAGGACAGAAAACGGCTTCGGGGAAGTCCTCTGTGAAGAACAGGCCACCACGCAGGAATATCTATGGCTCGCCACGAAGCACAGGTACAATGCGAAGGGGCTGCTCGCCTTCTCACAAACGGCGGACATGGCACCCGTCATCCGCGAATACGATGTCGTGGGACGAATGATGAAAGAAACCGTCGTTCTGGCCGAACCTGCCACCCCGCAGAACTCACGCATTACGGCGTATGCCCACACCGTTGAAAAACGGGAAGACGGCGTTTACAACACCACGACCGTCACCACCTGGAATGCGGCAGGCGAACCGCTGACCTCCACGCAGGCCACCCTCGCTTCGCAGACGAGCGGCACGCTGGAACGCAAAAGCATCACGGTGGACATCGACGGCAACGCCCGCCAGCAGTGGACGGAATACGGCACGGGAACGGAACGCATCCAGAAGGCGCAGATTCCCACCTCGGACACGATCGCTACGGTTCACATGACAGACGGATTCGTGACGGCGCAGACGGACCACCAAAGCGTATCCGGCTCCTTCACCCGCACATTCAAGGCGGAAGGCATCGTGCAAACGCAGACGGACGCACGCGGCAATGTGACCACGGCGGAAACGGACATCGCAGGCCGCACCGTGAAAATCACGGATGCCGCCGGAAACGTACAAGCCATCGCCTACGATCCGGCCACCGGACAGGCCTCCGTCCTCACGGATGCCCTCGGCAAACAAACCTGCTACGCCTACGACCAGCGTGGACGGAAAACAGCGGAATGGGGTACCAACATCCAACCCGCCGCCTACGGCTACAATGACGCTGACCAACTTGTCAAACTGACGACCTACCGTGCCAGTGCGGGCGACATCACCACCAACCCCACGGGCCGCACCGATGGAGACGTGACGGCATGGAAATATGACGCCGCCACGGGCCTCGAGCTCCGCAAAACCTATGCGGACAGCACGCACGCGGACAAAGCCTATGACTCGCGGAACCGCCTCTCCACCGCCACCTCGGCGCGCGGCATCGTCACCACCTATGGATACGATTTGCTCACGGGAGCCTTGCTCGGCACCTCGCACAGCGACGCGACGCCCGGTTCCACCGCAACCTACAACCACCTCGGGCAACTGGCGACCGTCGCGGACGCCTCCGGCAGACATGCCTTCGCCTACAACGCGAAAGGCAGATTGAACCAGGACTCTCTCGAACTGGACGGGGGCACCGTCAACCTCTTCGAAAGCTACGACGAGTACGGGCGCAACATGTCCTACCTCATGAACCGCAGGCCCTCTTCCGGGCCAGTGGAACTGCTGACCTCCGGCATGTGGCGATGGGACGGCGAAGGACGCCTCACCCAGGCGGGGCTCTTCTCCGTACGGGAAATCCAGTACAGCTACCTCCCCGGCACGCACCTGCTCGCCGGAATCACGCTGGACAACGGCGTCTCCATGGCGCGCAGCTACGAACCGCAGCGCGACCTCGTTACCGGGATTGCGTACAGCAAGGAAGACGGAACGAACCTCTCCACCCGCACCTATGCGTACGACTCCCTCGGACGCCCGGTCACTCGCACTCAACAGCGCGGAACGGAAACGCCCCGGCAGGATGCCTTCGGGTACAACTCACGCAGCGAACTGACATCCGCCGCCATCGGACAGGAGACCTTCGGCTATGGATTCGATAACATCGGCAATCGCAAAACGGCGCAGGAAACATCGGAACATCTTTCCTATGAAACTAATCCTCTGAATCAGTACACCTCCATCACGGAGGCGGGACTGGGGACGCTGGCTCCGACCTTCGATGCAGACGGCAACCAGACGCATGTCGATAGCTATATGGGCAACTGGGATGTCGTTTACGACGCCAACAACCGCCCGGTTCGCTTCACGAAGGCGGACGGCTCCGTCATCGTCGAAAACGGCTACGACTTCATGGGCCGCCGCTACATGCAAAAAGTTACGGAAAACGGAACCGTCACCCGGCACGAACGCTACCTGTACCGGGGCTACCTGCAAATCGCAGCGCTCGACATCCTGCACGGAGGCAAACAGATGCACGCTCTCTTCTGGGACCCGGCGGAACCGCTGGCGACACGCCCGCTGGTCCTGCTGGCCAGCGACGACAATCGCTACACCTACGTCCACGACCTGACGAAGAACGTCACCGAACTGCTGGACGCGGAAGGAAACATAGCGTCAACGTATGACTACGATCCCTTCGGAAAAGTCACGGAAGCGGGAGTGGGCGCAGGACTGAACCCGATCCGGTGGAGCAGTGAAGTTTACGATGCCGAGCTGGGGCTGGTTTATTACAATTTCCGCCACTACAACCCCGCTGATGGTAGGTGGATCAACCGTGATCCCATCGCCGAGCGCAGTGGGTTGAATTTGTACGGGTTTATTCAAAATGCACCTTATTCTTTCTGCGATATTATAGGAAATGATATTTATAAAATAAATATTCCCTATCACAATCCACTATGGAAATCAATATTTTATAATACAGTGTATCCAGAAACAACTGTGCAAGATTTTATGAAAGATTTGTACACATTTGGTATGGATGCGAAACGGAATAGTGGATGTAATATTTTTGATATTTGGACAACATGGAGGCATGGAGCCAATTTTAATGATCTAGAAGGAATTCTTCAATATATTCGGAAAAATGCCAATAAAGAAGATTATAAAAAAATCGTAATAGATTTGAAAATTCATGGTAATATTTACATGGGAAATGGTAAATTTGCTAAATCGGAATATATTGACCGCTCTGAGCTGCCTGAAGGCCATTATCACCTTATTAGTGATGCCAATTCCGCTTACAGAACTAGTCAAATAGATACTTGGATAAAAACGAAATTACAAAAAGACACCTTGCCATCGAATATAGAAATATCATACTCATCATGTTATCAGAGAAGATATACAAAACAAAATGGAGATATTTATTATAAGATAGAACGAGGGGCAGTTACACTGACTCATACTATTGATCGTATGAAAGAACTTGTGCGGCAAGAAAAAAATTCCAACGATTGCCGTAAAATTCTATATGTGATCGTAGGCTTTTCAATCGTCTCTCCTGAACAAAAAGCACAAGAATTAGCAATAGATCATACATTCGAAAGTAGTACAATTACTTTAACGCCCATAACACCCAATGACATTAAAACAATGATTAACCAAAACAACTAATATAAAATATGTTAAAAATAATATTTTTTTTATATTGTTCGTGCCAGTGTCTTATTATGGGAAAGGCGCCGTCTTCTGTTCTTGAATTTCAATTCAATCCACCGAGAGAAGATTCTATCGTTAACATTTCCAGCAGCAAAATAGGTGGATGGAAATGGTTTGATTTATATGCAGAAATCCGCGCAGCAGAACAATCCAACAAAATATCAGGTGAAAAACTCAGACTCCAATTGGATGGAAAACCAGTCTTTGACTGTATCGGAATGGAAGCATACCGCTTTAATGACGACACTGTCCGGGATGTGTTGGACCCGACATTATTGCTTGTTCTACGAAATAGATACATCTCAGTGATAATGCATTGCATAGAATATCCAACGGGAAGCGGGCAATATGTCTTTCGTGATCTAAATATGTCTAAACGTTTATTTAATATTGATAAACTCGAGGATATAGAAGCATTCAAAAAGATATATTTACGATCGGACAGCACCATTGGCCTTTTTCCTGATTATCAGGAAGATGCTATGAACGTTTTGCAAGCGATGAGAGATCTGCAACAGCGACTGAATAGCCGTAAAATGCGGTTACCTCTCACTCCTGGATGGATTATTTTTCCTGAAATGCATAACAATAATCAGATTCTTCTTTCTGAATTGGGTGTTACTTCCCAGCAAGAATTGGAAAAACTTATTGAATTTCAAAATAAATGTCAAAATGAAGTCTTCTATTTTGATCGGAAGAACGGACCTCGCCAACTCTTAAGAAAAATAGAACGAGCCCGAAATCAATATCCAACCATAATTCCCGATATGGGAGTTCCTGATTAAATTATTACTAATTATAATATCATTTCACGCCGGAGGCCTCATCGCCTCCGGCGTTTTTATTGGTGCGATTCAGCGGCAATCTCCCAGTAAAGCAGGCAGAGGCGGGGATACAAGCATTCTCGCCTCTGCCGTGCTGTCTTTTATGGCCTATATAATCGACGCATTCAGTATAACACGGAATAACGATCTTGAAAGATTTTTCGCATAACATATAGATTCTTGGCGAACCTGCCATTCTTTATATAATTTAGGATCGGTTCATCTCTCCTTATTCTTTTATTTTGTGATCATACTGCCTTGTGTGGCGTTGTATTCTGTTGTATTCTGCGTAGTGGATGAAGATACATCTTTATGATCCCTATGTGCGCCTTCTGGAGGAGGTGGCGGAAGAGGCCGTCCCTGCCTGGATGTCCGGCATTCTGGGGACGATTATCCTCCGGGGCATCAGCTCCGGCAGGCCGATGAGGGATTTTCTGCCGGAGGATTCGGCTTTCGAGGCTGTGTATTGTCCGCTGGCCGGAGGGGGCTTGCGCTGTACGGTTTTCGGCAGAGGTGGGCTGACCTGCCCCGTTGCCCCTGTGGCCGAAGTTACAGTAGTGCTTTCGGCAGGCAGGGATCATGAGGAGGCATGGGAGGTGATCCGGGCGGTACGGTACCGAGGTACGCGCCCGTTGAAGATGCCGAAGCCGCCGTATGGGTTCCTTGTTCGGATGCCGGGGTTTGAGGCGATGGGAGACCGGCTCGGGTGGATTCAAGAGTTCTCATGCTGCCTGACGGTGGCGTGGGTTTTAGCGAATCTCAACGATAAGGCTCATCATCACAAGAAAAGCTAAAAAAACTCTTACCAACTTTCAGTCAAGGATACCCCAATTACTTCAAATTATTGGTGTGTTTCGGATATACGACTATACTAAAATAATAGATTTAGCTTTTTCAGACAAAACCTGCACTTCGTTCATATCTCTTTCCCCACTTTTTGTTTATCCTGTCTTCATGGAATCGTTCTGATTATTTAGATAACCAGCCGATTAATTTCTTTATATTAATACCTATTCCAGCAAAATTAGGCTCCAAAACAAGAGAATCAACAATCGCTTTACCAACTCCATGCTTTTTTTCTTTTGCGATTTGAAAATCATTCAAATCTTTTCCTGATTGAACATCGTTGAATAATTGGTGAATCAGAGAAATAACATCTGCTGTAGTTTGGCAAAATTTTCCAAGAGGAATCAAAATCATTTTTAAGCTGGCATCGCGGCTAATCGCCCGGGATGATTCTTTTTCTCTAAAGTACATGGGGTGCTTGTTGGTAATAAGAATTGCCGGCAACAAGTCCTTTGCAGATTCCCCGTTGATATGATGCCATGATAAGACTTCATCTTCGAAATGCACCGCCTCTGTACCCCTGATCACGACAGCTTTATTTTTTGCCGCTATAGCCGCCATTTTCTCATAATTATCCTTCAATGCCTGTCCCAAAGGCTCATGCCAGCCATAATCCAGCAAGTAGATAAAATAATCCCTTTTTGCATGGGGTGGAATATTTTCCAAGGATTGTATATAAAGTCCCATTTTATGTGATTGTGTTGAAGGTTATGCGGTGACTGGTTTGCCGCCGGATTTTCCGGTTTTGCCGGGCTTGCGGCGACCGGGCAGGCTGTAGTCCGTAGGGACGGGCACTTGCAGTTTCGTGCCGTCCGCCAGGACGGCCTTGAAGGGCTTGCGCAGGATGGCGCAGTACATGCGAATGACGGGGAGCTGGAGTTTGTCGTCCGTTGCGCTTTCGATGCCGGAGATGCGGGGCTGGGTGAAGCCGCAGTTGCGGGCCATTTCCGTCTGGGAGAGTCCGGCCTGGACTCTCATGCGGGCCAATGTGCGGGAGACGATGGTGTTGCTGCGGAGTTCTTCCATGATGGCCCGGACTTCGGGCGTCAGGAGCGGGTCTATGGCTTCTTCGATGGTTCGGAAGCTTTTGTTCCGGGTCAGGTCGATGGGCAGGTATTCTTTTTCTTCTTCCATAAAATTTCAGGGGTTTAGAATTGTGAGATGTATTGTTTGCAGTATGAGTTGTCCCTGGGCTGGCTCTGTTTGTCTCCCGCACAGATGAGGTGCAGTTTCCGCCCCAAAACATAGGCGTAGACATACAGCCTTGTTTGTGCGGCAGAGGAGAGCGGCTGTTGCGTGATGGTATTTTTTATCGGCATTATTGGGTGTTACGTTCTTATCAAAAAGCAGAGGCAGATTAAATTTAAACATCAGCAATTTGACTCTTTTTCCATATGAGCGTCTAAGTCATTCACAAAAAAGCGCAACATATCACCTCTTTCCAGCTTTTTATTTCTTTGCCCCAAATCTTTTCTGATTTCTAAAATGACTTCTTCTAGTTTAAACATTGATTGATTTGAATTTGTGTGAGTTTCTTTTATAAATTCATGCCATTTCTTAATGACTGCATCCGATCCCCATATTGATATCTTTTTTGACATTTCACGCATGTCATTAATCATCTCTTCATCATCTACTTGCTTCTCATTTACATACAAAGGAAGCTTATAGATCATTTGAATAATATCAGTATAGGGTATTTCTTTTTTTTCATAAAGATATCGCTTAGTTACTTGTCTCGACTCAAAAATTTTTGAAATCACTATGCCCACAATGGAAAGAGCACCAGTAATCAGGGCAACAATCACTACAGCATTTAATGTGGGTAATGTTTCAATAGTGAAAAAGATAAATTTGTAAATGGCATATACTATTCCAATGAACATGCCTATTACGATGATAAATCCTATAATTTTAGAAATGCCGCTTATTGCCTTAGTCTCGTTATTACTTTTTATCATAGTATTCAAATGCTGTTACCCAGAGTATAAGTCAAGAATGGGAATTTCAATCTCATAATGTTGTTGTCAGAAAAAATTGTCCCATTGGAAGGTAAAACCAGCATTTAAATTACCGTTTCGTAGATACAAAAATGATTTTTTGTTACCATGGAAAGGCTACTAGTTTATCACCCGTTCATGTGCGAACAAAAATTTTCTAAAAACTCATGTTATGCACATGGGAACTCACTCCGTGAGCGTTCATGTGTCCGTGGGGGATGGGGGTAGAATGCGCGCATGATCGATTTCCTCGGAGTGACGGAGAATTTTACGGCGTTGGAGCATCTGCCCTGGAGTATGCGGTGGAGGTTCAGCGACGCGTGGTCGGATGAGGCCGTTTCGGTGGACGGGGTGACGTTTGCCGGGTGCGTGTTCGTCGGCGCGGAGCGGGAGGCGGTGGAGATGGATATTGCGAAGGGGGAGCGGGAGCATGAGGTCGTGGTGGGCTGTACGGGGCTGCCGGAGGGGCGGTGGCCGTATGAGATTTTCTGTACGGGGGATGACGGGGTGCGGCTCCGGATGGTTTCCGGCCATATCGGGGTGATCGGCGCGCTTGAGGGCCGGGCGATGCTGGAGGAGATGGGGCCGTATGTGGAGAGGACGCTGGCGGTGCGGCTGCCGGGTGACAAGGCGCGGTTTCTGCGGCTGGAGTGGATGGCATCCACTCTGGCGCAGGGGGCGGCGGCTTCCGCCTGGGAGGCCTGCAAAAAGACGGAGGAGACGGCGGTGAAGATCGAACAGGCGGAGGGGAAGCTCGACGAGCTGACGGAGCGGGCGGATCACGCGATGGAGGAGCTGGGCAAGGTGGACGGGCTGATGGAGGAGTTGCACGGCGAGGTGGACCGGGCGGAAGGGGCGGCACAGAAGGCGGAGGATCTTCTCCACAGCGGGATTTTGCAGGGGCCGAAGGGAGATACGCCCGCCATCGGGGCGAACGGGCGCTGGTGGATTTCCGGCGTGGATACGGGGGTGACGGCGGAGGGCAAGGACGGGGTGACGCCGCATATCGGCGTGAACGGCCACTGGTGGATTGGAGAACTGGATACGCAGGTGCAGGCGGAGGGGACGGACGGGATGGATGCGGATGCGATCCGCCGCTTGTACGCCTACAGTACGGAGGAGCTGCCGGAGGTGGGGGACAGGAGGACTTTTTATTATATTCCGCATCCGGACGGCGGGTTCGAGGTGTATGCGTGGGTGGAGTATCCGGACGGGGAGGCGGCGTGGTCGCCCATCAGCGAATCCACGCTCCAGCAGGCGCGGGTGGATGCGCACGGGACGGTGCGGCTGAGTACGGGGAGTGTGCTGACGGAGGGCGGGATCGTGGGGGTGAACGAGCTGGGGCAGATGCTGGTGCGCCCGGCGTCGAGCGCGTGGCCGGGGGCGGTGAAGCTGGCGACGGCGGATGTGCTGGCGGGGGATTGCGGGCTGGTGGGGCAGAACGCTTCCGGGCAGGCTGTGGTGCAGGAGGCGGCGTGGAACCGGGCGGGCGTCATCAAGATGGAGAACGGCAGGAATACGGAGGCGGGGGCGAAGGTGCAGTCGAATGCCGATGGACTGGCGATTGTGCCGGTTGCGGGGAACCGGAGCTACGGCGTGGTGGCGACGGGGACGGCGTATCCGGTGACGCCGCACGAGCGGCCCTATGTGGTGTCGCTGCCGATTGCCTCCGACGATACGAGGCTGAATGCCGCCGCGCTGTACGGGACGCTGACGATCAATCTGCACCGGAGGGGGTTCCTGCGCTATACGGCGGGGGCGAATGCGGAGAACGGTCTCGATTACGCGACGGGGCGGTATTTGAGTTTCGATTACGGGACGGGGCTGGAGGCGGAGGAGTATACGTCGTCCATCGAGGGGATGACGGATTCGCGCTGCCGCCTGGCGGTGCGGCGGTATGGGGAGATCGTGTTTCACGATTCGTATGCGGCGGCGGACCGGGGGGGAGCTGTGAAGGTGGGCGGGACGATGAGGATTTCGCCGGAGGGAGCGCTGGATGTGCGGACGGCAACTTCCGCCGTGACGGGCGGGGTGAAGGTGGGGGATTCGCTCGTGATGAGTGATACGGGGGTTCTGAATGCACGGATTGACGACAGGGTGAATGAGGGCAGCGAGCGTCCGGCATCGTCGAAGGCGATGGCGGCGTGGCTGAAGGGGAAGAATTATGTGTCGGAGTCCACGCTGAACGGGCGGGGGTATGTGTCGGAGGGGCGGCTGGGGGAGGTGATGGGCGGGTTTCAGCCGAGGATGGGGGTGAAGGATATTGTCGCTGTGTCGCAGGAGCAGTTCGAGGCGATCGGCAGGAAGGATGCGGAGACGTTTTATCTGATTTATTGAGCCTTGGGATGAACTTTTTGATGAACCTTTTGCCTTTTGTTGTTGGATGAAGATTTCTTTCGGAGCGGCTGTGAACAGGTATGTGTACGACGCCCGGCTGGGCGAGCGCCGGGTGCAGGCGGTTTATTACGGGACACGGAAGGTGTACCCGGATGCGGCGGCCCGCGTGCGGATGATCCGGCTGGATATGGGGGGATGGGCCGGGACGCCGGAGGGGAACTGCTGGGCGCGTGCGCTGGAGGCGGTGTCCATCGCGGCGGATGGGTCGCGCCACATTCGCCTGACGGCGGGGAGGACGTACAGCGTGCAGTCGGCGTACGGGAGTTATCCCGCCGCTGCGTGGCTGGGGGACGGGAGGTTCGAGTTCGCCCATGGGGAGGGGCCGCTGGCGCAGGGGCTGCGGCTGGGGGATACGGCGACGCTGCGGCTACTGGTCCCTGCCCTGACGACGGCGGCCATCGGCGGGACGGAGGGGGACAATGGGGAGGTGGCTGCCGTGTATGCCGCCTGCCTGCCGGAGACGGAGGTGCGGGGGTATTTTACGAAGGGGCAGAAAAAGGTGTCCACAGGAGTGCGGGTGCGGCTGGAGAGTCTGCCCTCGGGGGCGGTGCTGATGGACCGCCACCAGCAGCAGAACGGCCACTGCCGGGGGAGCTATGACTGGAATTACGGCTGGGCGGGCCCGGTGTGGGGGGATACGCAGGTGCGCCTGACGGTGTGGCCGCACCAGGCGCGCGGGCCGTGGGGCGGGTATTTGATTTCTCCGGCGATCAGCCGGACGCTGTCGGCGCGCATCATCCAGATGCAGACGGAGGCATGAAGATGGGTTTGAACAAGTTTTAATGATTTTATGATGACGATTGATACGACTCCCGGCGAAACGTACGCGATTACGACTTCCGAGCCTGTGAGGGTTTCCGCCCTGCGGGAGGATGGAAGCGAGGTGCTGCTCTGCTCGATGACGGAGCCGGGGCAGTATCTGGTGGTGGCTCCGACCGGAGCGTTGCGCGTGTCCGGATCTTCCGCTCTCGTGACGCGGTCTTTTAGGTCAGCCCCTGCCGGTGCGCTCTGCCGCGCGGCGTCCGGCGGGGGCGTAATCGGGATAGAGTCCGCCGTGCTGCCTTTTGCGCCGGGGGACGGGACGGATAATCTGAATGCCGGCGGGTTCGCGTTCGAGGCGGAGGTGTCCGGCGAGTTGCGGCGGGTGGCCCTGAAGGGGCGGTCGGGGTACGAGTTTCACAAAAATCCGGTGTGGCTGAAGGTGTGGCGGCGGATGGAGGGCGGGCCGGTGTGGCTGGGGCTGTCGCGGGAGGGTGTGGTGCAGGTGAACGACAGGGTGAATGTGTGGACGTTTGACGAGGGGCTGCGCCTTGCTGCGGGGGATGTGGTGGTGGTGTCTTCCCACCGGGAGGAGGCGAAGGAGAGCCGGGAATACGGCGTGGACGGGACGGAGGGAAAGCTGCTGTGCCGGGTCGAGGCGATTGCCCACCGGGAGGGGATCGGCTGTCTGGACGATGCGGGCGCGCCCGGATGGGATTATCTGCCGGAGGGGGATATGACGCTCGCCCGGCCCGCCGATCTGGCGGATTACGCGCAGGTGGCGTTGCGGGAGGAGGGGGCCTTCGATCCGCTGCATACGCGCGCTCAGACTCTCTACGTCCTGCAAGTCTCTACCACCTCCTGAACAATCTTTCTCTTCTTCAGGGCAACGCCCGCAAACATCAATAATCGTACCTTGTACCTCATAAATCGTACCTCAAAAATATCATGGCAACCAAAACGACAAAATTGTATCTCGGCTCCGTGCTGCTCGTCGATCTGACGACGTTTGCGCTGGCGGGGGATTTGACGACGCATTCCGGCAATTCGACGGCGCATGTGACGGCGGCGGAGCGTGCCGCGTGGAATGCGAAGGCGGACGCCGCCACGCTGACGGCGCACACGGGGAATGCCGCTCTGCATGTGACGGCAGCGGAGAGGACGGCGTGGAATGCGAAGCTGGACGGTTCCGCTCTCTCTGCCTATGCGACGCAGGCGTGGACGACGACGCAGCTTGCGGCGTATGCGTCGCAGGCGTGGGTGGATGCGCAGATTGCGGCGAAGCACCATATCCGGATTGTGCCGACGGATGCTCTGCCGCTGCAAGGGGTGGCGGATGTGATTTATCTCGTGCCGAAGGGGTGGGAGCATCCCGAGTCGGCGGATGCGTCCATCCGGGAGCAGTATGTCTGGATTGAGGAGAAGTGGGTGAAGGTAGGGGATACGAGCGTGTCTCTGGCGGGGTATGCGCAGGAGGAATGGGTGGCGGCGCAGTTGGCGGGGTATTACACGAAGGCGCAGGCGGATGCGGTGGCATCCACGGCGAAGGCGGGGGCCGTGGCGGAGGCGAAGGCTTATGCGGACGGGAAGTTCGCGCAGGCGAAGTCTCTCACGCAGGCGGCCTATGATGCGCTCGCCGTGAAGGATGCGGGAACCCTTTACGCGATTGTGGAGTAGCCATGCTGCGGGAACTGAAACTGGGGAATTTGTCTCTGCTGCGGGTGGCGGCTTCCGTGTCTGCGGGGGAGGCGGGGCTGGTGTCCGGCGCGCAGGTGGCGGCATATGTGGAGGGGAGGCTCGCGGAGATGGGCGGCGGGAGCGGAAGCGGCGGGAGCTGGAACGGGGGGACGGTGACGCGTCCCGTCATTTTCAACGCAGATGTGCAGATCGGTACGGGGCCTTCCGTCTGGCTGCGCTACCACAATACGAATGCGGGGGCGACGTGGCCGTATATTCCGGAGGAGGCTGTGCCGACGAGAGGCCAGATCAATGAGTTCGTGCTGGAGCGAAGCGCGAATACGGAGAACTGGCATGAATCCGCCTCCTGCCCCAATACCTGGCTCAAGCGGCCCGCGCTGCCGGGGGGATGGTACAGGGTGGAGGTGATGCTGAACTCGGCCAACGGGGATGATGCTCTGGGCATTATCAATGCCGCCGCCGTGCGGAGCCGGCAAGTGAAGTGTGTGACGGGGCTGGCGTATGGCGGCACGGACAATTCGTCCTGCCCGTATACGAGCTGGGACGGGGTGGAGTGGTACAACAATTCTTCCGAGGCGGTGTCGCGCGCGATGGCAAGCGTCGTGCGGCTGGATTTCATTTATTGCCACTACGAGGCAACGGATGTCGCCTGGCTCGGCGAGGGGTTGGTGTCCGCCTGGCCGGGATGGAACAAGGGGGTGGCGCGGTACACGGGGATTCGCCCGCCGCAAGAGCTCTCCTGAACTGTTTCCCCGGCCCATGAACCTTTCAAGCAGAACAATATCATGACTATTTCCGTACAAACTACTCCGGGTATGACTTATGCGATTACGGCGACTGCCCCCTGCTCCGTCGTCGTAATCGAGAACAATCTGCCTTTTCCGTTTCTGAATATCGAGGAGCCGGGGCAGTATATCGCCGTGGCTCCGGGGATGGAGTTGCTCCTGACGGATGACGATGCTCTGGTGACTCCGGCGTGGGGGCGAGTGATCGCCGGGGGGACGGTGCGCCGCAGGGAAGCTCCGCAGCCCGGCGTGGCCTCCGGGCTGCCTCTCGTCTCCGGCCTGCCGGAAGACGGGCTGCTGCAACACGGCCATGTCTATAATCTGAACTGGGTGCCGCCGGAGCGGGAGGTGGTTGATCTGTCGGCGTTGCGGATGGAGTTCGACGGGGTGAATGTGACTTCCTGCCAGCTTTGGTTCGCCCTGCATCCGACTCGCGGGAAAGCGCTTTTCATCAAACCCGGCGGTTTCACATGGCTTCCGAAGGAGACGGAGTTTTCCAGTCCGGGATTTTACCGTTTTTCCATCGTGTGTGAACCGCAATTTCGCCTGATCCGGCTGGAGTATTTTATCGCCATTTGACCCGTGCGGGGTTCCTTTTCCTCTCTTTTTCAACATCCTTCCAAACAATAGAAGAACACAAACAACATGAATACGAATACATGCAATCATACCGAAGAGGTCGCCATGGCGATCTACCGCCAGTACCGGACCGGACTGAACCCGAATGCGGATTTCGACTGGGGCTCGCTGCCCGATGTCGAGAAGCAGGCGTGGCTCCGGGTGGCCGGGAATATCCTGCCGACGCTGGGCCAGCACGCGCTGGCCGATCTGCTGGCCTATGCGAAGCTGAAGCTCCGGGAGGCGTCTTCCGGCTGGTGGAAGGCTCTGTGGGGGCTGGCGGTGGCCGCAGCTCTCGCCGCCGCAAGCTGGCTGGCCTCTCTGGGGCTGACCGGATGCGGGCATACGGTGGAGGCGTCCCGCGAGGCTGGCGTCATCATCTGCAAGGACGGGACGTGCCTGATTCTGAAGGACGGGCATCTCACCTACGGGCCACAACCGCAGAAAACAGGCACGGCCATCACCCCCGCCGGGAAATAGACACGCACTTTTTCCATGGAATATTACCTGTTCATTATTAACTTTTCACTTGAATATCATGTGTAAACCCTACGACTGGTTTTTGAGGCTGGTGAATACGCTGAGGGTCGTTTTTGCGACGAAGGAGGGCGTGTTCGCGCTGTTGATCGCGGTGATGCTCGCCGGGCTTTACGTGCTCTATACCGATATGCGGAGTTTCATCACGGAGCAGACGCGTACGCAGATCGAGACGGTGCGGGTGCTGACGGAGCTGAAGGCGGAAATCTCGAACCTGAAGCATGACCGATGAATGCGCTGGAACAACGCATGGCCGCCAGGATTCTGCTCTTCGAGGATGAGCGGGCGACCGGACCGGAATCGCTGAAGGTGCGCAGGCAGCCCGCTGCCGACAAGGGCGGCAGGTGGGAGGTGTGCGGGATTTGCGACGGGATTGAGCCTTCCGCCTTCCGCCGCATCAAGGCGTTGCTGGATGAGGGGAGGCGGAAGGAGGCGTGGGATGCCTGTCTGGAGTATGTGTGGACGGATACGCGGTCTGTGCGGTCGTGGATCGGCAGTGCGGCGTATCCGGCGACGGAGTTTTTCCTCCGGGATCATTGTTTCAATTCCGGGGGGACGAATACGGCCAAGGTCCTGCAACGCGCTCTGAATGACGAGGGGGCGAGTCCGGCTCTGGCGGTGGACGGTAGCGTGGGGGATGCGACGCGTTCGGCGTTGCGCCGCCGCCTGCTGCATGGTAAAGAGAGGGATTTTCTGACCTGCCTGCGGGACCGGCGCAAGGCGTTTTATCTGGCCTGCAAGCAGTTCCCGGAGTTCGGGCGCGGGTGGCTGCGCCGGACGGATGAGGCGCGGGATTTTGCGCTCACGCTTTGTTGAGGGGATGTCGTCCGGGGCGGGAGGCTGTTTTTGACTCCTTTTCCTTTTTCTCTGTTACTTGTTACCTATTAACTATTAATTATTAACTTTTCGAGATCATGGGTTCGAGTATCGGCAATGCGATCATGGATGTGGTGACGCTGGGGTCTTCCTACCAGCAGCGGAAGGCGGCGAAGGAGCAGGTGCGCGCCGCGAATGCGATGGCGGCGGCCATGGAGAAGCAGCCCGTGGTGCAGGCTTCCGCTGTGGCCGCGCAGCGGCAGGAGTCCGCCGAGCAGAGCGAGCAGAATGTGAACTCCGCCGCCCGGAGGCGGGCCTCCCTGAGCAGGACGGTGAATACGCCGGGCTCCGCTGCCGCTTCCCTGCTCGGCGGGCGGAGGACGCTGGGGTGAGGCAGCGGGACAGGAAGGGAGTTTCGTTGCCGTTTTCTTTGTGACTGTTCGTTTTTTCCTTTGAACTATTACCTGTTCACTCTTCCTTTTTAACTATTCAAGATTATGGGTTATGCACATTCAGCCGAGGATTACGCCAGCACTGCCGAGGCTCTGCTGGCGGAGATGCGCAACAATGCCGGGGACTGGGACTGGCTGCGCCGCCACATCATGCCGCGTACGCAGGCCGGGGCCAACCATGAGGAGCGGCAGGCCTCCAGCCGGAAGCGGATGCACTCGACGGCGGCGATCAAGGCCCTGCGGGTGCTGACGGGGGCGCATATCATGTATATCACGCCGACGGGGCAGCAGTGGTTTGCCATCAAGTCGGGGCTGAAGGGGAAGAAGAAGTCCGCCCGGCATGACGAGTGGTTCGCCGAGGCGACGGAGACGATTTTCGGCGAGATCGGGCGTTCCAATTTCTACACGGAGCTGCACGAGTGTTTTCTGGACAGGTGCCTGACGGGGACGGGATGCCTGTTCTGCGAGGCGACGCCTGCGGGGAAGCTGAATTTCCGGCATATTCCGACGGGGACCTACGGGATTGCCGAGGGGGCGGAGGGGCTGGTGGATACGCTGGCTCGGTCGTTCCGGCTGTCTCCGCATCAGGCGGTGCAGCAGTTCGGCTACAGGAAGCTGCCGGAGCGCATCCGGGAGGCCTGGGACGAGCCGAAGTCGCGCTATACGGCGAAGTTCGAGTTCGTGCATCTGGTGATGCCGCGCACGCGCTATGAGTTCGGGCATGATGCGCTCCAGTCGCGGAGGATGAAGTGGGCGTCCGTGTATATGGCGTGGGATGCGGAGAAGAAGGTGCTGAAGGAGGACGGGTATAATGAGTTTCCGTATCTGGTGACGCGTTTCCTGCGGAACGGCGAGGGGCCGTTCGGGTATGGGCCGGGGCTGGATGTGAAGGAGGAGATCGCGGCGACGCTGAAGCTGGAGCGCGTGATGGATGTGCTGGGCGAGGTGGCGGCGTTTCCCCGCATTTTGCAGCTTGCGGATCAGGTGGGGGAGGTCGATTTGCGGGCCGGGGGGATTACGACGGTCAAGGCGGCGGCTGCCGAGCTGAAGATGCCGCGCGAGTGGGCGTCGTCCGGCAGGTACGATGTGGGGAAGGATCGCATCGACGAGAAGGAGAGGAAGATCCGGGAGGCGTTTTTCGTGGATATGCTGATGCCGCTGGCCGAGATCGAGAGGCAGATGACGGCGACGGAGGTGAATGCCCGGCAGGGGGAGAAGATTCTGGCGTTTTCGCCTTCGTTTACGTTGTTTATTTCGGACTGCAATGTGCTGATTCACCGCATTTTTTCGGTGCTGTTCCGGCTGGGGAGGTTTGCCATGGACGAGGTGCCGGACGAGCTGAAGGTGCCGGATATGGGCGGGAGCGAGAATTTCGAGATCGAGCTGCCCGCCGTGGAGTATCTGGGGCATATTTCGCAGGCGATCGCCCGCGCGCAGCAGAGCGGCATCGAGTATTTCATGCAGGTGGCGCTCACCTATACGCAGGCGACGGGGGATACGGCGATGATCGAGTATGTGGAGCCCCGGAAGTTTGCGAAGTTTTTGTACGAGCGGACGGGCTCGCCGACAGAGTGCCGCCGGACGGAGGCCCAGCTCCGGGAGCTGGACGCGCAGAAGAAGGAGGCTGCCGACATGCAGCGGAAGCTTCAGGCGACGCAGGGGGCGCGGGATGCAGCCGCCGCGCAGAAGGATCTGGCCGCGATGCCGCCGCAGGGGCAGCTTTCTTTTTAAGACAGTTTTTGACAGACCATCCATATGAATACGATACAGGATACCGATGATCTCGAACGGGCCTACAGGCTCCGCATCGCGCAACGCCGCGAACACCTCGCCGCCCATATCGACGAGGAGACGCTGGCGTACCTGGAGGCGGAGTTCGAGACGAATCTCCCGTGCTACCAGACGCGCGATCCGGCTACCGGCCATCGCATCGCCCCCGATCCCATCGCCGCCGCGTTGCGCGACGGGCAACGGGAGGTGGTGCTCTGGCTCCGGCATGAGATCGCGCAGTACAGGAACAATAAACAACCAACGACAGAACAGGAAGAATAAGAACATGAATATCGCATTACACAATCCGTACACGCGCCTTTGCCGCGCGGAAGTAGAAGAGTTTCCCGACGAGGGGGGCAAGGATGCTGCTCCGGCAGTAACTGAAACCGGAGGGATGCCCGCAAAGGCGGCGGCTCCGGCTGGTGAATTGGCAACACCGCCCGCCGCTGTGCCGAAGGGCGAGGAGGTGGATTTTTCGCTGGCGGCGGCTGCCCCGGAAGAGGAAGGGGATGGAGATGAGGTTTCTCCTGAAGAGGAGGCTGCCGAGGAGGAGGCGCCCTATGTGCTTGAATTGCCGGAGGATTTCGAGGCGACGGAGGAGTTCAAGTCTCTTCTGACGGAACAGGCGCAGGCTTCCGGGCTGGATGGCAAGGCTGCCGGGAAGTATGTCTCCGGCGTCATCTCGGCCATGCAGGAGGCGGAGCAGCGGAATATCGCCGCTTCCACGCAGGAGCTGCGCGACGACTGGGGAAAGGATTTTCAGGTGAATATGCAGGCGGTGAAGCGGTTTTCCGGCAAGATCATGGCGAAGTCCGGTCTGACGCCGGAGGATATGGCCCCGCTGCAAAGTCCGAAGGGGTACCGCCTGCTCCACGCCCTGATGCAGGCCACCGGCGAGAAGCCGCTGGTGAGCGGGCCGAAGACGACTCCGCAGTCCAATCCGGAGAAGGCCCACCGGATGCTGACCGATCCCGCCGACCCGGATTTCGAGGCGATGCACGATACGAGCCATGCCCGGCATCGCGAGGTGAATGCCGAGTACAACCGGCTCGTCGGGCTGCCGCCTTCGGACTGACGGCGTGCTGCGGGGATGTATGCGGCCCTTTCCTGTTGTTGGCGGGAAAGGGCGTTTTCATGCCATCCCTCCCCTTTCAAAGCCTCTCAAACACCGTTTTTGCGGCTCTTCGTTTCCTCTAAACCCCGGAATCCCGGGCTGTTTGTGTCATACAAATCCATCAGAAAACGGACGTAATTCGGACAGCGTGTGTCGCATTTTGTGGTGCATAATCCGGATACCAGAACGCCGCAAGAATTGATAATCAATTACTTGCGGCGTTGGAAATCTGGTGGAGCATAGGAGGCTCGAACTCCTGACCTCTTCATTGCGAACGAAGCGCTCTACCAACTGAGCTAATGCCCCACATAAAGTGGTGAAGATTTTATACGCGCTTTACCTGCATTCGACAAGTTTTTTTTATCCCATGCCGAGGAAAAAGCCGTTTTTTCCTGTTCAGCCTCCGTACCGGTCGCCTTTGACCCATCTGCCGTTTCCTTTCGGCAGGTAGCCGTTGGAAACGGGGCCGTACTGGGTCGAATCCAGATTGCCGTTCAGCGGCAGGCCGAGGGTCTGTTTCCACCAGTAGGACATGCTCATGCCGGTGTAGCAACCGAAGCTCCAGCAGTCCGCATTCGGCGCAAAGATGTTGCGATCGATCTGTCCGAGTTCGGACTCATGAATCCACGCGGTCGAGGCTGCCTGAATGTCGTTGCCGTAGTCGAGCATGAAAGCGTAGAGGTTGGAGTGGCCGAAGTAGTAGAAAGAATCCACTTTCTCTCCGCCGCGCGGCGCGTTGTTGAGGGCTTTGATGGCGCCTTCTCCACTGCTGACCCAGACGAGTTTGACTTTGTATTTTTTCGCCAGGTCATTGATCCACTGTACATAGGGTTTACCGTCTTCCTTGCCGCGGCGTTCGTAGCCGGTGCGGTAAACGATCCATGTGATTTTCGCATCCGGATTTTTCGCCTGAATCAAGGCAATCCGGACGGTGGCCGCCCGAATGAAGTTGGCCCACCATTTGTCATGGGCGACACCTTTTTCACGCAGGTTTTCTTTTGAAGACAAGGCCGGTCCTCCGCTCATGACGACATCCACGGCGTGCGCCACAGGGGCCACGCTCAACAGGGCAAGTACGCTCAACGCACAGCTCGGTTTCATGCGCGACAGGGTACCCCGGCCTCCCTACGGTGTCAAGCGTATTCGGATGCGTTGCGCCGCGCCACGTGCCCTGCTCCGCCTTGTTTTCCGGTTACATCGGAATCAGCCGTTTCAAGTCCGTGGAGAGGAGGAATGCCGAAACGCCGCTTTCGCCGCCCGGCAGTTGCAAAGCCATGGCAACCAGTTTCCGGTACAGGCCCATTTGTTCCGCATAACGATTCCTCAATTCCTGTTCAGAAGCATTGCGGTTCGTTTTGTAGTCAATGACGGTTGCGGTTTTGTCCGGATGGATGATGAGCCTGTCGATGACGGAAGATATCCATTCTTGCCCAACGATGGCTTCCAGCCTCTGTTCCCTCAGGACAATAGCACCGGGTTCTTCGGCAAATGAGCGGGCGATTGCCGGTTCGTCCATGCATTGCAGGACGAGGCGTTCGGCGTCGGTGGCCGGGTTGGCCGCCCATTCCGGCTTTTCGACGGGGTTCCACCAGAGGATACGTTCGAAGACGGCATGCACTTCATGGCCGAATTCCAAAATGCGGCGGCGTTCTTCCGCATTCTCCGCCGTTTCGGCAGGGCGGCCGATTTCATCTTCATCCGGCCGGATGGAGGGGCTGCGGCGTTCGTAACGCCGTGGGGGCGGCGGCAACGGACGAATCGTCTCTTCCACGGGTTCCTCTTCTGGGGAAGCAAGTCCGGCATACCATGCCCGGTCTCCGGCGGTATGAATCAGTTCGACGCTTGCCCCATCGTTTTCAGGCGGCATGCCCGTCGCAGCTTCGATTCCGGCAAGGACCATTCCGCCGGATGTTCCGGAAGACGGTTTATTGGGTACGATGATGTAGTTGGCGTGGGCAGCCCGCGTCAGGGCGACATAGAGCAGGTTTCTGCCTTCCTGCCTTTGTTTTTCCGACCACTCTTCGATGTACGGCTGCAGCTGGTGATAGCGTTCGCGCACAGCCTTGGGAGGAGCGAAGAGGAAACCGTTCATACGGCCGGAAGAATCGAGCGCCTTGAAGTAATCCAGCCGCGACTGGTCGTCAAAGGCTTTCTTGTCGAGCAACGGCAGGATGACGGCATCATATTCCAAGCCCTTGGATTTGTGCACGGTCATTACATGGACAAAACTTTTCGGCGGATTGGCCGTTTGCGAGCGAGATTGCATGCGCCGTATCCAGTCTTCGAGAGAACCTCCCTGCACGTCGAAGCTTTCCGCATCGTTCATCCAAATGTCGAGGCGGTCGCGGTGGTAGGTCGACAACAATCCGGGGCCGCCGTTGGCGAGTCCGTCGCGCAGATGGCGCAGGACGGCGGCACAGCCTTCCGTTTCGGCCAGCCGGTTCCAGTAAGTCCATGCCTCGTTGCGGTTGCGTTCCCCGAAGACGGTCTTGCCGAGCGGCGAACGTGCAACGAGTGCGACCGCATATTCGTTGCCGGGGTGCCTCAGCCAGCGGAAGAGTTGCAGCAGGGTCATGCCCAGCGGGGAGTCGATGCCCACACTGGTTTCGGCAAGGGATTCCACATGAATGCCCGGCAGGTTCGAGCGTATCCAGCCGCACATGGCATCCACTTCGGACTTTTTGCGCAGCAGGATGGCACAGCTCATGCCACTCGTTTTCAAGGGCATGCTCCGCAGAATGTCTCCCACGGTTTCGCATGCCATGAGCATGGTTTCATCGGCCTTTCCTTTGGCCAGGCGGTACACTTCGAGGTAGCCCGGCCGTTCGCGCCCGCCTGCCGCAGGTTCGGCAGCCCGATGTTTCTCTGCCCCGGTGTAGCCGAAGACGGCGTTGACGAAGTCCAGCACGACGGAGGATGAGCGGTAGGAGGTCGCCATGGAGCAGGCCTGCAAGGCGTCCTGCCACGGGGATTCGGCCTGCAGGGCGCGGAACAGGCGGGGTTCGCCGCCGCGCCAGCCGTAGATGCTTTGCTTGACGTCGCCGACGACGAAGAGGCTGCGCGAGGCACTGCGGTTGTCGCCCATCGCGGCATCGGTCGCCACTTCTTCAAGAAAGGTGCGGAGGCCGTTCCATTGCACGAGGGAGGTATCCTGAAATTCGTCGAGCATCCAGTGCCGAATGCGGCCATCCATGCGGTAGGCGAGAACAGACGGCGCCCCGTTCGACCCCAGCACGTCAGGCAGCGAACGGGTAATGTCGTCGAAGTCGTACAGTCCGCGGCTGCGGACGCGTTCGCGGTACACTTCTTCGTACCGGGCGAGGATTTGCGGCAGAGCGCGTGATTTGTCCCGCACCTTCCGCATGGCTTCCCGCTCCGTCGCGGCAATCAGTTCGCGTACCACTCCCTTGAGGCGCAGGTATGCTTCGTTTTCCTCGCCGCTGTGGGGAAGCGCGCTGTCCTGCTCGATCGTTTTGATACTGCTCAGATCCCATGAGTCGCTTTGCAGTTTGCGCAGAACGGATTCATAGCCGTTCATGACATTTTTCCGGGCAATGTTCGCCTGCGGCAGCAGGGTTTCGATGAGGGCGGCCCTGTCTTTCCAATACGTATCGGGCAACGGTTCGCCGGCAGCTTCGAGAGAGATGCCGAAGGCTTCCAGATTGCCCCATGCTTCAGGATCCGGCGTTTCGAGGTAGGCGCTATGATAGGAAGCGACGACATTTTGCAGCGTCGTTTCCATGTCAGAGCGTTCGCCTTCCTGCGTCATTGCGGAGAAGCGGTCCAGAAATTCATTCATGGAGTCTTCATCCTCCTGAAAGCTCATGTACAGGAATTCGAGGGCATTCGCACGCTCCTGCTCCCGGGCGGATTCGTCCACCATGCGCACATCGCTGAGCCCCAGCTCGAAAGAAGACATGCGGACGAGGCTGGCGAAAAGGCTGTCGATGGTGCTGAGGCGCAATCTGCCCAGAGCATCGATCAAGCGCCGCAACAAACGGCGAAAGCGTTCCTGCGTCAGCGGATGGCGGCTTTCATCTGCCAGCGGACTCAGCCCCGGGAAACCGGGCTTGCCCTGCCACATGCCGAGAATACGAAGCCTCAGGGATGCCGCACCTTGCGGGGAATCCGCCCCAGCGGCGAGGTCGCGCAGGATGCGATCGGCGAATTCCCCCGCCGCCTTGCGGGTGAAGGTGATGGCGGCCATGGCTTCCGGCTGGGCTCCGAGAGCCAGCAGGGAGATGAAACGCAGGGAGAGCTGGTACGTTTTCCCTGTTCCGGCCGAAGCGGAAATCAGAGTACTGGTCACGCGGACATTGTCCGGCTGTTCATCGGCATTCATGGCAAATCAATCGGCAAGGTTCGGAAAGGCGGGTTGGGGCAAATCCAGCATCGCCCGCAGCGAGTCGGGAGCCAGAGCGTTCATGATCTCATCGTCATACGGGGAAAGCCCCAGATCTTCGGCCGAATACAGGCACCGGCCTTCGCGAATCATCAGGGCCGTTTCCCGCGTCCATTGCCGCACACTGTCCATCAGCGATTCATCGGGCACCCACGCCTCAACGGTAACGCCGCCCCGCTGGCGCGGCAGGTTGTAGTAGCAGGTCTCCGGCTGCCGCGTGCAGCCGTACCGCCCGCTTTCCATCACGGCCAGTGCATACAGGGGCAATTGCAACTCCTTCCAGCGGCACAGCTCCTCCCTGCCCTTGCGCTCGCGCGCCACAAGAGGCAGCATGGGCAAAAGATGGTGGAACCGGATGGAGGCATCCTCCTTCAGGGCTTCCAAATGCTTGTCCTCGCAGGGCATCGCCTTGCCCGTCTTGTAATCGATGATGCGGATACGCCCGTCGGCATGCCTGTCGATACGGTCGATGCGAATCTTCAGATGCACGCCCTGTTCCATCGTCCAGAGAAATTCCGCTTCCCGGCCCACATTCTCCCAGCCTTCCTGCAGATCCTTCAGGTGCCGGGCGGAGAAGCTTTCCAGACTTCTCGCCGCGAGCCGCTTTTGAATCATCAGCGGGGCAAGGGGCCGTTCACCGTACGAGGATGCGAAGCGACGGTCGAGCATCTCCAGAATACGGCGAGCCATTCCCCGCTCATCAAGACCACCTCGGAGAGCTGGAAATTCCGCCACGAAATCCTCCAGCACGCCATGCACGAGAGTACCGTATTCATTGAACTCCATGGCGCGTTTCCTGTCGGGATAATCCTTGTCCGGATCGATGCCGAAAAGCTCCCGCAACCAGAACCTGAGCGGGCAGCGCAGGAACCGCGCCAGCAGGCTCGGGGAAAAAGGCCGGGATGCATCGGCCCAGCGGCTGGATGCGGCGGCATCCAGCATGGAGATGTGTTCCATATTCCGGCCATCATCCGGCATGCGTTCCTGCCCCGCACACAGATGCCAGCCGCCGCGTTCGAACGGACGGGGGCGGGACACGGCCTCCATCGTCTCGAACAACAGGCGCACACGCGCCGGAAGTTCTTCATCCGAACAGCGAAGCAGCAGGGACGACGGCTGCACGGGATTGCGCTCCGGATCCTGCCGCGCCACGAAAAAATGCACACACCCCACCGCACGTCTCGGTTCCAGCAGAGAGGCGAGGAGGAAGGCATCCCGGGCCGTACGCAGCCGGCTGTCTTCCCAGCCGAGTACGCGGCGCAGCCTGTCCGGCAAAAAGGCATCCTCCACCTCCACATCCGGCACGCGGCCTTCATGGAACCCGGTCACCAGCACATTCCGTTCACGGCTGTATGCCAATTCCATCCAGCCGAGCGCATCAAGAGCAAACTCCTCCCGGTTCCTCTCCACGGCAGCTACGCCCCGAGACCAGCTCATCAGCACATGCAGGGCCACCCGGCTGGCTGCAAAAACACCCCGGCGCGTTTGCAGGCGGCGCAGAGTCTCCAACGCTCGGCGCAGCTTCTCCATCATGCCGTATTCCGGCAAATGGGGCAGCACCGCTCCCGACAAGGCATCCAGCAGGGACAGCATGGCGAAGGCGAACGAACCGTCACGCCCCAACCGTGCCAGCCAGTCACCCACCTTGCGGGCATAATCCGCCGCCGACAGGCAGGCCGCAAGATCGGCCTCCGCCCCCTCTCGCCCCATAGCTTCCAGCGCAACAGGCAAATCCTCCGCGTTCGCAGGAAAGCGGGTCCGGCGCACCTCATCCAGCAGACGGCACACGCCATACAGGGAGCGAACACCGAAGGCCCTTGCTACCAACGGCGAGCGCAGCAACGCTTCAAACGGCTCGCACCTCCCCCCGCCATCCAGCGCCCGATCCAGAGATTCCATCAGCAGTCCCCAGCCGGAAGCGGACAACGCCCGCCCCTCAGGCCGGTACACGGGCCACCCGGCATCGCCGAATTGCGTACACAGCGCCGCCACAAAACGATCGTCGCAGGCACCGAGGGCCACATCCTGCAATTCCGCTTCCGGCATGGCAGACATCACGCGAAGGCACCCGGCAGCCATACCCCGTTCCTCTGCCGCCACATGGATCATGCTGTCCGGTACTCCTGCATCACGCGTATTCCACCCCTCCAGCGGCACCCCGAAGGCATCGAACCAGCCGGCCAGCTCCGCCGGAGCATGCACCCAGATGTCCACACGGCATGCCCGTGCCAATTCCTGCAGGCAACGGCGCAGCACAAACGGAAGTTCCGGCACGCAAGCCACGATCAGGCGCTCGACACCCTCCCGGCGGCAGGCATTCCCGGCCATGGCAGCCCTCGCTTCGTGAGGGGGCTGCAGCTCCCAGCGGCGCAGCATGGCATCCACCCGCTCAGCCAGCTTCTCGAGATCCAGCCAACGCTCGGCTTCATCATCCACCCACATATCCAAACCGTCTTCCCCTCCGAAGGAAGCCTGCAAAGCTTCGCGCACAGCCGCACAATCGCATTCGTGATCCGCCAGCTCGCGCCGCACCTTCATCAGGCGTGCAGCCAGCCCGACCGCCCATTCCTCGCGGCCCGCTTCCGGCACGACCGGAAACAAGCGGGAAAAACTCTCCGCATCCGCATCCATCAACACGGCGGTCCATGCAGCCAGCTCAGCCACCTCGTCCGCCACACCATCCCCACCAGCTTCCACCAGCTGCCCCGGCAGCATCACCCGGGGCGACAACAAAGCTTTGGAATCCGACCTCTCTGCCAGAAGAGCACGCAACCGCCTGCCGGATTCCTTCGTCGGCACGACAACGGCACATCGACTCAATGCCAGCGCCTCCTGTCGTCCGATCTCCAGCAAACGTTCTGCCACCGCTTCCGCCGCAGGCTTCTCCCACCCCAAAAACTCCACGCCAGGCAACCTGTCCGTCATGCCCGCATGTTAACATTTGCCGGTTCGGCTGGTCGAGCAAAAACAGCTCAAGAACCAAGGAATCCCCTGTCAAAGATATGGGTTATCAATATTGGATCTGTATTTCCTCTGCTACGAATATTTCATAAAAAGAGGATTGATGGAGAAGGGAGGCTATTAACCTCCAGGGTGATCCTGACTCTTTGGAACTAGCCTCTTTCCCAACACTTCTCCATAACCCCTGTTCCTCCAGTCATCATATTGATTGTCCAATTTAATACAATTAAAACTACATTTATAATCACTTTCAACATTTCCTTAATTCCTTTCATTTTGAATAAAAAAAGGAGAGATGTGGATAAGAAGAATTCTACAGTTCCAAGAGCCAAGGTGACGATTTGAAATCAAATCTGAAAGAATTATACTCAAATTTGATGCCAATGTCAACCCATGATTGTTCAGGATAGATAAGTATACCCATAAAAAATACTACTCTGCGAAATTTTCGTCGCCCATCCACCGTATGTATCAATCGAACCCATCCGAACGGATCACGACCGCCATGAAAAAACTCCTTCACTTTCTCCTTGCCTGCACGGGCATCCTTCCCTCCTTCGCCGATGATATCGACATCGTCCTGATCGGAGGGCAATCCAATGCCACCGGGCAGGCCTACGTTCGCAACATCCCCTCGCAATTCAAAACCGATCCCGATGTGCAAATCTACTACTCGAAAGGCACCAACAAAGGACAGGGCTCCGAACAATGGAAACCGCTCTGCCCTGCCTCCGAATCCCTCGACCGCTTCGGGGTGGAACTCACGCTCGGCACGGAACTGCACAAACTCCTTCCGAACAGGAAAATAGCCCTCATCAAACACGCCCTTTCCGGCTCCAACCTCTACCAGCAATGGAACCCGGGCAACAGGCCGGGCCAGCAGCGCGGAGCCGAATACGCCAAATTCATGGAAACCGTCAACAAAGGCATGGCGGAACTCCGCAAGCAAGGCCACACCCCCACCATCCGCGCCATGGTCTGGCAGCAGGGAGAAGCCGACGCCCACAAACGCTCCGGCATGGAGAATTCGAACGCGTACAGCGCCAATCTGGCAAACTTCATCGCGCAGGTTCGCAAAGACACGGGCGCTCCGGACATGTTCTTCGTGTACGGCACCGTCTTGCCCAAAAACCTGCCCAACTATCCCGGCCGCGATGTCGTTCGCGAGGCGCAGCGCCACCTCTCGCAGGATGCCGGCACACCGTTCTCCATTCCCGGGGCCTTCGTCGTCGATGCAGACAACCTTCAAATGCGTGCGGAAGACTTCCGCTCCCCCCTGCCGGACGATTACCTGCACCTCGGTACCTTCGGCATCATGAACCTCGGAGAGCGTATGGCACGCACCATCAAAAAACACTGGAAACAGTAACTCCCGGTTCGCTACATCTTCGCCTCGATGAGGCGGCAACGCTACCATGCACAGACGGTTCCCGCCTGTGCATGGCTTGTTTCGGCAGGATCACTTCACCTCCACCCTCTCCGAACCGCCGCCCTCCTCCGAATGAAAACTGGCGGATTGCAGCTTCATCTCCGGCGAAAACACAGCCAGCAGCATCACACGATTGCGCAACCCGAACTGGTACGTTCGCCCCTCCGCATTGGCATGAGTCGGTTTTCCGATCATGGCCACCAGCGCATCATACGTCAAATCCCGCGTCAACTTCGGCTTAAGCTCCTCCTTGCTCACAATGCGCGACTGCTCTGCCGCGTACGCCTCCAAAAACTTCCTGCCGTCGAACGTCCGGCTCGTCTCCCACGCCACCTGCTGCAGCGCGCGGGCCTGGGCCGCCGGAATATCGCAAACCACATGCTTGCCAGCAGCCATCGTACCGGGCAATCCGACGGGCGACTTGCGGAACAAAGTCGCATAAAACACACAGGCCGTCAGATAACTGCCGAGTGCACTCGGATGCTGACCATCCTCCAGATACAAATTCGCCTTCGGATGCAACCGCATACAGGCGGCCCAGGCAGGCCCCACCGGCACCAGAAGCGCACCCGTCTCTTCAGCGCGCCGGGCATACTCCAGCGTCAGAATCTTCTGCATCTCGCCGTTCACGCCTCCTGATGCCTTCTCCTCGCGGTATCCCCAAGTCACGAACAGCACGGGAATCGCCCCCTTCTCCCGGATCAGCTTCCCGAACAACCCGGCATACTTCTTCATCGCATCCGCCCGGCCCACCGGAGTGGAACTCTGCTCCTGCAGCACCACATAACGCCACGAACCACTCTCAAGGCGGCTCTTCCCCTGCCCCGGATTATCCCAGTGGGATTGCAGCGTCGCAGCGCCTTCCGCCTGCATGCGGCACGTCAGCGGAATGCCGGATGCCTGCGCCAGCCCCTGCAGCATCAGCGGCATCTGATTGAAATAGGTAAAACTGTTGCCGATGAAAAGAATCCTGCCATCGCCCGCAGCCGCCCGGGCATCTTTCGCGGGCGCAAACCCCGCCACACAGCACAAAACACACAGAAAACACAAAAACGGAAAACGCAATCCGAACATGACGCCATCATACCCCGTTTCACCGGAAACCTCTACCCGCAAACCTGTCATCCGGCCATGCCGCACCGGAAGCAACCGTCACTTCTTCCGGTAAAGGCGCAGCAAACCGATCTCGGAAGGCACCCCGATCCGCACCGGAAAACCGTTCCAGATACACGTCCCGTTCGATACATGCAGCACCATCGGCCCCACCTGATAATTCCCCGAAACATACCCTTCATTGAATGCCGCGATCAGGCGATCCACCCCCGGCATCAGCCCGCCATGCGTATGCCCGGAAATCTGCAAACAGGCTCCCTGTGCCGCCGAATCCGCCGCCAGGCGCGGCTGGTGCACAAGAATCAGCTTGAAAACATCATCTCCGCATCCTTCCAGAGCCTTGTGGGCATCGGGAAAATCCTCCCCGCTCCGCGATGCCATCGGATCGGTCACCCCGGCCACGACGAACTTCCCTCCATCAAGAGGCACACGCCCATTGCACAGCATCCTGATCCCCATGCGGGACAAATGCCCCATCCATTCCCGGTAGCCGGAATAATACTCGTGATTGCCCGGCACGCCGAACACGCCGAACCGCGCCTTCAAATCCGCCAGCGGCTGAACCGCCTCCCGGCAATCCTCAATCGAACCGTCCACAAAATCGCCGACAATCACCACCATATCCGGACACGCGGCATTCGTCCGCCGCACAATCTCCCGGATGTGGTCGGGAGACGTCGTATGATCCACATGCAAATCGGCCAGCACCGCCACCGACATCCCTTCAAACTCCTCCGGGAGACGACTCACGAACACCGGCTTCTCCCGCAACTCAGGCACACGGCTCCCCTCCACCATCCCGAATGTCGCCGCGCACAGGGCCAGCGCCAGAAGAACAAGATTCACCCGGTTACCGATCTTGCAGATACCCTCCGGCGCCTTCCTCCTCCGGCAAATCCGCACCAGCAGCCACACCCCGCGCACCGCATCCGCCGCCAGCAGCAGGAAAAAGAAAAACAGCAACGAGGTAAACATCCACGTCGCCGCCGACTGCACCGCCCCCGGCACATCCGGAGCAAAAAACTTCGGACCGCCGAACAGATACAACACATGGAACTTGAATGCCGCCACCAGCAGCACGGCGGAAACAGCCGCCTTCCACGGCCACCGCAGCCGCAAAGGCCACACCCCGCGCCAAAACACATACAAAGCCAGCAAAATCTCAACAAACAACATAGGAACAAAAACTATCGACAAAACAACCCGGCATCACATCTCGCACTCGAAACGATCATCCTTCCACCGCCAATAAACACGGCTGATCTCACAATCCCCCTCGATACGATAAACGGCATACACGCCATTCGTCCACGACGGACTCACATCCTCCAGCTCGACGCCGCTCACCTGCGTGGCCCATGGCAACGCCCTGATCTCCTGCGGGATAGTCCGGGACAGGTAGACATACCCATACACTGCAGCTGAAGCCACAACTGCCGCACCCATCCAAACCAAGCTCTTCCGGCTTCCCATAAAACGATCCTACCATTCCGCTGCACATGAGGTCAATGCGACCGCACGTCAACCTCGAAAGGTTCCGCCCGCAGAAGACTGGCTGCTCTCTCCCGCCTGCCAGCCTCCGGACCATAAACGACGCCCTGTTCCGCCGCATCATCGTTGGCAATCGAGAAAACCGCCAACCAAAACTCCCTTCCATCAACAAAGGGAAATATCCGGCCCGCAATTCGGCGTCCAACCAAGGCCGCACAGGCACCGACACCCCGGCATCACCTGCCACACAACAGGCAATCATCCCTGAACATACGCAAAACATAGAACCCCTTCATCATATATCATATGCTTGAATGGTTGAAACCCGCCTCCCGCCCCGCACATCAACCCTCGCATTTCCATGCGCGGAAGGCAACGGCAACCTTCCTCGCCTCCTTATACAATTCATTATCCGCAAACAACGCATCGGCATCAGCCATGAACTGCCGCTCTTCGTCACTCAGCAACATCTCAAACGCAGCCATGATGAACAGCGTACGCTCCACAAAAAGCTTCACATTGCCCACATCTTTGCGAGCATATTCTCCTTGGAAATACCTGATCGCCACATGCAGACATGTCGGCATATAGTACCGGAGAAAAGGAGTGATCAAAACATGATACGGCAAAATCGTCGTATCCTCTTCCAGCGGCAGAATATCGGCTTCCCACGAACACTCGAACCAGCTTAATCGGCGCGCGTGGACATACTCGCAAAACTCAACGATCGGAGACTCATACACCCGATAGGCAAAAAGACGGATGCAAACGCGATACGACTCCGCATCGGGCAACGGGTACTCCGGAAACAAAGCCTTCAAACGGGCAACAGGATCATTCATCTGAAAAAGTGGGTAGAAAAGCCAGTATGCCGGGACTGAATGCAGGAGTCAAGCCAACAAACATGTTTGCGCAGACTTGCGTACGAACGGCTCAACAACATGGCTTCCTTTTCTCGTTCGGACGAAAATCAATACGCCGCAAACGAGGCGCATCGGGATCCAGAGCACGGCGAAGATAGGGATAATCAAGATAATCGAGATAATCGCTCTCTTCCATCAGGCTGCAGAACTCCCGCAGCAACTCTCTTTCATCAGAAGAAAGGAGATGCACATGATCAATGATACTATCCAACGTACGCTCAAAAAATGAATCGATATTTCCGCACTCCGCAGCTTCATAAACGCCGGAAATATACTCAATGGCAATATGCAAACACATCGGAAAATAATACCGGAGAAAAGGAACGGAAAGCACATAATTCGGCAAAATCGTCGTATCCTCTTCCAATGGCAAAAGATCCCTTTCCCATGAACATTCGCACCAGCTCATACGGCGAACATACACATATCTGCTGAACTCGACAGCCGGAGAGGCGAACGATATTGGAGCCAGACTTCGCAAACACTCCCGATACTCCTCGCGGCCGGGCAGCGGATGCTCGGGATACAAACGCCTCAACTTCAGAACAAACGAATGATACGATTCTCCAGCCATGCCGCTTCTTTTAACACCAAATCACGGACAACTCAATCCGATTTCGACAATATCACTGCAATTTCAACAATCCCAGTGGCTCACCCGTCTTCAGATCGCAAAAATAAACGATATATTCGTCCAGAACGGGTAGTTGTGACTTATCCTTTTTCCTCCACGACGTGATTTGGAAAACAAGATACCGGTCTCCGCCGATCAGAGGCAAAAACTCTCCCTTCTTTTTCAATGACTCGAGCCACTCAAACGTTTGCGAATCACCATACCGAATGATGCCGCTCGATGGGATCTCTTCTGTACGAATCGTGACATTATAATAAACCTCAGACTTATGTTGCTCACGCCACTTCTCGGCAAAATGAGCTTTCACCAAGGGAATGGCACGCTTGATCACCGAAAGGTTGATATAAGGATCGAACTGCACCTCCGGTTCCTGTGCCGATACATATAGGCAATTCGCCAACAACAGGCATAAAGGCAATAATTTCATCTTCTTTTTTACAAAATATTCACCATGTTCTCCAGAAACCTTTGACTTCACCTGTAGAGACATGACAAAGGTACACCATTTCACCATCGAACGGCCCGGAATCCGGCCAATAACCGAAATAAAAAGCGATGTATCTTTCACCGGGTTCAAAAGCAACATCCCGATCATCACCATTCAGAGAATACATATATTTTTTCTTCTTACTGACCCCATCATCCCTGACATATTGAACCTCACCATGTTGATCCGCAAGCAATGCATCTATCATAACCACATGTTCCCCCCAATCTTCACGAATCTCCTCCTTTCCTTTTCTTTTTTCCAAAAATTGTTCGAGATGGGGAATACAACGCGCAATATCATCCATGGCCTTCCATGCATAATCCTCCTGCCTCTGGGGAGATCCCCAGAGGCAGGAGCAGAACAATATACTCAGAATAAATATTTTCATCATATCATTTACACGATAGCAGTTTTTGGGGTACCAGGATTATTCAATTCTGGAGGAGTTGTCGTTTTATTAGGGTCAAGAGTATAAATGGCCCCGGGTGGAGTACCTAAATATCCAGGAACACCTAATTGATGAATTTTCATAATATATTGCGGCTAAAACGTTTCATATAGATCCTTACTGGATGCTTTGCCATGGGTATGCCAAATACCGGCCAATCTATATCCAAAAGGACAAGGAGGAGCGTCCTCAGGTTCCACTTCGCCGTTTTTACCTTGAACATGCGTTGTTATATATAGATATTTTTTTGTTTTGCGCACACAACATGCACATACTCGCCCCCCATATTCTACATCGTTTTTTATCGAAACAGGATTCCACTTTTCTATGACATTTCTTGCAGCCTGCTTTGCACTCTCTACACCTTTACAGTCAATTTCAATGTCATCTTCTCCCGATATCTTAACTCTAATCTCTTCCAAGGCTTTTGCCATCTCATCATCCGTGGTTTCCAAACCATGTAAATCATATAACATCGACGGATTATTTCTGACGTAGATAGACAAATGCAGATGCTCTCGCTCCCCAATGGGATCCCTGTTGATCCATCTGCCGTCGGCGGGGTTGTAGTGTCTGTAGTTGTAGTAGACGAGGGCTAGTTCGGGGTCGTAGTGTTCGCTGCTCCACTGGATGGGCTGGTCGATGCCGCTGGCGGTGACGGTGCCGTACGGGGTGTAGTCGTACGCTGTGGCGATTGTGCCGTCCGCCTTGTAGAGTTCGGTGACGTTTTTCGTGAGATCGTGTACCATGTGTCGTTTTGCGGAGGGAAATCAACCTTGCCATCACAGGCTGAATCGAATGTCAGTGATAAGATCAAGCCAACCCAGTAACGCATTGTTTCGATTGATATTGAACACTGCGTCTTGCTTAGTAGTCCCAATAGAACACTCTCACATCTCTATTCACCTAAAACAATAATCAATTACAATTAAATGATTTATTAATTTTATTTTCAATCATGCATAATCGTTTCGATGAATTTGCAGGCGACACATATTTTGTGGTACAAAAATATGGAGTCCCCCCAATACATATTTTTAATTCTAGAGAAGGGAAATCCGAATACGACGATTCATTTTTGTCTGAAGTTAAAATTTTATCTTTGATCAAGCCTTCAACATCGTTTTTTAACCACAACAAATTTTCTGATGATATAGAACGTGATGATACTGTGCCATTTTTTTGTTCTCTTGATATAGTATGATACTGATAACACTTAATGGTACCTTGCCCCTCTTGATTGATAGAAAAAGAAAATTGGGTTAAATTATTTTTATTAAGTGGAAAATTACCTTTCATATATGGGGAGCATCCTGTTAACAGAATTGTCATAATGATATATAATATGCTAATTTTCATATGTAAACTATTGTTTGTAGGTATAATTACATTCTGGTAAGTATGAATTGATTATATTTTTCCAATAACTATCATAGATAGCTGTATAGTTAGCATTCTTCGTCTAATAAATTCTTCAAGTATTTTTTTCTTTTATCACATGAATCTCGAATTTCCGTCTTCAAAAAATCTTTCATTATATTTTTATTTGGATAATGTTTCAGAAAACCGTAACACATGTCATGCCATGTCAAAAACACAAAATTATTAGGAGTGATTAACATCCAATTCACAACATCTTTCGAACAAAGTCCCAAAGAATAGATTTTCAAAAGAATTCTTTCACTTTCGTTTGAATCATCTAATAGATGCGTTGCATATAATTGCACATATTTGTTTTTCGATTCCAATAATGGCCTAATTTGAGAAGCCGAGAAGCGATGTGTGGAATTCTCAGATAGCGCAAATATCAATTGTATTTTATAATAAATATCTCTCTCTTGATTCTCAGGAATTTGTATAATATATAATACTAAAAATTCCGCATCCTTTTTCTTATTTAGATCCAACGATAACTGATTCAGATCATTCCAAGGTTTCCTTTGCTCCTTGGACATTTGATGCAAGCCTATTACGGGTATATATTTCTTTTGGCAATTCGAACATGATATGATGCAAAAACATAACGCGCTCAATAATACGCCAAATTTAAAATTATACATATTGATATTTTTATTGAAGGCTCACTACTTTACAATTATAACATGTTTTTGGAATTTCATCACTGATATTTTGTATTATTGTATCATATTCAGACGCTATTGTCATAGCTTGGGCCTCATGCATTATGCCTTTGTTTTTTTGATTTCTGCCATATTCTACACCATTTACATTATAATAACGATCCAGCAAACCGAGAAGATGTCCTATTTCATGCCCGACAGCATCAACAAATTCAGGTTCAGTTCTCCATTTTGTCATTAATATAACATCCTTACCATATTTTTTACGATATGCTTTTTTTTCAGCTTCAGTCATCATCGATATTTTGTGATCTGTGTCTCTAAATAACCTCCACCACCGTTGCCATACAATATCAAATGTAATCACAAATATACAACATGGCTCACAAACTAACGCATGAGTTTTATCCCATCGCTTTTTTATTGCATTCTCAAATAATTGTTCTGTTTCACTCTCTCTTCCCTCTAAATCCAACGTCATCATTACATCAATTGTCCCTGATTGTTTATCTCTATTCACATTTATTTCAACATGAAACCCATAAGACCAATTGTGCGGATAGGATACACCATCTTTCGTCAGAACCTGACTTTGGTGTCCTTCAACCTTTTTGGTACCTAACCAATCAATGATTCGAATTGCAGCATTCCCCATCAATCCATACACATTATATCCACCTATTTCAGCAATGGGATCCCTGTCGATCCATCTGCCGTCTAGTGGGTTGTAATGGCGGTAGTTGTAGTAGACGAGGGCGAGTTCGGGGTCGTAGTGTTCGCTGCTCCACTGGATGGGCTGGTCGATGCCACTGGCGGTGACTGAGCCGTAGGGGGTGTAGTCGTAGGCCGTGGCGATGGTGCCGTCCGCCTTGTAGAGTTCGGTGACGTTTTTCGTGAGGTCGTGGCCGTATGTGTACCATGTGCCGTTTTTGCGGAGGGAGAGGGGACGCGTCGCTACGGGCTGGCTCGGGTCCCAGTGGAGGAGCCAGAGGGCCGGGGCGTTGCTGCGCGTGAGGTCGAGGGCCGCGATTTGCAGGTAACCACGGTAGAGGTAGTGCTGGTGGAGGGTGACTACTCCGTTGACGGTTAATTTTTTATAATAACGCCTTTTGTTCATTTTATTGTTTTACCTTGTCGTAAAGAAAGAATCCTTTACGACAAGGTTGTCAGAACTTATTTTGTGTGCAATTATCAACTAAGTATATACATAATAATCTACTGAGTACAGCATCTCGTCATTTTGATGTCGATGTCTCGTTATCACTACGGTACGTTTTATCCAACAATTGTTTGGTATCTATGTCATGTTTGATATAGATATTGTAATGATTCGAATTTATACGAACATCTGAATAGGTATGAGTCTTTGAATCTATAAGCAATTCATTTATAACAAATGTAACACGTATGATATGATCTCCTTGTTTTATCGTACCGAAATTGATCACATCAAATTCAATGAACTCATTATTATTCAATTCTATATCTTTCCATGTTAATAGATTACCGAGAGGATGCCCCAACACTGTCTGACTATCTTTCAAATCCTCTTCGATACAATTCGCAGATAAAGGCCAGTAAATATGTTTTAAAATAATTCTTTCATTGCTAATATTTTGTAATCGCATATTGATTTTCAATTTCTTATTATCATATGTAATAGTCCTAATTTCCAATTTCAAATATTGGGGAGGTACAGTCGTTAAATGATCTTCACTTTCGTCAGCATCCGCCAAAACATCGCCTGTAATGATAAAAAAGGCAAAAAAGAAATAAAAACATCTTATATAATAATTATGCAATATTCTTTTTAGAGTATGATTTTCCATTGAGTCCATGTTCATATTTTTTCGCATTATCATAGTAAATTCTTAATAATTGATCATACAAATATAATTTGATTATTTTTGCTTCTTCTTTTTACAACATTTTCTTATATAATTATATATATCAGGAGATGTTACATTAGGATCCGAGACATACCGTATTTTCACAGATTCCGTACCTTTCACTCCAGATTCAGGAACATAATCCCAAGCTTTGGGCGATCCGTCTTCTTCCAAGCAATTTCTACGGACACCATGAACGTCCAGAAGATCAATAAGATCTATTTCATCTATCGTTCTTATTTTCCATATACTTCGTGCTGTCCATATATCATCTATATACGCTCTTTTCATTAGATCATCGACCACCGCACGTAATCTTCTGGGGTCTATTAATTCTCCGTTTTCATTTTCACGAGCACGAATATGTACATAAACAGCCATTGCTTCTTCCGTGTCACAATCACAATGACATTCCCCACCATTTTTCATATTGGTACAGCTCCATCCCAATGCAGTAAACAGTTCATCGAAAGAACTGGCTCCTAACTGCAAATCGCCATTTAACCCTGTTGAATATTCGATACAATTAATACGTGACATATCCAAGGTAGCATCCGTATTCGGAATGTGAATCAATTCTAGTCCCAGAACATCCAAAAAAGCATAAATGGAATTCTCGACAAAAGCGTACAAATTTCTCCCCCCGTTTTCTGCAAATGGATCCCTGTTGATCCAACGCCCATCTAGTGGGTTGTAGTGGCGGTAGTTGTAATAGACGAGGGCGAGTTCGGGGTCGTAGTGTTCGCTGCTCCACTGGATGGGCTGGTCGATGCCGCTGGCGGTGACGGTGCCGTACGGGGTGTAATCGTAGGCCGTGGCGATGGTGCCGTCCGCCTTGTAGAGTTCCGTGACATTCTTGGTCAAATCATGCCCGTATGTGTACCATGTGCCGTTCTTGCGGATGGAGAGCGGGCGGGTGGCGATGGGCTGGGCCGGGTCCCAGTGGAGGAGCCAGAGGGCGGGGGCGTTGCTGCGCGTGAGGTCGAGCGCGGCAATTTGCAGGTAGCCCCGGTAGAGGTAATGCTGGTGCAGGACTACGGTTCCGTTGACGGTGACTTTTTTCATGTAGAGCTGTCCCATACAGACAATCTAATTTACTATCCTGTACCATTTCTGGTACAGGATAGTAGATAAAATCAGTTTTAACGCATAGTGTCACTTTAGTAATTTAGATAAATTACTTCTCATTTTTAATACATCATCTTCGAATTCATTAATAATCATTCATTCCATTATCAACAATGACAATATCATGCATATCTCGCAATAATAGAACTTTTGTCTTCATTTTTTATTTTTCAATATCGAATAAGTCATCTTGCCGTTTCTTTTCTGCACATTTATATCGAATAATCTTTTAGGGTTATTGGCTGATAAATCTTCATCATAATAAATTACAGATAATGTATATACACCTTCTTTTAGATATCGCAAATCTCCCACATACGAGTCTATCTCACGAGTTAATGGAAATAACAGCTTACAAGCAACCGATGCATTCAATTCTTCTGAAAAATAATTTCGTGCCAGAATGATACCAATATCATTTTCTGCCAACGGTGAAAACAATGATTCATGAAAAGATACTCTCATCTTGCCATCTGGAACAGTCACAGAATAACGAGGCATTGACCTATGCACTTTAAACCGAGCCAAAATAATATAATCAGGAATGAAGGAATCATTTGCCGGGCGAATGTTTAATTCATACTCACCAGGAGGCAGCTTTGCTCGAATGGCTTTTGATTTTACTTCAAGGCTGGAAAAGAAATGTTTGGATAATTCCTTTTCAACAGGAGTGATTTTAAATTCAAAAGCATCATTTTTCGGAAGATTCAGCTGAATTTCTATCTCTTGTACATGATCAAAAACACCCAAAATATAACTAATACATGAAATAATGATTTCTTTTATCATAAGATCTATACATCAAATGCCACTTTATTTTCATCAAACGGAGCAGGTTTTTGGGGACACCGAATCTCCCATGTCATAAATCTATTCCATTTACCCTGTTCAGTCGTTCCCATCACCCTATTGGGTAAGTTATTCTCATCATCAGATCTGGCCCTATCTCCCACTGCAATGAATTTCATTGTAATCTTGGTGCAGGATGTACATTCACACAGGCGCCGGGCTTCAGCATTTGCTGTCTGGCGAGCCTTTGCTAATAAATTAGCAAATCCCTGACGCACATCGCCTGATATTCTTCCTCGATTAGGATTTAATCCCGCATTCTTAGAAGTATCCGCTACACCAATATTACCTCTTGACACATCTGGAAAATTGGGAATTTGAAAGTCCGACCTAGTTTGAGGCAACTTGATTTGGCATCCTAATAATCCAAATTTGCATGACTCCGAATTATAATAAATCCACTCTTGATCTACCCAGTCTAAAACTTGATTACCATGTCCCCAAATAAGCATAATCGTACATTCTTTAATGACACTATCACCTTCTTCGGTTCCCAAAAAATCGAATAAATCCATTATCCTATTTCGGGCAAACCCGTACAGATTCCGCCCACCCTTTTCAGCGATGGGATCCCTGTTGATCCAACGACCATCTAGTGGGTTGTAATGGCGGTAGTTGTAGTAGACGAAGGCGAGTTCGGGGTCGTAGTGTTCGCTGGACCATTGGATGGGCTGGTCGATGCCTGTAGCGGTGACTGAGCCGTAGGGGGTGTAGTCGTAGGCCGTGGCGATGGTTCCGTCCGCCTTGTAGAGTTCGGTGACGTTTTTCGTGAGGTCGTGTCCGTAGGTGTACCATGTGCCGTTTTTGCGGAGGGAGAGGGGGCGCGTCGCTACGGGCTGGGTCGGATCCCAGTGGAGGTACCAGAGGGCCGGGACGTTGCTGCGCATGAGGTCGAGGGCCGCGATTTGCTGGTAGCCACGGTAGAGGTAGTGCTGCTGCAGGATCATAGTTCCGTTGACGGTTACTTTTCACATATATAATCTTCTATTTTTCATTTTAAATTAATAATTAATGAGTCATAGCATTGCTTCGACTATATGCCTTGGAGGAAGCATATCCTCCAAGGCATAAGTTGCCATGACTATTGTCTAAGTGGGCGTTGGGCGTTTCTTAAACAATCACGAACGTGGTTTACAATCCATATGCCATTTTCTCTAGCTTGTCTTGAAACATATTCTAAATAAACTATTTGTAAATCATGCAATTTATTAGAGAAAACAACTATCACCCTTTGAACTTTTTGCTTTGGATATCTAAGCCATGAAACAGTCGAGATTAGGAGTAAATAGCTTGCAATAAACGCAATACATATCAATTAAATTGAAAACTGCCGAGAGATTGCTAAAATCAGTGTGATGAAACGCAAGAGATTTAAAGGAATACCCTTTCTGTTACATCTCAAAAAATATGAATGCAGATTCAAGCATCATCACTCCGACATCTATCATTTTTTCCTTTCTCTCTTCAGAGAGAGACTTTTAAAGTTGGATTGAACCTATTTATTTAAAGGAATTCTTTCTGTCAGAGGAGCAGATATGGGAATATAGCCTTCCATATATTCTAAAAGAATCAGTGCAAAACGTTCTTTTTTCGTTGAATCTTTTTCGGCCTTGTTTTTTAATGTTTCAATTTCTTGTGCACTAATTCCACATTCATATAGATGTAAAGAGAGCGGCCGCCATCCCGCTGACCATGGAATATTTTGAACTTGTGATAACACTTCAAGTAAAAGATCGTGTTGGCGTAATCGCAAAAACAGAATACCCATAGATAAATCTTTTTTATCTTCGACTATAGAAGACTGATCAATGGCATATATATACTGTACGATCTCTTGATCAGATACTTTTGCTAATTCTTGAAAAAGATTATCAATGACTTGCTGATACTGAAGTTTTGTAGTGATTCGATTTGGAATGATTCGATCAATCTTGATGAGGTGTTCATCCATAACTTTGGAGGCTTGAGGTGTTTTGATATTTCCTTCGGAATATGCTGAATCAAAAATAATAACACATGTTAAAATGAAGTATATATTTATATTACTGATTTGTGATAGTTTCATCATACTATGCTTTTACTTTTTTTATAATCGAATACGGCCTGTCCAATCTTGGCAACATGAGGAAAATACGTTGTTGTTTGATCAAAGACAATAATTGGTTCTTTAATGCCCTGCATATAGGATCCTCTGGTTAATATTTCTTTCACTTCTTCTTCGGTACTCGGAACAGGAATACCATGTCCCTAGAATTGATCATCACCTAATTTAATAATATTTTCGCCTTGTAAAGATCCTAATCTACTATCATATCTGGGATCATTTTTTATATACCCCCAGTCGCCAAGTTGCATGGATTTAATATCGCTCGCCTTCACTTGCATTAAGTATTGACCATCTGGTTTTTTAAATGATCTTAATGTAAAGAGATCATTGAAGACGCTTTTTCCAACTGTATCCATAACACCCTTGGCCACTACTACCAAAACTGCGTGATGGCATTCCAATGGACCTCTTCCTTCATGGAAAAATCTATCTAACTCATCTCCTTGCCAATTTAAATCGAAGTATTGTACTTTACCAAAGTTTGCATTTAGTGATTTTGTTGCAGCAACAATATTATTTCTAATTTGTTTTTCTAGAGCTTGAAGAATTGGAGCTACTTCATATATCTTACCCTTTTCGGGCATACCTTTAGGTATATGAACTATTTCTCCCGCAATTTCTTTATAAAGCGTTTCCCACGAATCATTTTCCTGAGCACAAATATGTCCTTTATATCCAGATGAGGAAAATGTCCATTCATCTTCTCGCGCCCATAAACCTAGAGAATCACAATATAATGTTGGCGCATTCCCGACAAAAGCGTACAAATTCCGCCCACCCTTTTCAGCGATGGGGTCGCGATTGATCCATCTGCCGTCGGCGGGGTTGTAATGGCGGTAGTTGTAGTAGACGAGGGCGAGTTCTGGGTCGTAGTGTTCGCTGGACCACTGGATGGGCTGGTCGATGCCGTTGACGGTGACTGAGCCGTACGGGGTGTAGTCGTAGGCCGTGGCGATGGTGCCGTCCGCCTTGTAGAGTTCCGTGACATTCTTGGTCAAATCATGCCCGTATGTGTACCATGTGCCGTTCTTGCGGATGGAGAGCGGGCGGGTGGCGATGGGCTGGGTCGGGTCCCAGTGGAGGAGCCAGAGGGCCGGGGCGTTGCTGCGCGTGAGGTCGAGGGCCGCAATTTGCAGGTAGCCACGGTAGAGGTAGTGCTGGTGCAGGATTACGGTTCCGTTGACGGTGACTCTTTTCATGTAGCGCCGTCCCATGTAGTCGTAGCCGTTTTCGATGACGGTACTGCCATTTGCTCTGATGGAAAAAATAAACATTCACTTGTTACATCCTTATCACTCTCATAATAAACTGCTATCCTGTATTGGAGACAATACAGGATAGCTAAATCACACTCTTTTAGTCGAAGGTAATATATTCACAGAATTTCATCAAGAATGTACTGCACAAATATTACATGCTACAATGTATTATTCTGATGAACGCGTTAGTATACTTTCAATCTCCTAATATCATCCTCCAATGATTTGTAATTTTTTGCATGATCATGCATCATGGCCTTCTCTAAATATTCCAAAGCCTTGCGCAAACTTTCATCACGCGAAATACGTTCAACAAACAAATACGAAGCCGGACTATCCGAACCATCAAGTTTCTTATTATCATAATTCTGATACACTTCCATATATGCTCGGCCTAAAGCACATTGAGCATCGAAGTATCCTGCATCTGCCGATTTCTTCAAAAATGCCATCGCCTGCTTTCGAATATCTCCGGAACGATTGGGCAATGTCATGAGAAACATCAGTTCGTACATGCGGTAAGGGGCTTCCATATCCCCCTGATTGTCTGCAAGCGTGTACCATTTGATTGCTTCCAAGGCAAAACTCATATAATCCTTTTTTGTTACAGAAGTTGTAGCAGATTCAATTACAGATTCACACGATGTTCGTACTTTCTGGGCATAGTAATTGCCTATAACAACTTGTGCATGAGGATCACCATTTACCGCCCTTTGCATACTCTGCATCAAATAAGATTGATATTGGCCAAAAGTCTGACGATTCGCACCCATGTCTCTTTTAAGTTCGGCATAATTTCCTTCTTCCAATATGCCTGGTACATTAAAAATACCAGGTAGATTAGATTGTTCTTCTTTATTTTGAGGCAAATCTACCGATGGCCGTAATAAATCATCAAGATTTGGATGAGAAAAGGTCATTCCTTCTACAGAAGCGCAATTTATCCATCTTGTAAAAAATATTATAAATAAAATATTATTATTCATGTTTCATTGTAAATTTAAAATAGCATCTTGCTCACAAGTAACACACCAAAATTCACGATTATAATCTTTTCCCAAGGATCCCGCCCATTGCTCTCGCTTCCACGTATAAATATCCATTGCACCATCTTGGACTGAATCCAGAATATGCTGAGGAATTTCCTGTTCTAATCGAGTCAATATATCGACTAACATAGGACCATCAGAATGGTCTGCTCCTTGAACAGTGCTACCATCTATAGACACAATGCAAAAATCATATCGGCCGACCGCCTCTCCTTGATTTTTTATTGGTTTATGTCTTCCATCTATCACGGAATCAACATTATATGTTTTATCGGGACGTTGTTTAAATATTCTCGGCGTACCATTATTAGTTTCACCTTCAAATGTGTGAATTCCGAAAATACGAGGGCACGCTTTCCCTCCAAACATATTCTTAGCATTTTCACATTCTTTGCTTTCTTTCATACTTTGCAATTTCTGATATGCTTCCTCATATTGTGCATAGCATCTACTCATATCTAGATGAATTTGACCTAGAGTTGCTTTTGTGACTCCGATGCACCCTTCAGCAGTAATTACACATATATTCATAATTGCATTCCGATAACTATTATCTGTTTTCTTTCTGTTTTTTATTTCTTGAATAAAATGTTCTTCTATCCACGGAATTAATGGCACAAATCCTAACCAATCACTCCACCTTATACAATTATTCCCGACAAAAGCGTACAAATTCCTCCCGCCCTTTTCAGCGATGGGGTCGCGGTTGATCCATCTGCCGTCGGCGGGGTTGTAATGGCGGTAGTTGTAGTAGACGAGGGCGAGTTCTGGGTCGTAGTGTTCGCTGCTCCACTGGATGGGCTGGTCGATGCCAGTGGCGGTGACAGTGCCGTACGGGGTGTAGTCGTAGGCCGTGGCGATGGTGCCGTCCGCCTTGTAGAGTTCGGTGACGTTTTTCGTGAGGTCGTGGCCGTAGGTGTACCATGTGCCGTTTTTGCGGAGGGAGAGGGGGCGCGTCGCTACGGGCTGGGTCGGGTCCCAGTGGAGGAGCCAGAGGGCCGGGGCGTTGCTGCGCGTGAGGTCGAGGGCCGCGATTTGCAGGTAGCCACGGTAGAGGTAGTGCTGGTGCAGGACTACGGTTCCGTTGACGGTGACTTTTTTCATGTAGCGCCTCCCACAGAGTCATATCTGTTTTGGATACGGTTGGGAGAGAAAATCTTCCCTCCCAACCATACAATCCCGCAAGTTTAGTCTCTAGTTATCTTCCCACTTCATAAATTCTTCTTTTTTGACTGGTTTAAGAAGAGGTCCATTATTTTGACTGAAACGAATGGAATGAATGGAAATACCTGCTTGTTCCATTTGTTTGATCAAATCTTTAATTTCACGATGCGTAGACAACGATTTTGAAATTTCCAAACGATAAGATTTTTTGGAATTTAAGGCTTTAGCGAGATCTTCTATTGTCGTGTATTCCGTTCCTTTATAGAAAAACGGTGTAAGTGTCCCATGAACAATGATCGATTCCCTATCAAGCGATCTATGTTGGGTATATGCACATATCGGAATATCAGCAATCAATGGTTTGATACTAGTCATCGCAAAAATAAACACATATCCTATTATTTTCATACTTTATTCATTGTTATTCTTTTTCAATATCATTTGGTGAAATTGTATTACTTCTCTTCTTACAGCAACACAACATCGTTTTATTAACAAATAAAGAATCTAAATCATTTTGTGTGAATTTGATAATTTTTTGTTTCTCGGAACTATATCCAAGAAGATGCATACCATTATCTCATAATAATTTTATAAAAATACACTAACATCAAATGAACAAATATCATACAAATTATCATTAAAAAAATCATTATCCAAGACGGATCTCGAAAACAATCTCCAAACAAACTTACAAAGATAGCAGATTCTGCATCTTCATAATTTTGTTTAAAGAAAACTTTTAAAACAATAAATTTAAATATAAGAAAATCTATAGGTAATAAAAATAATGTAAGGATTATTAAGTATATTTTCATATCGAAATTAATTTGTTATCTTCTCACGACATCACCGCTTTGAAGAGTCCCGTCCTCTATCAGATGTATTATTGAGGAACAAGAAGGTGCAGGTATATTTGTTTTATTTGAAACAGTTGTTATCAATATTTCTACTCCATGATCTTTTTTACACCATGGCACACATGGTATGCTATAGCAATTGTCAGTACCACGATGATAACACCGATAATAGCATTTACGTCTTGTAGTAATATGTTCTGGACCCACCCATGTCCTCCGAATAAATTTCCCTTGTTGAGTAACTATCCCTTTCGTTAAGACGCAAGCAGGATATCCTTTCAACCCTTTCAAATCGACATTCCTCAAAATATTTCCAACAAACCCGTACAAATTCCTCCCTCCTTCTTCAGCGATGGGGTCGCGGTTGATCCATCTGCCGTCGGCGGGGTTGTAATGGCGGTAGTTGTAGTAGACGAGGGCGAGTTCGGGGTCGTAGTGTTCGCTGCTCCACTGGATGGGCTGGTCGATGCCGCTGGCGGTGACGGTGCCGTATGGGGTGTAGTCGTAGGCCGTGGCGATGGTTCCGTCAGCCTTGTAGAGTTCGGTGACGTTTTTCGTGAGGTCGTGGCCGTAGGTGTACCATGTGCCGTTTTTGCGGAGGGAGAGGGGACGCGTCGCTACGGGCTGGGTCGGGTCCCAGTGGAGGAGCCAGAGGGCCGGGGCGTTGCTGCGCGTGAGGTCGAGGGCCGCGATTTGCAGGTAGCCACGGTAGAGGTAGTGCTGGTGCAGGATTACGGTTCCGTTGACGGAGACTTTTTTCATGTAGCGCCGTCCCATGTAGTCGTAGCCGTTTTCGACGATGGTGTTGCCGTCCTGGCTGGTGAAGCGGGTGGGACGGTTGTTGGCGTTGTAGTCGACGGTCCATTTCCCCGTTTGTGTCTGGAGGGTGGTTTGGTTGCCGTCAGCGTCGTAGGCGGGAATAAAGGGTTCCGCCGCATTCTGCCCGATGGCGGTGTATTGGTTGAGCTGGTTGGCGGCATAGGAGGTGACAGATTGCGCCGCTTCCTGCGCCGTTTCCCGGTTTCCTATGTTGTCGTAGGCGTAAGCGTAGGGCGCGGTTCCGAGGGTTGCACCAGTCAATTCGCTTCTGTCGTTGTAGGCGAAGGCGTCCTGCCGGGTGGTTCCCTGCCGTGCGCGGGTGCGGGTGGCGGGGCGGCCGAGGGCATCGTAGGTGTAGCCTCGCAGGACGACTCCGGTGGCGCCTCGCGTGGTGTCGATGGCTGTGGGGAGGTCGCGCTGCGGTTCGTAGCTGCGGGTGGTGAGGAGGCCGTTGGGGTGCGCGAGGGTGTGGAGGAGGTGGCTGCCGGGGAGGTAGGCGTATGCGAATGTTTTTTCTTCCGTTCCCTGGAGGAAGGAGGCCTGGTTCAGGCGGCCGTCCGTGCCGTAGCGCCAGGCGACGGTGTCGAGGGTGCTGCCGGGTTTGGTGAGGGTGTAGCCGGCGGGGCGGCCGTAGGCGTCGTATGTTTCGGTGACGGTGTGTTTGATGCCGGCGACGGTGACGCTGTCGGTGTCTTTTTCGTTGTAGTTGTTGTAGACGATGTCGCGCGTGCCCTGGGCGTCCGCGATGCGGTAGAGGTTGCCGATGTGGTTCCAGGTGTTTTGCTGCGCCGGGGTGGCGTCGCTGTGTTCGATGCGGGTGCAGAGGCCTTTGGCGGTGTCCCACGTGTACGTTGAAACGATTCCTCTCGCATCCGTCTTTTGGGAGAGCATGTTGAGGGCATTGTATTCGGTGTCTTCGTGCGAAGCATCCGCATAAGTTTTGCGGGTGAGGAGGCCGGTGGCGTCATGGTATTGCCATGTGGTGGTGTCGCCGTCGGTGCGTTCGGTGGGGTCGGTTTCGATGTTTTCTTCGTCGGCACGCCATGTGGTGAGGGCGGTGAGGCGGTCGGCTTCATCGTAGGCGTAGCGCGCGGGCTGGATGCCGGTGCCCCATTCGGCGGTTTTGCGTCCCCGGATGTCGTAGGCATACCGGGCGGTGTGGCCGAGTGCATCGGTGATGCAGGCGGGGTTGTCGCAGCAGGGGCAGTATGCGGTGGCGGTGGTGTGGCCCGCAGCATCGGTGGCGCTGACGGGGCGGCCGGCGATGTCGGTGAGGGTGACGGAGGCGTTGCCGCGGCCGTCCGTTTGAGTGAGGCGGAGGCCGGTGGCGGTCCAGTCGCGCCGGGCAGTGGTGGTGATGCCGGCGTGGTCGGTTTGCGAGACGGTGTAGCCGTCGATGACGGTGGCGGCGGCTTCGATGACGGAGGTGGGGAGGGTTTGCGTGACGATGCGTTCCGCGCCTTCTCCATAGGCGGTGCTGTCTACCGTGGTGTGGCCGCGCGGGCAGGTGTGTTCGCTGCGGGTTTCAAGCGTGGGGTGTTCGGAGATGAGTTGGGCGGCGGTTTCGGTGCAGGTGGTGCCTTTGCCGTTGTTTTTGGTGGCGACGGCGATGCGGTAGATGCCGTCGGCCCTCGTTTCGACGCGGTAGGCCCAGGTGGTGATGCGGGAGTTGGCGAGGGTGGGGGTGGCGGCGAGTTTCCACGTTTCTTTGGCGGGGTTGCCGAAGGCGTCGTGTTCGTAGAGGGTGGGAGCCATGGCGAGGGAGCCGGCTGCCGAGCCGGTGTCGCGCTGCCGCTGGGTGATTTGGCCTTTGTTGTTGTAGGTGGTGCGGTCGTAGAGGTAGCCCGTGGTGCTGGGTGTGGTGACGACGACGGTTTCTCCAAAGCCGTTTTCGAGGGTTTGGGAGAGGATGGTGCTGCGGTCCGCGAGTTTGACGGTGTGCCGGATGCGGGCGTTGCTGTAGTCGTGTTCGTGGAGGAGTTCGCGCTGGCCGGTGCCGTGCTGGCGGGCGAGGCTGCCGTCCGGGTTGCGTTCGGTGATGAGGGTGGCTCCGGAGGGGGTGGTGAGGGTTTCGGTGAGGCCGTCCGCACTGTAGGCGTAGGCGGTGGTGCGGCCGAGGGTGTCGGTTTGGGCGATGAGGCGGCCCTGCAGGTCGTACGCGGCGGTTTCGACGGTGGTCATGGCTCCGGTGTCGCGTCTCGTGCGGAGGATGCGGCCCTGGGCGTCTCGTTGGTAGGAGGTGACGGTTTCCGGGGTGGTTGCCGTGGCGCTGCGGACGGTTTCGATGAGCTGGCGGGAGCTGTCGTAGCCGTAGGTGGTGGTGGTGCCGTTTTCGTCGGTTTCCCGGAGGAGGTCTCCGGTGCAGATGTGGGCGCGGGTGGTGGTGCGGCCGTTGCTGCGGGTGCGTTTGGTCCAGCGGTTCCGGATGTCGTGTTCGTAGTCGGCGGCGGCGAGGAGTTGCCAGTGGCCCGCGCTGTCGAGGATGTGTTGTTCGGTGCGGAGGGCGTTGCCCTGCGCGTCGATCCACGCGGTGCTGCGGGTGCTGTGGCCGGGGACGGGCTGGCCGCCGATGCGGGTTTCTTCGGTGGCGGTGTAGAGGGCTCCGTGTGCCGAGGCGGGGGCGTAGTCGTGCCATGTCTGGATGCCGTCGGCGGTCTGGGTCATGCGGAGGCGGCCGCGGGCATGGATGTTTTCGGCGTTGCCCTGCCATGTTTCGGTGATTTCGAGGCGGGTGAGGCCGTTGGCCGTGCTGCGTTTTTCGACGCGTTTGACGGCGTTTGTTTCGCTGTAGGCGTATGTTTCGCGGAGGTGGAGGCGGGGGATGCCGCCCGCGTCGACGATGGTGGTGTCGATTTGCGCGGGTTCGTCGGTCCATGTGGCGCCGTCGCTGCGGTAGGAGGTGTTGATGATCCGGTTTTGGCCGCCTGCCCACGGGAGGGCGAGGACGGTGGCGCGGCCGTGTGCGTCGTGGATGGTGCGGGTTTCTCCCTGCTGCGGGCCGATGGAGCTGATGCGGCTGCCGGCGCCGTCGTAGGTGTAGGCGGTGGTGAGGGCCTGCGGGCTGCCGTAGCCTTCGGTGCGGCTGAGGAGGAGTTCGCCGACGGGGAGGGAGATGTAGTTTTCTGCGACGACGGAGGCGGCTGCCCCGCCTTTGCTGACGGTGGTGACGATGCGGTAGGTGCCGGCGAGGGGCGATGTTTCGCGGGTGCGGGTGGTGGAGACGGCGGTGTCTCCCGTGCCGCGGGTGATGTTCCACAGGCGGTCCGTTTCGGTCCATTCCGTGGTGTAGGGGGGCATGGAGGCCGGGAGGGTGTGGTCGGTTTCGGTGACGGTGAGGCTGGAGGCCGCCGGGTCGCCGCCGATGGCGTATGTTTGGAAGGGGGTGCCCGAGGTGGTGTAGAGGCCGCTGGCAGGGTTCTGCCCGGTGATTTGGTTCGGGAGGTAGAGGGCGACGATGTAGCCGTTTTCTGCGGCGACGATGTCCGCAAGGCCGTCCCAGTAGTTCCAGATTTGGCGGATGGTGCCGTTTTGTTCCCGGACGATGTCGAGGTATTGGGCGGCCTCTTCGGCGGTGAGGAGGCTGTTTTGCGATGAGATGCAGGCGGCGAAGGCGCCCGTTTCGAGGTGGTAGAAGGTGGCCGTGCCGTCCGTTTTCAGGATGCGGAGGTAGGCGGCTTCCGCCAGAGGGAGGGCGGCGGAGGGGGTGCGGACGAGTTCCGTGACGAAGTCCGCACGGTCGGTGCTGGAGGAGGTGGAGCCGACGCCGAAGGCGGTGCGGCCGTTGGCGTCGCAGATGTAGTTGGCGTAGGCGCCGCCCTGGCGGACGCGCAGGAGGCTGTTGGGGCGGATGCCGCCCGCAGGCAGGGAGACGAAGGAGGCGGCGGGGTGGCTGTATGCGAGGCCTGCCGGGGTGAGGAGGGAGGCCGAGTAGCGGTAGCCGATGAGTTCGATGCGGCCTTTCGGGATGCCGCCCATGCCGCGGAAGGTGCCGAAGGTGACGCTCCAGCGCATGTATTGCAGGCGGGCTTCGCGGATGATGCCGCTGCCTGCCGAGGAGGAGCCGAAGCTGCCGTGCGGTATGGATATGCGGGCGGCCGGGGCGGGTAGCTCTCCTCCGGAGTCGCCGTCGTTGCGGTCGCAGCCGCAGCCGCATTCGCAGTCTACCTTGACGTTTTCATCCGGTTCGATTTCGAAGCGGGGGCACGGGCCGACGCTGCCGGAGATGACGGAGATGTTGCCCGTGGGGTCCGGGTAGTAGTCGATGTTGTGGTGGACGACGGCGAGTTTGTGGACGCCGGGTTGGAGGCCTTCGATGCTGATCGAGAAGGAATGGGGCGCTCCCGAGGTGGAGGATACGCTGCTGTCGTCTACTGTCAGGCTGACGGAGTCGTCCACCTTGCCCGATGCCACGACGGTGTGCGTGCCCCCTTCGGGGAGTTCTGGCAGGATGAAGGTGCCTCGTACCGGCGTCATGACGTGCGAGGAGTTCGACGGTTTGCCATGCGAGTACGACAGGGCGATCATGTCGCCGCTTTCGCCTGATAAGGCGGACGCTTCACCGGCGGAAGGCCGGGTTGCGGAGCTGTTTTCGATAAGGCGGTATCCCGGAGTTCCGGGCACTATATAGCTGTTTTGATGAATGTAATTCATTGCAGGGGGTGTTGGGGGTGATGAAATCCTTACGGAAGCGACTGCCATGAGCCACAACCTTCAAGACCTTTTTCATTTAACATTTTCCCACGGCCCCGTCAATAACATTCTTTTGCCATTCCGTCGCAACTAACAAACACTATCTTCTTTTTTCAAATAGATTACGTGCAAACCAACAATAAAACATGTCTACAACAAAAATATGCCGAAGCCTGCATGCTACCACTTTTTTCCCGTTTTTCCGCTCATGGATCAATCCATGCTCCCTGAATCGGCATCGAGATAATGGGCATGTCCCTGCCCTTCGCATACAGGCTGATCCAATCACCGTTTTTCCGCGTGTGCAAGCCATTTTTCCAATCCACGCTGTCAGCATCGTCAGAAAATTGCGTATAAGTCCAGTCTCCGTATTGAAAGGTGACCGCCGTGTCGTGTCCAAGCATGAAGTCCCCTGCATCCAGTACCAAGCCTATTCCCGGTATGATGCTCCCATACCAGGGCGTTTCCATCTGCAAGGTGATTGAGATGCCATCCGCCTCATAACGGCGGTATGATTGCACATGAAGAATCAACGAAAGCACAAGCTGCAAGCCATAAAGGACGATGGCAGCTTTGACCATGTTTTTGGCGGTTTTCGTCCGTCGGTTGGCCGGTAGCATGCACCTACGCTACCAAGCCTCCGAAAAAAAGCAATCCGAGCGGCAGTCTCTCCGTTTTGTACGGATGCCTTTCCGCGTCATGCGCTTCCTTGTGCAGCAACCCCGGTTCTTACATCGAGTCGCCCGGCACGAGCTGTTTGAGCAGCTGCATGACGACTTTGCCCGTCGTTTCCAAAGAGTCGGGAGAAATGATGTCCATGTTGTCCCGTTCTGTGTGCCACCAGTCGCCGTCCATAAAATCGTCGATGAGGTTCAGGGCATACACACCATTGCTGAGGAAAGGCTTGTGGTCGTCCAGAATGGGCATTTCCGATACGCCCCACTGGGAGGAAGGCAAGTTGAGCGCCTGCACAGCCCTTTTGTATTCTTCGTAGATTCTTTGCGGCGTGTCCCACGGTATGCGGATTTTCATCCGGTCGCGGCCCACCATGTCCAGATTGACCATCCAGAGCGGCTGCTTGTCGCCACGGCGGCCTGCATCGTATTTCGAGCCGTAGAGGCCGTCCTCTTCATTCATGTGCGGCGCAAAGGATTCTTCGCCATCGAAGAAGACGAGTTCGACCTTGCGGGTGAGATCGGGATGAGCGGCCAGTACGCGGGAGAGTTCCAGCAGCACGGCTGCGCCGGATGCACCGTCATTCGCCCCCACGAAACCGGGTATGCCTTCCTTGGTGTCGATATGGCAGGAGACGATGCCGTTCACCATCTCGTCGAAGTCGTGGCCGTTGCCGAAACGGGCCAGCAGATTCTGCATGTGAACGGGTTCTCCCGTCATGGGGTTGGTTACGGTGAAATCCATCATCTTGCATTCCCAGCCGTTCTTCGTGAGCTGGCTGCGGATGTATTCCAATTGCGTCTTGTAAGCCTCGGATCCGGTCGGGCGGCTCCCCATTTTTACCAGTTCGTTGGTGTGCATCCAGGCATTCTGTCCGGAAAACGCCTCCGTTTCCACGAATCCCAGCTGTTCCAGCCCGGCATTCCCCGGCAAGGCATCTGCCTCGCGCTCATGGCAGGCAGCCAGACAGGAAACAAGCGCCAGCAAAGCAAGGGAACGGAACATGGCAATGGGCATTTAGAGTTCGGACGCATCCATGCCGAAGATTTCGAGCAAACGCACCAGTTCGGAACGGTTGGAATAGGAGATTTCAATCGTGCCGTGCGCACCCTTGGCAGAGATGGTCACGGGCGTGCCGAACTGCTTCGTCAGCCTGTGGCAGTATGGTTCAAGTACAGGAGACACCGTTTTCTTGGCAGGCGCTTCTTCCTTGGGATTCAGGATATTGTGAACGATTTTCTCCGTTTGGCGCACGGTCAGTGAACGGCGTTCGATATCCTGCGCCACGCGGGTTTGCACTTCCTGATCCTTCAGCGAAAGCAGTACCTTGGCATGCCCCATGCTGATGCCTCCGGAAACGAGCATTTCCTGGCAGGGTTCCGACAATTCGAGCAGGCGCATGATGTTGGCCACAGAGGCGCGGGATTTGCCGACGCGGCGGGAGATTTCCTCCTGCTTCATCTTGAATTCCTTGCGCAGGCGCACATAACCGAAAGCTTCTTCGATCGGGGTCAGGTTTTCGCGCTGGAGATTTTCGATCAGGGCCATTTCCAGCACGTCGCGGTCGGAAGCTTCACGCACGATGATCGGCACGTTTTCCTTGCCGAGTTTTCCGGCGGCTCTCCAGCGGCGCTCCCCGGCAATCAGCTCGTACTTGCCGTCCACCTCGCGCACGATCAGAGGCTGGATAATGCCATGCTCCCTGATGGATTCGACCAGCTCCGCGAGCTGCTCTTCGGTGAACTGGCGGCGCGGCTGCAAGGGGCTCGGCACGACTTCGCCCAACCCCACCTGAAGCACCTGATCCTGTGCATTTGCCGCCAGCATGTTCTGCTGGGATGCAACGGGAGTCACCAAGGTTGAAAATCCTCTGCCTAAAGCGCGCTTTGCCATAACGGCATGAGGTTACACAAATTCCGCGTTTCAATCAATGACTTTTTACATTTTTTTGTCGCGGTGCGGACTTTGGACTTGGAATCACTTTTGATTTGATGTAGTTCTGAACCCATGCAACGCACCGCGGTTTACGCAGGCAGCTTCGATCCCCTGACAAACGGGCACGTCTGGATGATCCGGCAAGGGGCCGCCCTCTTTGATCGGCTCATCGTCGCCGTGGGATTGAACCCCGAAAAACGGTCCACTTTCTCCGTGGACGAGCGCACGCGGATGCTCGAAGAATCCCTCAAGGGACTCGATAATGTGGAGATCAAGGAATTCAATAACCGCTTCCTCGTCGACTTCGCCAAGGAGAACGGCGCCATGGTCATGATCCGCGGCATCCGCTCCTCGCACGACTACGAGTACGAGCGTGTGATGCGCCACATCAATGCGGACATGGCTCCCCAGATCACAACCATTTTCCTGATGCCGCCCCGCTCGATTTCCGAGCTTTCCTCCTCCATGGTCAAGGGGCTCATCGGGCCCGAAGGCTGGGAAGAACAGGTGCGCCGCTATGTGCCGGGGTACGTGTTCGAACTGCTCAAGAGGAACGCAGCCTCACAGAAAGAGGACAACTGACCGCCATTCCGTCCTTCGGCCCCACCCGGCTCCGCCATCGTCGGCGGCTCACTCCTCGGCTTCCGGGATGACCGAGCCTTCGGCAAAGAGATCGTAAGCCACGGCATCCACAATCTTCACATCGGCAAACTCACCCACGGGCAAGGCGGGATCGACCATCACGCTGCCGTCGATATCGGGAGCATCCCATTCCGAGCGGGCAACGCCCGGAGCTTCCACCAGCACGCGCAGCGTTTTGCCGATCTGCGCCTGCCCGATTTCCGAGGCAATGCGCGTCATCAGCAGCGAAGCTTCATTCCAGCGGCGCGCCTTGGTGCGGTGGTGAACCTGCGGCTTCATGCGATAGGCCAGCGTCCCTTCTTCGCGGGAATAAGTGAAGATGCCTGCACGTTCGAACCGGAATTCTTCGATGAACTCCATCAGCTGCTGATGGTCTTCCTCCGTCTCGCCGGGGAAGCCTGTAATGAATGTCGTGCGCAGGGCGAGGCCGGGAATGCCTTCGCGCATGCGGCGGATCACGTCGCGCACGTACCGTCCGTCCGTCAGGCGGCGCATATCCGCCAGCATCCGGTCGGAAATGTGCTGCAGGGGAATGTCGATATAGCGGACGACTTTGCTGCTTTCCGCAATGGCTTGCGTCAATTCGTCGCTCCAATGGGCGGGATGCGTGTAGAGAATGCGAATCCAGAAATCGCCTTCGATCTTGTCCAGCTCGCGGATGAGCGAAGCGAGGGATTCCCCCTTGCTCGAATCGACCCCGCTGCGCTTCGTCGCCTTCTCGCCCTTCCAGCGGTCCATGCCGAAATAGGTCGTATCCTGCGCGATGAGGTTGATCTCCTTCACGCCGGATTCCACCAGCATCTTCACCTCGCGAACCACGCTCTCCTGCGAACGGCTGCGGTGCGGGCCGCGGATCAGCGGAATGGCGCAGTAGGAGCAGGCGTGGTTGCAGCCTTCGGCAATCTTCACATAGGCGGAATGGCGCGGCGTCAGGCGGTAGCGCGGCGTATCCCACTCGGGAACGTAGGTCGGCTTTCGCGTCACATAATTCTTTCCTTCGGCCGTACCGTGGATCACGCCTTCGATCACCTCGGCAATTTTCGTCACCTGATCCACGCCGATAAAGGCATCCACCTCGGGCAGAAGGTCCGGCAGCTCCTTCGAAAACCGCTGCGACATGCATCCGGCCACGATCAGCTTCTGGTTCTTCGGAGCCTCGCCGTTCTCACGGGCGCGCGCCGCACCGAGAATCGTATCGATGGATTCCTGCTTGGCCTTGTCAATGAAGGCACAGGTATTGATGACGACGACATCGGCCAGATCCTGCTCGGGAGTCATGACCATGCCGGCATTGCGAAGATGTCCGGCCATGATTTCCGAATCAATGAGATTTTTGGGGCAGCCGAGCGAAATGAGACCTACGGAGACGGGCATAAGATTGAATGAATGGGATGACTGATAATGATTGAATAAAGAAAAATTACTTCGATTCCCCGTCCAGCTCCACCGGAGCGACGAGCAGGCCGAATGCCGAATGGCCGACCACGCACACGGGAGTGCCGATCGGGATCACGCCGCCGATCGAGGAGACTTCGCACAGCTTGCCGTCGATCAACGCCTTGCCGGAAGGTTTCAGCTCCGTCGTCGTCACGCCGATCGTATCGACCGCGACTTCATCAAGAGTCACTGCGGATCCGGCAGGGCCTCCGCTCGCCGTCGCATTGCTCAAGCGGTTGAAAAGAGGAAGATCCGGCAGATAACGCATCAGCAGCAGAATCACCACGGCACCGCCTACGCAGCCGAGAGCAAGCTTGAAGGCAGGCCCGGCAGCCACGCCAGCATAATCGCTCCATCCGGCGGAAGGATTATCCAGAAGATGCTCCACATCGATCGTACTCAGCATGCCGCCAAACAGCGCGACCAACACGCAAACCACCCCGGCGATGCCGAAGACGATGAAACTTCCGCCCGTGGCGAACTCGACGATAATCAGGGCGATACCCAGCACGAACAACGCCACCATTTCATACCCGGCCAGATTGCCCGCCACATTGTTCCCGAAGAAGAACAGCGAAAAGGCCACAATCGCCGCAATGCCGCCGATCCCGAAACCCGGTGTCTTGAACTCGATAAAAATGCCCGCCATGCCGATCAGAATCAGCAGAGGAGAAATCATGGCCAGCCACATCGCAATCTGCTCGAAACCCGTCGGCTCCGCATTCACCACGGGATTGCTGTTATTCTCCTGCTTGAGCAGATCTTCCACGGACTTCGCAATCCCTGCGGCAAGAATCGGCTTGCCCTGCTCGTCCTTCGACACGGCCTCCTCGCCCGTCAGCGTCAGCAGCGCATCGGGTTCCACCGTCACCTCGCCGAACTTGCGCTCCTCCTTGGAAGGAATCATCATCGCACGGATCACGGCGGGGTTATGCCCCTTCTTCGTCACCACCGAACGCACAAACGAATCGAACGCACTCTCCACCTTGCGGCGCATCATCGGCTCGATCTCCTCGCCGTCGCCGGACACGATCCCGGCCGCCCCGATGGAGGAAACAGGCGCCATGTAAATCCTGTCGCAGGCGGAAGCCACCAGCGCGCCAGCCGAAATCGCATGCGTATTGACGAAAGCGTATGCCGGGATATGCAGCTGCTGCATCGTCTTCATCATCAGATCACTCGTCTCCCATGCAAGGCCGCCGGGCGTATTCAGCTCGAACACGACGGCCCGCGCACCCTCACTCTCCGCACGCTCCAGCGTACGCTTCATGAACTGAAAGCTCTGCGCATTCGCCAGGGAATTCTCCCCGACCTCAATCACCACCACCTTGCCCTCATAGGACTCCTCCTTGCGGCCCTCGCAGGCAACAAGAAACATGCACAGGAGGAGCAGTAAAAAACGGACGATGCGTTCCATGCCCGCATGCTAGCATCAAAAAGCCATCAAGGCAACCAAAGAAACATCCTGCATCCCGCCGCACCGCGTCAACAGACAGCCGGAAGCGTTGACAAGCCCCCATAACAAGCTACCATACCATCATGACACGAGAAGTGGACACCATGACAGCAGGCGGCATGTACACACCGCTTGATCCCGAACTGTGCGCCATGCGCTCCCGGTGCCGCACCCTGACGCGCCGCTACGCCCAAACCTCGGAAGACGACATGGGAGAACGCCGCCGCATCCTTGCGGAACTCCTCGGCACCGTCGGCGAAGGAGCCTACATCGAACCGGCCATCCGTTGCGACTACGGCTTCAACATCCACGTCGGCAACAGCTTCTACGCCAACTTCGACTGCGTCATCCTCGACATCTGCCCTGTCCGCATCGGAGACCGCGTCATGCTCGGACCGGGAGTCCACATCTACACAGCCTGCCATCCTCTCGACCCAGCGGAACGCTCGTCCGGCAGGGAATACGGCAAACCCGTCACCATCGGAAACGACGTCTGGCTGGGCGGCCGCTGCATCATCAACCCCGGCGTCACCATCGGAAACGGCGTAGTCGTCGCCTCCGGAGCCGTCGTCACTCGAGACGTGCCAGACCTCTGCGTCGTCGCCGGATCGCCTGCCCGCATCATCAAGCGCATCGAACCTTCCCATACACCCGCCTGACCATACTCAAAACGGAGCCTCTTTTTGTTTGCCCCTTCAACCGGCATCTGATATACTCAATCAAACGAAAAAATATGAAACTCGCCACATGCGCCCAGATCCGCGAAGCCGAAACCCGCGCCATTGATGCAGGCGTCTCCGCCTACACCCTCATGGAAACCGCCGCTTCCGGCATTGCGGATGCCATCATCCAGCAAACCGATGCCCGGAACGAGGAAATCTTCTGCATCGCCTACATCGGCAAAGGCAACAACGCCGGGGATGCCCTCAGCGTCCTCCGCAGACTCATGGCGCACGGTTGGAACGTCCACATCCGCGCCGCCTACTCAGCCGAAGACATGGAAGGCCTGTGCCAGCTGCAATGGGAAAAATTCCACGATGCCGAAGCCTCCACCCTCACCACGGAACTCGACGTCACCGCCGAACCCACCCTCCTCCGCCGAAAACTCGCCGACATCCCGCGCATGCCCATCGTCATCCTCGACGGCCTCCTCGGATCCGGAGTCGACGGCCCCCTGAAACCGGCCATCGCGGAACTCGTACAGGAAATCAACGAACTCCGGCGCACTTGCAGCAACGCCACCGTCTGGGCCATCGACATCCCCACGGGAGTCCACCCGGACACGGGAGAAATCGGAGAAAACGCCGTACAGGCCGACTACACCGCCGCCATCGGCTGCATCAAACCCGGACTCATCGCCGACACGGCCACCTCGCACGTCGGCCGCCTCGTCCCCGTCCCCCTCAACGATCTGGACATCCAGCCGGAATACAGCGATGAAGTCATCGACTCGCCCATGCTCTCCCGACTCCTCGTCCGCCGCCCCTACGAACTCTACAAAAACAAGGCGGGAAGAGTGGCCGTCATCGCCGGATCCATCGGCATGCTCGGAGCTGCCCAGCTCTGCACCGAAGCAGCCTTGCGTGCGGGAGTCGGCCTCGTCGTCCTCTACTGCCTGCCGGAAACCTACCCGCTGCTTGCCGCCCGCGTCTCGCCCGAAATCATGGTCAAGCAGGTGCAAACATACAAAAACATCGACGAAGACGATGCCCAGGCCCTCCTCATCGGCCCCGGCCTCGGCCAGCTCGACAACGCCAACCAGCTCGCCCTCCATGCCCTCGTCTCCTGCTTCGACGGCACCGTCGTCCTCGATGCGGACGGCATCAACCTGGCCGCAGAACGCAGCTGGCGCTTCGAGAAAAACCACATCCTCACCCCCCACCCCGGCGAAATGAGAAGGCTCCTGCCCTCAGCAGGCATGAACACTCCCCGCAAGGAACTTGTCAACAGCTTCCTGTACAACCACGACGCCACACTCGTCCTCAAAGGCGCACGCACCATCATCGGCCAGCGCAGGCAAGGCATGCTCTACAACAGCACGGGAGGCCCCTCCATGGCCAAGGGCGGACAAGGCGACGTCCTCGCCGGAATCTGTGCCGGACTGGCGGCACAGGGCATGATGCCGCGGGATGCCGCCGCACTCGCCGTCTACCTCTGCGGCCGAGCCTCCGAACTCGCCGTCAGCCGGGGCTGCAGCGGACACGAGCGCGCCCTCACCGCAGGAGACACGCTCCGCCACCTCGGCGCAGCCATGCAATCCACCGCCGACCTCTGCTACTGACCCGCCCGCCATGTCCCCCAGCCTCACCGCCACCGACCTCCTGCCACGCGAAAAACTCGCCGCCTCCGGGCGTGCCGCCCTGTCGGATGAAGAACTCATCGCCCTCTTCCTCCGCACGGGCATCCCGGGATGCAACGTCATGGAACTCTCCCGCGACCTCATCCGCAAGGCAGGCTCCCTCGCCAACCTCGGACGCATGGAAGCCGACGACCTCCAAAGCCTGTGCAAAGGCATCGGCATCGCCAAAGCGGCCACCCTCACCGCCGCCTTCGAACTGGGGCGCAGAGCCATACAGGAGGAAAAAGCGCAAGTCTCCATCAACACGGCACAGGACGTCTACGACTACCTCGCTCCGGAAATGCTCTGGCATGTTCAGGAACACATCGTCGTCCTCCTGCTGGACATCCGGAAAAAACTCATTCGCAAAGTCGACCTCACCGTCGGCTCCCTCACAGCCTCCCTCATCCACCCGAGAGACATCTTCCGAGCAGCCATCAAACACAACGCCCACTGCTTCATCCTCGCGCACAACCACCCCAGCGGCGACCCTTCCCCCAGCGAGGCCGACCGCCTCCTGACGGACTCCGTCGAAAAAGCAGGAAAAATCATGCACATCCGCATGATCGACCACGTCGTCATCGGCACGGCATCCGCGACGCGCGATCAACCGTACTACAGCTTCCGGCCTCCGTCATTCACCGCTGGAGAACTTGCCGATGCCGTGTATACGGTATGAACCCTGCAGCAGAAACAGGATCGCCCGTGCCTGCATAAAAAAGAAAATTCTCGCACCTCTGCCTCGTCAGCCGCTCGCGCAGTATTGCCCGTAAAGTGGGAGAACCCGTCCCGACATAACGAGGCAAAGGAGTCAACGATGCGATCATGAAATCACGATACGCCAGCCACGCCTCCTGAGCCGTCTTCAATGCATCTTCGGGGAAACCCTCAAGCTCCGGATGAGGATTGTTGTACAAACCTATAGGCAGCGCATCCAGAAAAAGTAAAAGGCGCTCGTCCCAATACTCGGCCACATTCTCGGCCAGAGCATTCATCAACGACATCGAACCGGCTTCATCTCTCAATCGCGCCAGATATCTGGCATAATCGTCCCGGGGCATTTCCATCACAGGCACATCGCCGCCGCTCCATTTGTCCGTTTCTTCTCCTTCACCGAAAACAAAGGACTCCTTCAGGGAAAACGCCGCATGGGCATGAAGCGCGACAAGATGCTGCATCACCACGGCTGCCCTGCAACCTGCAGCATACGCGGCGGCATCGAAACCCTCCGGCACCGGAAGACGACGCACCAGCGCATCCTCCGCCTCCGCATACCGCCTCCACGACTTCCTCACTTGGGACAGGCCGGCACGCAAGGCCTCTTCATCCTCGGCATCAATATCTCCACCCTCTTTCCATTCCTGAATAAACCGTTCCATCGCCACATCCAGATCAGCCTCATACTCGGACAGCATCCGGTTCCAGTACGCCTCGCGGGCATCCGCCGCCGCACGTTGCGCCTTTCGGTCGTGACCGCCAGCAGACTTCCTCCACGCCGATTCCACGGACTCGGCAGAATTTTCCGAAACCTCCGCTTCCGGCAGCACGACCGCACACTCGCAGACCGTCGTATCGGAAGGAAAAACAGGCGGCATCAGCCACACCGGGCAAAAAAAGAAAAAGGGTAGGAACATCCGCCACTTCTTGCCATAAAAAAGAAGCACCGTCAACCCCCGAAGCCGGCGAATCACAAATACTTTGCCAGCGACTCCCGCAGCGACTGGCGCGCGCGGAAAAGCAGGCTCTTCGTTGCAGAAACGGACATCCCGATCACTGCCGCAATCTCCTCATAGCTCATCTCCTGAAAACGGCGGAGTTGCACCGCCAGCCTCGCCTTCTCCGGCAGCTCGGCAATGGCGCGTTCGACGGCATCCTCCAACTCCCTGGCCTCCATATCCTCGGAAGGGGAGGGCGACGGATCGGTATGCAGAAGCTGCCCGTACTCCTCCTCCATCGCATCGGAAGAACAGGTCGGCTTGCGCCCCATGCGGCGCGTCTCGTTGAACACGAGATTGCGAAGAATCGTATAAAGCCAAGTCGTAAACTTTGCCTTCGGCTCATACGAAGAAGCCGCCTTCCACACGCGAATGAACGTCCGCTGGGCGATATCCTCGGCATCCGCACTATCCGAGAGCATGCGGCGGGCCGTCGCATACACGCTATCCTGATGCCGCTCGATAATCTCGCGCATCGCCCCGGCATCTCCGGCGCTGACGCGCAGCATCAGCTCCGCATCATGCCTGCTTTCAGAATCCAGCTCTTCCTCGTATGCCGCCATGTGACACTATTAACACCGGGAACCCGCTCGCGTTGCAAGAAAAAAAGCCGAAAACATCCGGCGGGGACGCATTTCACGCTTGCCTGAATTCGCGTGAAGGTTCACAATATCTGCGTTATGCTCGATATTCGTGTAATCCGGGAAAACCCCGAACTGGTGAAGGAACGCGTGCGCCAGCGTGGCGGCGACGCGTGGCAATTGGTGGACCGCGTTCTGGAATGCGACGAAACGCGCCGCCAGATCGAAACGGAAAAGCAGCAACTCCAGTCCGAGCGCAACACATCTTCCAAGCAGATCGGCATGCTCAAAAAACAGGGGCAGGACACCGCCGAACTCGAAACTCGCGTGCGCGCCATCGGCGACCGCATCAAGGAGCTCGACATTACCGCCGAACGCGCTGCCGCCGAGCAGAACGACATGCTCATGAGCATCCCCAACATGCCTCATGCCGCATGCCCCGTAGGACTGGATGAAACGGCCAACCCCGAAGTCAAAATCTGGGGCGAAAAACCCGCTATCGACAACCCGAAAGACCACGTCCAGATCGCCGCGGAACTCGGCCTCGTCTCCTTTGAAGACGGCACCCGCATCACAGGATCCGGCTTCGTCGTCTACCGCGGCTGCGGCGCCCGCCTCGAACGCGCCCTCATCAACTTCCTGCTCGACACCCAGACGCAGGAAAACGGCTATCAGGAAGTGGGCGTACCCTTCGTCGTCAAACGCGAATGCATGGAAGGCACCGGCCAGCTCCCCAAATTTGAGGACGACATGTACGGCACCGAAGAACAGCAAATGTTCCTCATCCCCACCGCCGAAGTCCCCGTCACCAACCTGTACCGCGACACTATCCTCAGCGAAGACAGCCTCCCCGTCAAAATGACCGCCCACACCCCCTGCTTCCGTCGCGAAGCCGGGTCCGCCGGGCGAGACAACCGGGGCATGATCCGCATCCACCAGTTCGACAAGGTGGAACTCGTCCAGATCCTGAAACCCGAAGACTCCTTCGCCCAGCTTGAGCAGCTCCTCGGCCACGCCGAATCCATCCTGCAGAAACTCGGTCTGCACTACCGCGTCATCGAACTCTGCACGGGCGACCTCGGATTCTCCTCCGCCAAAACCTACGACATCGAAGTCTGGGCGCCCGGCCAGGGCAAATACCTCGAAGTCTCCTCCTGCTCGTGCTTCAGCGACTACCAGGCACGCCGCATGCGCCTCCGCTACAAGGATGCCAACGGCAAAAACCAATTCTGCCACACCCTCAACGGCTCCGGCACAGCGCTCCCCCGCCTGTACGTCGCCCTGCTCGAAACGTACCAGCAGCCCGACGGCTCCGTACGCATCCCCGAGGCTCTCGTACCCTACTTCGGTGCGGAAAGCATCCGGCCCGCCTGATCCACCCAGACAACTGCGACGACCCGCATGAGCGAATTCATCACACGCATGGGCCCCCTTTTCTGGGTGATGAGCATCTTTGCCATCTACGGCATGGCCATCATCGGCGAAAGGCTCTTCTACTTCCACCGGGTAAACATCAACTCCGGCGACTTCCTGCGCGGACTCTCCTCCCTGCTTCGCAAAGGCAGGTACGACGAAGCCCGCCATGAAGCCAGCCTCCTGCCCGGCCCCACGGCCCGAGTCGTCGAGGCCGTGCTCTCCCGTCCGAAGCTGAGCCGGAGCGACCTGCGCGACATCGCCGTCGAAGCCACCCAGCTCGAAGTCTTCCGCGTCGAGAAAAACATCCGCGGCCTGCTCGTCGTCGCCACCGTCACCCCGCTGCTCGGCATGCTCGGCACCATCCTCGGCCTCGTCCGCTTCTACGGACAGCCGGGCATTCTGGAAGGCAAACTGCCGACCATTGAAATGTCGTCGGCCATCTATCAGGCCCTGCTCTCGTCCGCTTACGGCGTCGCGCTCGCCATCCCCGCCTACCTTCTTTACATGTACCTGGCGGCCCGCTCGCGCAAACTCATCCACAAAATCGAACGCGCCGCCCTCGAAACCGTCCACATCATCTGCGACGCCCGCGAACAGGCTGCCGAAGCCTCTTCCGCAAAAAGCTGACCCCATGCCGACCCTCCCCCAAGTCCGCTCCACTCTGCCCGACATCACCTTCATGGTGCTCGGCTGCGTCGTACTCAATGTGGTCATCCTCGTCGTCACCGTCACCCTGATGAGCTCCGGCATCATCCCGCGCTACGGCGTCACCATCCAGCCCGCCTCCTCCCAGTTCATGATGGAAGTGCAGAACCAGACCTACACCCTCACCATCGTACCGGGCGACGAACCGCGGTACTTCCTCGACAACAGGCAGATAGAATCAGGCTTCGACGGCATCGGCCCCGCCCTCGACAAAATCATCCGCAACACCAAAAAAGACGACCTGAACCGCGTCACCATCGTCGTCTTCGCGGATAAAAGCATCCCGAGCGGCGTCGAGCAAAAAGTCATCGACCTCATCCTCCTCAAGGATCTGAACTGCACCAAGGCCGCCGAACCCGCCCTCTAAGCACCCCTGCCATGACGCCGGAGGAAAAACACCGCTACACCCATTTTCAGGAACAGCTCACCTTCTTCGTCAAGAGGGCGCAGATCAAAACCCTGTTCCCGGTCTTCCTCGTCATATCCGGCATCCTCTACATCCTCGTCCTGCTCGGTTCGGACATCGAATTCGCCAAAGACCTGCCTCCCGCACGCCGAGGCATCGTGTACAACCTCGGGCCCGACCAGGCCGTCCGGCTCAACGCCCTGCGCAACAGAACTCCGCTCGACACCTACATTCCGCCGTGGGCCGACCCCGCCCACGACACCCTCGAAATCGCCCCGCTCAAACCCAAACGCGGCATCGAACCCACGCCTCTGCCTCCCTGCACCTCCGACGACCTCGCCGGAAGCGTCGGCCGCCACCGTGCCCTCTGGTACCTCACCCTTCCTCCGGCGGAAATGCCGCCCGAATACGCCCCCGAAACACTCGCGGCCGCCCTCGCCGTCCCGGAACTCGTCTCCGCTCCGGAAGCATGGGGAACCCCCATCACCCGCCCCGCCCCACAGCAAGGCGACGACATCGGATGGATCGGATGCAGCGCCTCCTTTGAAATCGTCCTGAGCACCCTCGGCACCCCCGAACAAATCGTCCTGCTCGACAGCTCGGGCAGCCCCCAGGCCGACACCGCCGCAGAAAACATCATCCGCCGCATGCGATGGTCACCTTCGGCGCAACCGAGAAACGGCATCCTGACACTCGGATGGAAGGAGGCGCAGCCATGAAATTCATCCAGGGCACTCCGGAAACATGGCTGCTCACAATCGTCCTCGCAGGCATTGCCGCCACCATCCTCACCTTCGCCTTCCATGCCATCAGCAGCAAAATACGCCGCATGAAGCTGAAACGTAGCCGTTGCACCTGCCGCCTCTGCGGCTACCGCTTCCTCGTCTCAGATGCGGAACGCACCTGCCCGCATTGTTCCGCCCGCAACGCTTGAACCCTACTCCATGTTCATCGCCCACATCCCTGCCGGGTACCTTGTGGCATCATGGCTGCACAAACGGGGAGTCGTCGCCGGAGGCCTCTTTGCAGCCTGCATCATCGGCTCCGTCTTTCCGGACATCGACCTGCTCTACTTCTACCTGATCGACGGCAAAAGCCACCATCACCACTCCTACTGGATCCACTACCCGGTACTCTGGCTCTCCCTCTCGCTCCTCTCCGCCGCATGGTACATCCTCTCCGGAAGACGCACCGCAGCCCTGCTTGCATTGGCCTTCTGCGCGAATGCCTTCCTGCACATCATGCTCGACGGCATCGTAGGAGACATCTGGCTCTTCGCTCCGTGGATCGACCGCCACTATGCGCTGGCGACCGTCTCTCCCGGATTCTCGCCGTGGTGGCTCAACTTCATCCTCCACTGGTCCTTCCTCTTCGAACTGCTCATCACCGGCCTCGCCGCATCTATCTGGACACGGCGCAACAAACTCCGCCGAACCATTGTTCCGCAAAGTAAAGACCGCCCGTAAAACATTCTGCCGACTCAAAGTCCGTCACCCTCCGATTCCTTGCTTGAAAGCCGCCTCTTTCCTGATAGAATAGGCTTGCGACGGTAGCATCCGTCCCCCAAAGCCATGACGGAGCTTGACGACCTTCAGACACGCCGCAACGAGCAGAACAACCGCAGAAGGGCTGTGACCAACAGGCGCAGAACCATATTCGGCGGTATGTCTCGTTGGAAAAGAAGGCTTCTGCTCTTCTCCATCTGGCTCGGCATCGGAGCCGTACTTGCGGCCATCGTCGGCTGGTTTGCCTTCGACCTCTTCACCCGCCCCTACAAAACATGGGCACAGGAATTCAACCTCGAAGACATCAACAACCTCAACCATCCCAGCATCATCTACGACCGCAACGGCAAGGAAATCGGCCGCATCTTCGACGAAAACCGCTCCTACGTCCACTACAGCCGCGACCCTGAAAAATCGGAAGTCTCCGAAAACATGATCAACGCCCTGCTCGCGCAGGAAGACTCCCGCTTCTGGGAACACAAAGGCTATGACCCCATCGGCATCGTTCGAGCCGCCAAGGAAATGCTCGTCGCCGGAGGCAAAGCCAACCAGGGAGCCTCCACCATCACCCAGCAGCTCGCCCGCAACGCCTTCGATCTCAAACGCCGGGCTACAGCCCGGGGAGAAAGGGACATGGGCCGCAAAATCGTGGAAATCTATCTGGCCATGCGCATCGAAGAACGCTTCAGCAAAGAACAGATCCTCGAATTCTACCTCAACCGCGTCTATCTCGGCAGCGGCTTCTACGGCATCCGCGCCGCCTCGCTCGGATACTTCGGCAAAGAACCCAAAGACCTCACCGTCCGCGAAGCCGCCTCCATTGCAGCCCTCATCAAATATCCGAACGGACTCTCGCCGCTGAAAAACATCGAAGGCAACAAAAAATGGCGCAATGACGTACTCGACCGCATGGTGCGCAGCAACTACCTCGAACGGAACGAAGCGGAACGCCTCAAAAAACTGCCCGTCGAACTGAACCCGAAACCGCTCAGCCGCGGTTCCTCGCACATCCACAACTTCATCGACGCCCAAACGGGAGAACTCTTCGGCGAGGACCTCGTCCGCAGCCGCGGCCTCCGCATCTACACCACGCTCGACAAAGACATTCAGGAAGCCTCCGGCAAAGCGCTGCAAACCCAGCTGGACGCTATCGAAAAACGCCCGGACTACAACAACCCGCTCATGAAGGACTACAAAGTCGGCTCGGGCGACAAACCCCTGTACCTTGACGGTGCGCTCATGGTCGTGGACAATGCCACGGGTGCCGTCCTCGCCTACCACGGTGGCCGGGATTTCAGCAAACGCACATTCGACGTCATCCAGGAAGGCACCCGCCCGCCGGGCACCACCATGCTCCCCATGCTCTACGCCACCGCCTTTGAAAACGGTTTCAACCCCACCACCGTACTCATCGACGACGCCATCGACAACCGCCGCAGCGGCATCGGCGGCTCCGAAGGCATCCTCGGCGAATGGGGCATGGAAACCGAACGCGGCCGCTACGAAGACGCCGTCACCGCCCGCCGCTCCCTCGCCTACTCCAAAATCGCAGCCTCGCTCGACCTCGTCAAACGCCTCGAAGCGGCCAAAGGCAGCAAACCATTCATCAAACTCCTCGAACGCATGGGCATCCGCCCGCCCGCCCGCGAACCGGGCAGCACGGAAGCCAACCCCTTCTACTACCCCCGCGTCTATGTCGGCACGGAACCCGTCTCCCTCAAGGAAATGGTACTTGCCTACACCGCCTTCCCCAACCTTGGCAAACGTCCGAGGGAAACCTACATCATCACCAAAATCACCGATGCCAACGGCAAAATCCTCTGGACCTCCCCTCAAGCCCAGGGAGACCTCCACACCGTTGACGTCATGTCGCCCATCGCAGCCTACCAGGTACACTCCATCATGCAGGAATCCCTGCACAAGGGCTCGGCCCAGCGCACACTCTCCTTCCTTCCGGAAGGCTTCAAGGGAGCCGTCAAAACAGGCACCAACTACGACTTCTCGGACAACTGGCTCTTCGGATACAACTCCCATATCACCTGCGGCGTCTGGATCGGCTTCGTCGAAAGCAAAAAGCCGATCTACCCCAACGCCTTCTCCTCGGACACCTGTTCTCCCATCCTCGGCGCCATCTTTGAAAATGCAGACAAGAGCATCGCAGATACAGCCGTACCCATGCCGCCCTCCGTCGAGGAAATCGAAATCTGCTCCGTCTCCGGCAAAAAAGCCACCATGTTCTGCTACGAAACCGAACGCACCTCCGTCGGCGACCGCTACACCCGCTGCACCTACAAGGAATATATGCCCAAGGGAGACTCCTCCCTCGGCAGCTGCACCGTCCACGGCGACGAAGGCATCTCCCTCAGCGACTTCTTCCCCTCCCCGGGCAATGCCCAGCAATCGGCACGCATCCTGCCCGTCAAACCCATCCTGCCCACCGCACCCGACCTCGTGGGCGACGACCCCTTCGGTTGCGTCCTGCAGAAAAACCCGCGTTACAAAAACGCATCGGGCATCGAAGACGTCTCGCTCGGCCACGACATCCTTGATGCCGACGAAGTACCGGACGACGACACCTCCCCCGCAAGCGGCAACGAAAGCACCTTGCCCATACCCGCTCCGGACAGCATCCGAATCCCCGTGCCGGAACTACAACTCAGATAATTCTCAAGCCGCATGAACACCAAAGCCTTGGCGGATACGCAGGAAAAAGCGTTCCAACTCAACATGGACAAATCGATCTACGGCGCCTTTGCCGAGATCGGCGCCGGACAGGAAACGGCCAACTGGTTCTTCCGCTCCTCGGGTGCGGCCGGCACCGTCGCCAAAACCATCTCAGCCTACGACATGACCGTCAGCGACACCCTGTACGGCCCCGTCAAACGCTACGTCTCCGAAGAACGCCTGCGGCAAATGCTCGACTACGAATTCTCGCAGCTCGTCAACCGTCTCGGCACCAAACGGGGCAAAAACACCTGCTTCTTCGCCTTCTGCAACACCGTCAAGGTCAAAGGCTACATGGACAACGGCCCTTGGAACGGCTGGATCGGCGTCCGCTTCCAGCTCCGCCCCGAAGCCCCGCCCTCCGACTTCATCGTCCACGTCCGCCTCAAGGAACCGTCCCATGAACGGCAAATGAGCGACCTCGGCATCCTCGGCGTCAACATCCTGCACGCCGTCTTCTACAAACGCGACCGCCTCCGCGAATTCATCGAATCCCTCGCCGACAACCTCGACCCGAAACGCATCGAAATCGACGTCGTCCGCTTCGAAGGCCACGGCTTCAGCATGGTGGACAACCGCCTCTTCGCCCTCCAGCTCGTCGAATCCGGCCTCTCCGAAGCCACCATCTTCCTGCCCGACGGCTCCGTCGCACAGGCGGCGGACGTCCTCTACAAACGCCCGGTCGTCCTCATGCGCGGCAGCTTCTCCCCGCTCTGCAACATCCATCTCGAAATGCTCGACAGCGTGCGCAAAACCTTCTGCAGCACCCTCACCGACACCCAGCGGGAACGCGGCATCGACATCTGCGAAATCTCCATGAGCAACCTGCTCCGGGGCGACTCCATCGACCACCTCGACTTCCTCGACCGCATGGACTGCCTCAAAACGCTCGGCAAAACCGTCCTCGTCACCAACATGGCGCGCTTCCACAGCATCTCCACCCTGCTGAACCAATACACCACGGAACCCGTCGCCATCGCCCTCTCCATCGGCCTGCTCAACGAACTCTTCAAGGAAAAATGGGTCGTGGACACCCCCGGCGGCATCCTCTCCACCATCGGCCACATCTTCCTGAACAAAACGAAACTCTACGTCACCCCGTGGATCAACCGTTCATCGGGAGAATTCGTCACCGCCAGCAACTTCCGCCCCCCCTCATCCTACAAATACCTCTACCAGCACCTGCTGGAAAACGGCCTCATCGTGGACGTACCCTACTTCAACGAAAAACTCCTCCTCCAGACCCCTCGCGACATCCAGAAAATGATCGCCGACAACAACCCCGCCTGGAAAGAATACGTCCCCCGCGAAGCCTACCGCGCCGCCCTTCACCTCCGATCACACCACCACCACCAGCCATCATGAGCGACCTCACCCTACTCGGCCAGCACAGCAGCTTCTTCACCAGCCCGGACGACGCCAAACTGGAAGCCTTCCCGAACCGCTCCCCCCAGCGGGCCTACACCATCGTGCTGGACACCCATGAATTCTCCTCCCTCTGCCCCGTCACCGGGCAGCCGGACTCCTGCCACCTCACCATCACCTACAGCCCGGCGGAACATTGCGTAGAAACGAAATCCCTCAAATACTACCTCGCTGCCTACCGCAACTACCCGGCTTTCAACGAGCAAATCGTCAACCGCATCCTCGATGACCTCATCGCCGCCATCCATCCCGCATGGATGAAAATCGAAGGCCGCTTCGGCGCACGCGGCGGCATCCAGCTCACCACCATCGCCGAACACCAACCGGAAAACCGCCCCCTCTGAACACCATGACCGCTCCGCAAACCGTCGCAGTCCTGCTCAGCGGAGGACTCGACTCCACCGTTGCCCTGCACTGGGCCGCCCGGCAGGGCCGCGTCGCCTGTGCCCTCAGCTTCGACTACGCCTCCAACCACGCGCAGCAGGAACTCGCCTGCGCCCGCTGGCAGGCGGACTCCCTCGGCATCCCGCACCGCGTCATCGACATCACCGCCATCTCCCGCCACCTCGACTCCGCCCTTCTGCGCGGAGCCGATGCCGTACCGACGGAAAACTACGGCACGGACAACATGAAACAAACAGTCGTCCCCTTCCGCAACGGCATCTTCCTCGCCATTGCAGCCGGCATTGCCGAAAGCGACGGCTGCGGAGGCATCGTCATCGCCGCCCACTCGGGAGACCATTCCATCTACCCGGACTGCCGGGAAACCTTCATGTCCGCCATGTCCTCAGCCATCCGAGAAGGCACCTACGCCCACCTGGAAATCCTGCGTCCCTTCATCGACTCCACCAAGGGGGAAATCGTCCGCATCGGCCAGCAGCTCGGCGTCGACTTCGCACACACCTACTCCTGCTACAGGGGAAAGGAACGCCACTGCGGCATCTGCGCCACCTGCCGCGAGCGCCGCGAAGCCTTCGCCGATGCGCACACCGACGACCCGACGGTGTACGAACAACAGTAAACGCCCCGGCAAGCGGCACTCAAAAACCGCCGGTCACCCACATCTCGGGAGAACCGTCCGGCAGCCATCCGAAAAAGGAAACGAAATCCTTCGCAGTCGAGCCCAGTTGCAGCTGATCGTCACGCCGGACATCATACGGCATCACCTTCGGCATACCCTGAGCATCCAAGGCAATCAGCAAGGGTGCATCATCGTCGCTGGAAGCGCCCACGCACCTCTCGATCAAAACAGCCTTCCGGTCAGGACGAATATGCACATGAGTTCCCATCTTGAGGGCTCTTCCCGGTTGCCGATGGAAGAACACTTCTCCAGCTGCCTCCTCATGCAAAGGTTCGGCACGATTGAGGACAAGCAACTGGCGGCCTGACGGAAACCAGACACGGAAAGCAAGAGCTCCGGCATACCCTTTCTGCTCACCGGAAGGAATCCTGCAATAGCCCTCCGAGCCGGGCATCAAAGCATCTTCCTTGCCATTGTACAGCTCCATGCCCACCTTCAACCCGCCATGTCCATAAGATGCGAGCACGGGCTTTCTGCCTCCGGCAGATTGATACTTCACCGACGAGCAGACGGGGGCTTCCTTCCGTAGAAGCGGCACCCGCGAGGTGAGTTTCAACCCAAGCCGTCCGCAAACCTCGCGTGCCGATTCATTCCCTTGCAAGGCCAAATCGACCAGCCGAACGGAAGCATACGGATCGGGCAAACGGCAATCGCCGGGTTTGGCGGCAACTGCCAGCCAGGAAACAGCCTTATCGGTATTCTTGCGGCGAAGTTCATCCTCCGCAAGCTGGAATAAAAGGTATTTGTCAGCCTGATCCATCACGCCCACATCCAGCAGGCACTGGAGAGCCTCCGCATCGTTTTTCTTTGCCGCGCTCTCAACGACGGCACTCAGAGCCTCCGCATCGCAAGTCCCAGTCTCCACAAAACGGCGGCAAACCGCAACGGAAGGATCAGACTCTCGGCGCCCTTTCAACAACGCTTCATAGGACGCCTGCTGATGTGGGGATAATTTCGGCAGATTCATTTCATTCGCAAAAACGAGAACCTGAGTATCTTGTATCGGCGAATGGGTCGCATGGCATCCACACAACCCACAAGCTGCTAATAATAAAAAAACAATATCATTGGACATAATTGGGTAACAGAACAGTACCAACAAATAGACAGCCTGTCAACACCTGACACTACAAATATACGATCATCCTGCTTCTACCGAAAAACACGGTAAAAACCTCGAAAAACAGCCAGCCCGATTCGGATCAGGCCACCTCTCAAATCCCCAGCTTCGCCTGCAGCAGCTCCGTCACGATCTTCGGGTTCGGCTTCACGGAGCTGGCTTTCATCACCTGCCCCGTAAGGAAGTTGATCAGCTTGGCGTTGCCGCCCTTGACGAGCTCCACTTCCTTGGGATTCTCGGCAATCACCTTGTCGAGTATCGCATCCAGGGCGCCCGTATCCGCCTTCTTGTAGCCAAGCTTGTTCGCGGCTTCTTCAGCGGAAATGCCGGGGTTTTCCCAAAGAGCTTCGAGCACTTCCTTCGCCTGATTGTTCGAGACGATGCCTTCTTCCACAATGTCCACCAGCCCGGCAAGGGCCTGCGGACGCACCGGGCATTCCTCCAGCGTCGTTTCCTTATCGCCAAGGATATTCGGCAGCGTGTTGATCACCCAGTTGGCGATCTTCTTCGCATGCTTCGAAGCCGCAGCGGCTTCCTCGAAGTAGGCGCACACGGCCATATCCGCCACGAGGGTATTCGCATCGTATTCGGAAAGGGCGTAATCCTCCATCAGGCGGGCATGCTTGCGGCCGGGCAGTTCCGGCACTTCGCCGCGCACGCGTTCCACGAGCGGAGCCGTATGGATCGGTACGAGATCCGGGCAGGTATGGTAGCGGTAATCGTGCGCATCTTCCTTGGTGCGCATCAGGATGCTTTCGCCCCGCTCGTCGTCCCAGCGGCGCGTGCATTGCACCTGCGCGATGCCCCGGTCGAGCTCGTCGGACTGGCGGCGGATTTCATATTCGAGGGCGCGGCGCACGGCGGACATCGAATTGATATTCTTCATTTCGATCTTGGTGCCGAGTTCCTTCTGCCCGTGCGGACGCAGGGAGACGTTCACGTCACAGCGCATCTGGCCTTTCTCCATGTCGGCATCCGAGATGCCGCCGCAGATCAGAATCTGCTGGAGGGATTTCAGGTAGGCGTACGTTTCGTCGGAGGAGGTCAGATCGGGCTGGGAGACGATCTCCATCAGCGGCGTTCCGGCGCGGTTGAAATCGATCAGGGAATGGTTCGTATGGTGCGTCAGTTTCGCCACGTCCTCTTCGAGGTGGATGTGGTCGAGCTTCACCGTGCGGAAGGGCGGCACGCCCGCAGCAATCACATCCGCCGGGTACGACCACGGGAACAGAGGCACCTCGCCGCCGATGCACAGGGGAAGATCGAGCTGGGTCAGCTGATAGTTCTTCGGCATGTCGGCATAGAAGTAGTTCTTGCGGTCCCACTTGCAGAGAGGGGGCGTCGTACAGCCGAGCATCATGCCTGTCAGAATCGTGCGTTCGATGGCGAATTCGTTCAGCACAGGCAGGGCGCCGGGCATTCCGAGGCAGGTCGGGCATACGTTCGTGTTCGGCTCGTAGCCGAATCCCGCCCGGCAGGAGCAGAACATTTTCGTCTTCGTCTTGATCTGGCAGTGTACTTCCAGGCCGATGGTCACTAAATAGTCGGAAAGAGCCATGTGTCTATTGGTAAAAGCGGTGGAGAGGGTCAGGATGCGGGAGTGGCGGGCTTCCCGGTATCACCGGAAGAGACAGGCGCGGTCTCACCGGAGGCCGGAGCGGAGGGAGCATCTTCCGGGCCGAAGGAATCCACCCCGAACCAGAGGTCGTGCGTACGGAGCAGCAGGTCGTATGTTTTGCTCTCGGCGAGGAGGGCTTCCGTCTCGTCGTCCAAGGCGGCGATCCGCTCGAACTCGGCATGAATCAGCGCCAGTTCCTTTGAGACGGGATCATACACCTTGCGGAACGCTTCGCTTGCCGTATCGTTGAAATAACTGTTGTCGATTTCCGGAGCCGGAAGGAGCTTGGCATACTCATTCGCCAGTTTTTCCAAAGCGGGTTGCGCCGCCTCATAGGAAGCTTCGTCGCGGATACCCTTGATGATTTGCACGAACTCCCGGTCGGGCTTCGCCAGCTTCGCCATGCGAGCCAGTTCCGCCGCTTCCTGTTCGGCCGTCATGGGCTGGGGGGTGGCCAGAGGAGCGTCCTCTTCACTCACGGGAAGGAGGGATTCTTCCCCGTTAGCCTCGGCATTCAGGCTCAAGGCCTTCTTCAAATCTTCGGAACCGTGGAACTTCACGGCGTCCAAACGGCTCAATTCCTTCGGAAACTCACCCATCAAATCGAAAAGCTGTTCGCTTGTCTTCAGGAACTTCTTTTCTTCATCCGCCGAAAGAGGCTGGGAGAAAAGCGCCTCCATCTGGGCATCCAGCTCCATGCACTGCTTTTCGATCTCCGCGATGCGCGGTGCAGCGGCCTTGGCGGAAGCCTCGTCCTTGATACTCCGCACGAGCTTCAGCTCTTCCTTCACCAAGGCAAGAATGCGCCCGATGATGGCGGAAGGAGCCTCAGCCGCAGCAGCCTGGCCGGCAGCAGGACACACCAGAACCGCACCGGCAAATGCGGCGCAGGAAAACGGAAGCAGGGAAGGCGCACCAAGGTTCATGACAGTTGAAAATACGGGGAAATCCTATGCCAATCCCGCCTCAAGTCAAGAACCCTGTGCGACATCTCCGGGAAAGCCGGGTCAATCGTTCAAGCGGTGCATCACGGGAATATCCGCGCGGGCATCAGCCGGACAGCTTCCGGCATGCAGCACGGGCGGAAGCTGCACACGTTTCCATGCGGAGACGATGACCAGCCTTTGCACGCGGCGCACATCCTCCTCCTTGAACGGACATTCCGGATCGGCCAGCAGTTCTCCGGCCGGGACGTTCCTGTCCACCAGATGCCCTAGAATGGCATCCAGCACCTCGTAGGGCGGCAGGCTGTCCTGATCCTTCTGCCCCGGAGCCAATTCGGCAGAAGGAGCCTTGTCGATCGTATTCTGCGGAATGATTTCGCGCTCCGCATTGATCAGGGCGCACAACCGGTAAACCTCCGTCTTGTACAGCGAGGCGATAGGGGAAAGTCCGCCGTTCGTATCGCCGTACATGGTGCAATAGCCGACGAGGGCTTCGCTCTTGTTGCCCGTATTCAGAAGCATGTGGCCGAACTTGTTCGCATAGCTCATCAGGAACAGGCCGCGGATGCGCGACTGCATATTCTCTTCGGTCTTGTCCGGCTCCGTGCCTTCGAACAGCTCCGCCATCGAGGCGCGCACGGCATCGAACACCGGAGTCACAGGCACCGTCTTGCAGAAAATCCCGAGATTGGCAGCCAGGGCATAGGCATCCTCAATCGAAGATTCCGAGCTGTATTCGCTCGGCATGGCGAGGCCGTACACATTCTCCGGACCGAGGGCTTCCACCGCCAAAGCCGCTACCAGAGCGGAATCCACGCCGCCCGACAGGCCGAGGCATACGCTGCCGAACCCGCAGCGGTTCACATGCTCGCGGATGCCGGATACCAGAGCCTGCCGCACCTGCTCCATCGGCTCGGGCAGCGAGGCGACCGGGCGCGCCCTGTCCGTATCCACCACGGCGTTCTTCGCGGCGAACAGAGGCAGCCTGCCCCGCAACACCCCATCCGGGGAATGCACGGTCGAACCGCCCGCATACACCTCGCCTTCCTGCGAGCCGACGGCGCGCACGCAAACGACGGTACTGTCGAACTGCCCCGCTTCCCATGCGCGGTCTTCCTCGGATGCTTCCAGCTCGCCGCGGAACCACGGCGCAAGCGGCAGCTTCACCAGAATGTTGAAATCCTCTTCAATCGGCAGCGAAAGCTCGCTTGAGCATTCGACATGCACGCGCATGCCGCCGTCCAGATGCACGGTATCCTCTTCAATCAGCGTCACCGTATCCTTCTCCAGCAAATAGGGGGAAATGCCGATCATGGAACGCCCTGCCGCTCCTTCCATCGGCTCGTCCTCCACCCATGCGTCATCGTCTTCACCGCTCTCGACCTCTTCCGGATCGAACTCGCGCGTCGCGCCGAGAATCAGCGGAACGGAGGAAACCTCCTGAGAAAGCGCATCGAGCGCAGCCGCCGTCTGCATGATAAAGGACTGGCGTGCGGCCAGATCCATGGGCTGATGGCCGCACAGGGCGAGGGAAGAAGCCACGATCAGCTCGGCCCCGCGGTCGAGGCACTCGCGGTAGCCCTGTACGATGGCTCGGAGATTCCCGGAAAAATCGCCCGTCACGGGGCTCGTCTGAATAATGCCTATTTTCATGATTGGTTACTTGTATTGTGAAGGGGCGATGCGCAGCTGCTTGATGCGGTAATGAAGCTTGCGAACGGTTGTTTGAAGCTCGCGTGCCGCAGATGCCACATTGCCCTTGCTGCGCTTCAGGGCGGCGGCGATCAGCTCCGTCTCGAAAGAAGCCGTCAGCCGCTCCAGCCCAGCCGTCTGCTCGTGGGAAACGGAAAGGGTCTTCACCGGAGCCGTACCGGTAGCGGCCTCCGTCTGCAGGGAGGCGGGAAGGTCGAACGAATTGATGACTCCGCTGCTGGAGACGATCACCGCGCGCTCGATCATGTTTTCCAGCTCGCGCACATTGCCCGGCCAGTGGTAGCTCATCAGCATATCGATCGCCGGAGTGGACAAGCGGACGACTTTCTTGTTGTAAACCTTGTTGTACTTGGCGAGGAAGAAGTCCGCCAGAGAAACGATATCCGACTTGCGGGCGCGCAGGGCCGGCACATGGATGGGGAACACGTTCAGGCGGTAGTACAGATCCTCGCGAAACTCGCCGTCGCGCATCTTCTGCTCGAGGTCGCGACTCGTCGCGGCGATGATACGGGCATTCGTCGAAATCGGCTCCTGCGATCCCACCCGCTCGAATACGCGCTCCTGCAGCACGCGCAGCAGCTTCACCTGCGTTTGCAGGGAAATATCGCCGATCTCATCTAGAAACAGCGTACCGGTGGAAGCCATCTCGAAACGTCCGATGCGCTGCTTGTGCGCTCCGGTGAAGGCACCCTTCTCATGCCCGAACAGCTCGGACTCGATCAGCCCTTCCGGCAAGGCCGCGCAATTGACGGCGACAAACGGGCCGTGGCGGCGATCGGAACCGTTGTGAATGGCCTGCGCGATCAGCTCCTTGCCCGTGCCGGATTCTCCGCGCAAAAGCACCGTTGCCGATGATCGGGCCACCTGAGCGATCTCCAGATGCACGGAACGCATCGCCGACGAATGGCCGATGATCGCCGCCGAGCTGGACTGCTCGCCCAATTCGAGGCGCAGGCGGTCGTTTTCACGCTCCAGGCTCTGCCGCTCGGCGAAATAGAGGCGAACGGATTCGACGGCATCGGCCAGAATATTCGCCACCACCACAAGCAGTTTCATCAGCTTGGACAATGTGTCCGGAAGCTGCACGGGGAAATCCATGGACAGCGTGCCGACCACCTGCCCCGAATGGATGACAGGTACGCAGAGGAACGACTCGGACTCGCCCTCATGCCGCGCTCCCGTCCTGTTCAGGAAACGGCCGTCCATCCGCGTATCGGGGATGACGGCGGGTTCCCCCGTCTTGCCGACCTGCCCCGTAATCCCCTCGCCCAGATGGTAGGTGCCGCGCTCCTTCTCGTCGGGCGACAGGCCGCAGGAAGCCTCCACCACCAGAGAATCGCCGCGCAACAGGGAAAGGGCGCCGCGCACGAAACCCAGTTGGCCCTGAAGAATATTCAACGCCTCCTCCAACAGCTCCCCAACATCGCGCCGCTTCACCAGCACCTTGGAAATACTGGAAAGCACGCGCAGCTCCAGGCTGTCGCCAGCCAGCTCTTCGGCGAGGTTCACTTGCGAAGGAGGAAGCATGGGGAATGCGGCCCGGAAGGTGTTCAGCAGTGCGAAATGACCTTGTCCTTGGGATAGCGCACCTTGGCTTCCAGCGCGTGGGCGTCTTCCGGGCTTCTGTACCCGAACGCCATACCGAGAACCGTACGGTAGGGGGAATCTTCAAGGCCGAGAATCTCGTCGTACTTGGCGGGAACGATACCGCCCATGATGCAGGTATCCACATGCAGGCAGGCGGCTGCGGCTGCCACAAAACCGGCAGCAAGATGCACCTGGCTCTCCATCCACGATTTGCCTTCGTCTCCCTGCCAGAACACGGAATAGCCCTTGTACTTGGCATAGGCGGACTGCATGCGCTCTTCCGACGTATTCAGCACCTCGTGCGCACGATTGATATGCGCCAGCAGGTCGGAATCCTGCACATCGCGGCGGGCGCACAGCACCACGTACTTGCTCGCATCCCGCACCTGCGTCTGGTTGAACGAGGCTTCGCACAGCTTCTCGCGGATTTCGCGGTCATCGACCACGATGAAATGCCAAAGCTGCAGCCCGAGGGAAGACGGAGCCAGATGGAACGCTTCTTCCAGGGCATCCCACGTAGCCGGGGCAATCCTCGCCGCCGGATCGAACTTCTTGCATGCGTAGCGCCACATCAGCGCATCCTTGTATTCCTGAGGTGTCATCATAATCGTGAATCAGTTGATGGTGACGGGGAACCTGTCCCCGGTTTCTCCAAGGGTAAAGCTCAGGCCAAAGCCCGTTTCGCGTTTGCCGCCGTTATCTCGGAAGAAAAGGCTCGCTCCTATGTACCAGGCCCCCACGTTGCGGTACAGGCTGTACTTCTGGATTTGAAGCTGCTTCTGCTCCGCATCCCAGCGCCATTCTCCAGAAATCGCGAAATTCTCGTTGATGCGGTACATCCCGTAGGCCGTCAGCTGGTTGGCATCTTCCAGAATCGGGTGGTGCGTCAGATAGCGGTGTCCGAGAGCAAGCTCCGTCGAACGGGTCGGCTTCCAGCTCATATAGTGGTTGTACTCGCGGTACCCCTGCCCCTCGCCCAGCACCGGGAACTGGCACTCCGACGAAATCGCCAGCCACGGCAGCGGCGACCAGCGCACAATCGAATAAAGATTCGAATAACGGGTATTCTGCTCGTCCTCCGGACGGTGCAAATACGCATCCATAAACGTATCCCACACCAGCCACTCAGACGAAGAACCGTCGCGCGACGTCATCAGCATATTGCGCACGCCGTAGCGGAAAATCGCCCAGTCCGACAGCGAATCGATCGCCGTAAACGTCCCCATATCAAGCGAGCGCGGATTCGTCGTCGATGTCCACCCGTCGATCTGCGGCACGAGCGGATTCACCCCCGTCGCATTCACGAACGAAAACGTACCGCGCGGCTGAATCACATGCCGCAGAGTATTCACGCCGAACGTATCGTTGAACACATTCGAAAACGACTTCGAAAACTTCATATCGAAATCGCACGCCGCATACACAATCCCGCGAGAATCGTTCCCCTGCCCCGCCACATCGTAATACCCCGTGTAGCCGAGACCCGTCTTCGGCGTCAGATTCAGGCAGTTCGCCACCTTGAACGACGTCGAAATCTCATGGTAGGAATGGAGGCGGGCGAAAGAATCCGTATTCAGCATGCGCTCCCAATACTGGCGGGCCGCCGTATTCTCGCGTATCTGGGAAATAATCTCCTGAATGTCCACCCTCTTCTCGGCCGGTACATTCTGGTTCATGAACGAAAAACTGTTCCGGTTCTCGTACACCACGCCGCTCTTGAAAAGAGGCGCGCGGGCGCGCGAATAGGACATCTCCACACGGCTGTCCGTCAGGTAGAAATCGTTCGGATCAAACCGCACCAACAGCGACGAAACGGAACGCTTGTCCGTCCTGTCGAACACCACCGTATTATCCGGCTTATCGTTGGACTGGTAAATATCCTGGAAAAAGTCGCGCAGAACGTACTGGTCGCTCAGATAATTGACATTCGCCTTCAGCCGGTACACGGCCTCCTTATCATCCTCAATGGGGAAATCCCAATATTGCTGGAGAGCGATGCGCGAACGGTCGGAACCCACGGGCTTGCGCGGCTCCCAGAGAGGATTGATGCCGGGGTCGGAATCGTTCACGTAATAGACGGAAAGCCCCGTCATATTGCCCGCTTTCTTCTTCAGGTTCGTATCCTCGAAATCGAATCCGAGGCCGATCCCGCGCCGCTCGCGGTAGTCCACATGGTTCAGCAGCAGATAATCCGAAACCGGAATACCCTTACCCTTCTCCACACGCCTGTTGCCGAGCAGAATACCGTACTCGTTCAGCAGGTACGGCCCCCAGATCGAACGCATACCCGGCCGGGGCGTATAACCCTCCTTCGGATTCAGCGAATGGATGAAATACGGAAAATAGAAAAACGGCGTATCCTTGTAATAAACGCGCAGATGCGAAAACTCCACCTTATCTTCCGGATAAATCTTCAAATGCCCCGTGCGAATCCACGAATTCGGATTCTTCTTATCCTCCGTCGTCACCGATGCATTCTTCGCCTCAATATACTTGCGGCCCTTGGCATCCACGGCATACTCGAAATTCCTGCTCTTCAGAATCATGCCGGACACCTTGGTACGCACATTCTGCACATTGAGCTCCTCCTCATCCGCATAGGAATAGACGGCTCTATCACCACGCGTTATGCTCTCCCCCTGAAACACGCAGACATTCCCGGTAAACGTCACCTCCTTCCGGGTCAAATCGATCTCGGCCCGCTCGGCAAACACCTCGGAACCCGTATCGGTCTTCATCGAAAGAATTGAACCTTCCCCGTCGCAGATCACCTTATTCTCATCCTTCAGGAAACGGGTACTGCCGCCATTGTTCACGATATTCACGGAATCCGGCATCTCGGGCTTCAACCCGCCTCCGGCAAGATTGATCACCCCCCTCGCCGTACCGGCGCCCAACCCCGGTTCGCTTGGCCTCTCCAGCTCCGGTTCGGTCATGCCCGTACGCTCCTGCAGCATGGAAATATCCATGCCGCCGCCGCTATTGAAATCATCGGCCCCCCATGAGGAAGACGACATCAACACGGATGCCGCGGCACATCCTGCATAAACGACACATATCTTCTTCAGCGTCCGCGAATCCATATCTCAGCACAGCTTGCCTGACGCACTCCGGGAAGTCAAGCATCAATCCGTACAGCGCGGAGCCGAAAGAAACGCCGAACAACACCTCCTCACCATCAATCAAAACACTATCCGTCAAGAACAAACGGCCATCGCAACATCGCATGCCGAACCGCCTCACGCGCCGGATTGCAGACGCACATGCGGCATCTGCCTTGAAAAACCATGCAAAAACCACCATTAGAATCACACAGGCAACGTCAAATAAAAAACATGACACACTTTCAAAACGTATTTCCAAATATAACACTCCACACAAAGCAACAATGTATTACACCGAAACCCATTCATCATGTAGAAACAACTCCGAAAACGCATATTCCCGAACAAACATCGCACCCCCAAAACAAAGCCCTCCCACCCGAAAAAAACCTTGCCCGCTTGACTTGCAATCCTTGATTGATACAATACTTCCATGCGGTTTTCCGGAACTCTCTCCATCCTGCTCTGCATCATCCTGACCCACATCCCGGTTCAGGCTGCAAACATTCACGACATCGAAGAACCCGGAAACGAAATCGACCGCGTCGACAACCCCGGCACCGCATTCTCCCGTGGGCAGGACTGCCGCAACAGAAACCAGCCGGAACAGGCATTCCAATGGTTCCTCAAGGCCGCTGAACTCGGACATCCCGAATCCCAGCTGATCATCGGAGAATGTTACACTTGGGGACACGGCACACCCAAAAACCACGACAAAGCCTTCTACTGGCTCCTGAAAGCGGCCGAGCAAAAACAGATGCCTGCCTACAAACTCGTCGCAGGCTGCTACAGATACGGCGTCGGTACGCCGATCAACATCCAGAAGGCAGACTACTGGCAGCGCAAATCCTTACAGGACAAAAAGGAAAAGATAGAACGGCAAACCGGAGTCCAAATTCTCGATACGATCAGCGACGAACCCCTCATGAACCACTATGCGGCGGCAGTCAAAGGCAATCCCATCGATATGGACGACGTCGCATGGGCATTCTTCGAAGGCAAAGGCGTCCCTCAGGACAAGGCGCAGGCCATCGCATGGTGGACCAAAGCAGCCAAACTCGGCGATGCACAATCCCAATACAACCTCGGCAAATGCTATGAATACGGCGAAGGCGCACCCCGCAACAAAAAAGAAGCCCAGCGCTGGTACGCGGAAGCCGACAAACCGCGCAACGGACAGCCTTCATCCTACTTCCGGCAAATCACCGGGAACAACAACCCTACCCGGGGCATGACTCCCGAAATAAAAGCCATTTACGACAAGGCGAAAGCAGGAGACGTCGAAGCCGAGCTCAAACTCGCCTTCTGCTATTACGATGGAGACGGAGTCGCCCGCAACCACGACGAAGCGCGGCAATGGTTCGCACTGGCCGCCGAACACGGCAACGAAACAGCGCGGCGCCTACTGCCGAAATTCCAGCCCATGCGCCGCACATACTGGCGAGTCGGCCGCAACACCGCCTCACGCACCTCGAAAATCAACCTTTGACCCTATCCGTCCACCGGCAAACAAACCTCGGCATTCAACGCCCGCGCCGGCGGCGGAACCAGGACTTGACCGCGATCCCGACATGCCATCCGGCCTGCACCAGCCAATAGCAGACCACGCCGAACAGCACGCAGGTCACCACGCAGCCGAACGCAAACTCGGCAATCGCCCAGCCGAAATGCACATGCTGCAACGGCTGGAGCAACCCATCGAAATTCCATGATTCCACACAGGCGGGAACCTTCATCGCGCTATCCTTCACCAGGCCGAGCGTAGCGCCCGACCCCGGCAGGCCCAGCCATGCAAAAATCACCGAACCCACCCACCACTGCACCGGCCACGCAAACACCTGATAACCGGGAAACGAAATCCAGGCCATCAAAATCGCCACGGGAATATTCCCCTTCCGCCACAGGCACGCAGCCACGCCGAACAAACTCTGCATCGGTACCGGAGCAATCGCACACGCCGCCCCCCATGCCGCACCCGTCGCCACGCCCCGCTTCTCCCACTTCCACAAATGCTCATCAAAAACGCGGGCCGAAAGCATACGCCCCATCCGGGTCTTCTTCCTTCTCTCCTGAATCAGGTAGAACCTGACCCGCCTCATGAGTGTCTTATAGCGTTCTTCCATAGCGCCGGCGCATTCCGGCCGCCTTCTGTACAAGGCCGCCAAAGCCTTTGTACATTACCAGAAACCATCATCCGCACACAAGAGAAAATCCCGCCAACATACAATCATAGGCTTTGACTCACCCCTGCCCCGAAGGTATAATCCCGAACATGTATAGGACGGATTACCACACCCACACACCCCTGTGCCTGCACGCCGAAGGCACACCCGAAGCCTTCGTGGCGCGGGCACTGCAACAGGGGCTGCGGGAATACGGCATCTCCGACCATGCCCCCATGCCCAACGAACCCTTCGACAACTGGCGCATGAAACAGGCCGACATCCCCGCCTACATCGAATGGATCGAACGCGCCAAAGCCGCAGCCGACGGCACCGGCCTCATCATCCGCGCCGGCCTCGAATGCGACTGGGTACCCGGCATCGAACCATGGATCGCCCACCTCGACAGCCTCTACGACTGGGACTACCTCATCGGCTCCATCCACTACCTCGGCAACGGCTGGGACTTCGACGCCCCCGAACGGGCCAACCAATCCAGCCCCGACGGCCTCCATGCCGACTGGGACCACTACTGGCGCGGCTATGCCTCCATGGCCTCCAGCGGACTCTTCCAGATCATGGGCCATTGCGACCTCATCCGCAAATGGGGAGACCGCCCCGAAGGAGACCTCTCCCCGTACTATGAAGCCCCCCTGCAAGCCATCGCGGCGGCAGGAGCCGTACTGGAAATCAACACCGCAGGCTGGCACAAACCCTGCCGGGAACAATACCCTGCCGCACCCATCCTCCGCATGGCCCGCGAAGCAGGCATCCCCCTCGCCATCAACTCGGACGCCCATGCCCCGGAAGAACTCGGCCGCGACTTCGACCGCGCCCTCCTCCTTGCCCGCGAAGCAGGATACACCGAACTCGCCTCCTTCGACAAAAAACGCATCATCCTGCACTCCATCGACTGAGCATCCCATGGCCGACGACCTCTTCGACTTCGCCTCACGACAAGCCACCCCGGCGCAGCGCGCCGAGGAACTGCGCCGCATCCTCCGCCGCAACAACGACCTCTACTACGCCAAAGCCGCACCGGAAATATCGGATGCCGAATACGACAAACTCTTCCGCGAACTCGAAGAACTCGAAGCGCAGCATCCCGAACTCGCCTCGCCGGACTCCCCCACACACCGCGTCGGCAACGACCTCACCGAAGGCTTCCGCAAAATCGGCCACCCGTCGCCCATGCAATCCATCGACGACATCTTCGAGAAAAAACCCGGTGAAGCAGCCCACACAGATCAGGAACTCATCGCCTTCTACGACAGGCTCGCGCGCACGCTCGAACAGGATGCCCCCATCGTCACCGTCGAACCCAAAATCGACGGCGTCGCCGTCACCCTCATGTACCGAAACGGCAAACTGGAATATGCCGCCACCCGGGGAGACGGCAAACAGGGCGACGACATCACCGCCAACGTCCGCACCATCGCCGCCATCCCCGCCGAACTCCCGGCGCCCGCTCCCGCCATCCTCGAAATACGCGGCGAAATCTTCATGCGCTCCGAACCCTTCGCGCAGCTCAACGCCCAGCGCGATGCCGAAGGGCTCCCCGCCTTCGCCAACCCCCGGAACGCCACCGCCGGCACCATCAAACTCCTCAACCCCGAAGAAGTAGCCGCCCGCCCGCTCGACTTCCTCGCCCACGGACTCGGCCTCTACGAAGGGGAACCGCTCACCGACGCCTCCGGCTACGAAAACCTCCTCACCCGGCTCGGCATCCCCGTCAACCGCCCCATCATCATCGCCCGCAGCCTCGAAGAAACAAGGGAAGCAGTCCGCACCGTCAGCAACCTGCGCCAGACACTCGGCTACGGCACGGACGGAGCCGTCATCAAAGTATACGACTTCGCCCAGCGCGGCGAACTCGGCTCCACCGCCCGCGCACCGCGCTGGGCCGCCGCCTTCAAATTCCTCCCCGAACAGCGCGAAACCGTCCTCGAAAACATCGTCATCCAGGTAGGCCGCACCGGAGTCCTCACCCCTGTCGCCGAACTCGCGCCCGTCCCCCTCTCCGGCACAATCGTCTCCCGCGCCACCCTCCACAACCAGGACGAAATCGAACGCAAGGACATCCGCATCGGAGACACCGTCCTCGTCGAAAAAGCCGGGGAAATCATCCCCGCCGTCATCAGCGTCAACAAAACCCTGCGCCCCGCCGCGAGCGAACCCTACAGCCTCTACCACGCCGTCCACGGCCGCTGCCCCTCCTGCGGGGAACCCATCAGCCGCTTCGAAGGACAGGTCGCATGGCGATGCACCAACATCACCTGCCCGGCGCAGGCCGCCACCCGCACCATCCACTTCTGCCGCCGCGAAGCCCTCGACATCGAAAGCCTCGGAGGCTCCGTCGCCGAAACGCTCGTCGCCCGCGGCCTCATCCGCACACCGCTCGATCTCTTCAAACTCGACCTCGAAACCCTCGGCAGCCTCAACCTCGGCACCGATGCAGAACCGCGCCGCTTCGGCGAAAAAAACGCAGCCAAAGCCCTGCAGGCCCTCGCCGACGCACGAAACTACCCCCTCGACCGCTGGATCATCGCCTTCGGCATCCCGAACATCGGAGCCGTCACCGCCCGCCTCGTCGCCACCTGCCACCGGGACCTGCACGACCTCTCCCGCTCGGACTACCTCGCCGCCCTCCTCGAACTCCAAACCATGGCGGACGAATACAAAGCGCTGAACCCGAAAGCCCGCGCCAACAAAACGGACGACGAACAGCTCAAACAGCAACGGGAACTGCGCCGCACCGAACTCAAGGAAACCATGGAACAACGCGCTGCGGAATACACCCGCCGCGGCTACCTCATCCTCAACGCAGACGCCAAAAGCAGCGAACCCATCCTCACCAACCCCGTCGGCAACGTCGCCACCCAAAGCCTTGTGGACTTCTTCCGCTCCCATGCGGGCCGCCATGCCGTCGAAGAACTCGAAACCCTCGGCATCAACCCCTCCTCGGCCACCTACATCGAAAACAAAAACGAAACCGTGGAAGGCCCCCTCTCCGGCAAAACATTCGTCCTCACGGGAGCCCTCAGCCGCCCCCGCCCCGAATACGAAAAACTCATCGCCGCGCAGGGGGGCAAAGCCACCGGAAGCGTCACCAAAAAAACGGACTACCTCGTCGCCGGAGAAGGCGGCGGCTCCAAACGGGACAAAGCCGCCCAGCTCGGCATCCCCGTCATCACCGAAGAACAGCTCCTCTCCATGATCCAACCTTAACCGCACCATGGCCACCATCATCCTCGGCATCACCGCCTCCATCGCCGCCTACAAAGCTGCCGACATCGTCTCCCTCCTCGTCAAACGCGGGCACGATGTCCACTGCATCTGCACCGAAAAAGCCCTTGCATTCGTCACCCCTCTCACCCTCATGACCATCTCGCGCAACCCCGTCCTCTCCAGCTTCGAGGATGAAACCCGCGACTGGATGCCACCGCACATCGCCCTCGCCGACAAAGCGGAACTCTTCGTCATCGCCCCCGCCACCGCGGACATCATGGCCCAAATGGCCTGCGGCCTCGCTCCGAACCTCCTCACCTCCGCCTATCTGGCGAACCGCGCCCCCGTCCTCATCTTCCCCGCCATGAACTGCCGCATGTGGGACCACCCCGCCACGCAGGCCAACGCAGCCACCCTCGCCGCACGCCCCGGCCACCGCATCGTCGGCCCGGCGGAAAGCGGCATCCTCGCCTGCGGAGCCGAAGGCAAAGGCAAACTCCTCCCCGTCGAAACCGTCGTCGAACAAATCGAAGCCGCCATCCCCGGCCATTAACCGGCCCCACTCCCGCCTTCATGCCATGCTGACCGTCTCCCAAATCGAAGCGGCCTACCCGCCGCAGGGCCTCTTCCCCCGCAGCGCGGAACGGACGGAAGACCTCCTTGATGCCGATGCCCCATCCACCGGCTACCGGCACTTCCCGTGGCTCCTCTCCCCCGCGCCGCTGGAACTGGAAAAACCGCTCATCCGGCAACTGCAGGGCCTCGGCCACATCCTCGCCAAATTCCAGGATGCCTGCCACGAACTCTACCACCGCTCCGCCGCTGGCGAAACACACCCGTGGATTGCAAAAATGCTCGACGCCGGCAAACCCGACTGGCTCGTCGCCGCCCAGCGAAGCCGCCGCCTCCGCCAAACCGCGCCCCGCATCATCCGGCCCGACCTCATGCTCACCGACGGCGGCTTCGCCATCACCGAACTCGACAGCGTCCCCGGAGGCCAGGGCATCACCGCATGGCTCTCCGCCCTCTATGCCGGAGACGGCTACTCCATCCTCGGCGGAGCCACGGGCATGATCGACGGCTTCCGCGCAGCCCACCCCGGAGGAGCCCACTTCCTCATATCCGAAGAATCCTCCGACTACCTGCCGGAAACGAACCTCTTTGCCGCCATGCTCGGCGATGGCTACACCGTCGGCCGGGCGGAAACCGCCGATGCTGCCGCCCTTCAGGGAAAAACCGTCTACCGCTTCTTCGAACTCTTCGACACCGACAACATCCCCCCCTCACGCGACCTCATCGACCACGCCGCACAGGGCAGACTCAGCCTCTCGCCGCCGCCCATCCAGCACCTTGAGGAAAAAGCATGGCTCGCCCTCTTCCACATGCCCGGCCTCCAGTCCACCTGGAAAACCCTCCTGCGAGGATCCCACTACGACCGCCTCCGGGAAATCATCCCGCACGGCTGGCTGCTCGACCCCGCCCCCCTGCCCGAACAGGCGGCCCTCCCGTGGCTCAACCTCCACTCATGGATGGAAGTCGCCCGGCTCAGCCAAAAAGAACGCCGCCTCGTCCTCAAAATCTCCGGCTTCGACCCCACCTCATGGGGAGGGCGCGGCGTCCACATCGGCCACGACATGCCATCCCCGGAATGGCAAGCCGCCATCGAAAGGGCGCTTGCCGACTACCCGGAAAAACTCTGGATCATGCAGGAATTCCACCCGGGCCGCATCATCGAACACTGGCACTACAGGCAGGATGAAGGCGACCCGCGCGCCAGCCTCATGCCCGGCCGCGTCCGCCTGTGTCCCTACTACTACCGCCATGCGGACGGCAACACCGTCCTCGGCGGATGCCTCGCCACCATCGTCCCCGCCGACAAGAAAAAAATCCACGGCATGAGGGATGCCATCCTCGTGCCTTGCACACCGGCCTGATTCATGTTATCCTACTGCTATGTTTGACGATCCGGACACCGAATTTGAGCCCCCGAACGAAGAGCTCGAACAATACGCCGACCGCACGCGCAAAAGCCTGATCGCCCGTCTTGAAAACTGGGAAGACCAGCGCAGCTGGGACGAATTCTACCGCACCTACTGGCGGCTCATCTACACCGTCGCCCTCAAGGCAGGACTGCGCGAAGACGAAGCCTGGGACGTCGTCCAGGAAACCATCCTCTCCATCGCCAAGCAAAGCCGCAAACAAATGTACGACCCCACACAGGGATCCTTCAAAATGTGGCTCTGGAACATGACCCGCTGGCGCATCAACGACCAGTTCCGACGCCGCAAAAAAGACACCTCCATGCTCCTGAACAACGACATGGCGGGGGCCGAACACCCGCTGGAGCAAATACCCGACCAATCCGGCGAAAACTTCGAAAAAGTCTGGGACAAGGAATGGCAGAACAACCTCATGCAGGCTGCCCTTGCCCGCGTCAAAACGAAAGTCTCCCCGAAACAATACCAGATATTCGACTACAACGTCCTGCGCGGCATGAGCCCTGCCGAAATCAGGAAAAAACTCCGAATCTCCATCGCGCAGGTCTATCTGGCCAAACACCGCGTCGGCGGAGTCCTGAAAAAGGAACTCGAATACCTCAAGGCGCAAGGCGAAGACCCGGCGAGCTGAACGCACCGACTCGCCCCCCTTAACGGGCAACCATCCTTTTTCTAACATTTATACTGCCGCCGCTACCCAAAAAGATACAGAAATGCTACAGTAGTGAATCACTCGGCACCCGCCATGAACACCGCCCGCATTCTCACCATCGCAACCGCTCTGCTGGCAGGCACGGGCACAGGCCGTGCCTCGAACGCATCCACGGCAGTAAACGACCCCGTCTCCAACCGCTCATCCCACACCCCTTGCCCCTTCACGCGCATCTGCACGCCGGACCGGCTCGACTACACCGTCGAAACCGTCTGGGGCAGCAAATACGAAGGCGAAGGCCTCAACCTCTGGGGAAGCAGCTACACCGCCATATCTATCGCGGCAGAATGCAACGACCTCATCTTCAAAACATGGTACGGCGTCGCCGACTCGGCCAACCACGGAGAACTGAAATACAGACTCGAATACAAACGGGAAATCGGCCGCCTCACCATCATGCCCTGGTACGAACACAGCTTCGTCTTCCCCGGCGACAGAGGCATTCCCCGCCCCGGCATCAAAATGGCATGGCATTTCAACGAAACCTTCTTCGCCGGGCCGGACGTATACTGGCAGGAAGTCAACGGACGCATGCTCGGCTACTACGCAGCATTCGCCGGAGCGCAATTCAAACCGGCTTCCAGCCTCCTGCTTGACACCACCCTGCGCTACGGATACAACGGAGGCTATGTCGGCGGCACCATACCCCGCGGATCCAACGCCCTCGACTACTACATCACCCTCACATGGAAATACGACGAACGCATCGAACTCGACCTTCACGCCAGCTACAGCCAGGCCCTCACCACCCTGCGCTCCCAGCACCGGGGCAACGACTTCTATTACGGAGCCAGAATTCGCATCAACTTCTGAACGGAACGGCCCACCATCACCACAACATCCCCTGCGAACCGGAAGGCACGGGCGCACCGATCTTCTCGTAGGCGGAAGGCATCGCCACACGGCCGCGCGGCGTACGCTTCATGAACCCCTGCATAATCAGGAACGGCTCATGCACATCCTCCAGAGTCGAAGCATCCTCACCGAGAGCCACCGCCAGAGACGACAAACCGACCGGACCTCCGGCAAACTTGAAAATCAACGCCTCCAGCAGCCGCTTATCCATCTCGTCAAGCCCGTCTTCATCGATATCGATCATCCCGAGCGCATCCTCGGCCACGGAAGCGGAAATCACCCCGTCCGCCTTCACCTGAGCGAAATCGCGCACCCAGCGCAACAGGGAATTCGCCACGCGCGGCGTACCGCGGGAACGCAAGGCAATCTCCTTCGCCCCCTCCTCCACAATCGGCACATCGAGCAACCCGGCTGAACGGTGAATAATCCGGCACAACTCCTCGGCCGAATAATAATCCAGCCTGTTCACCAACCCGAACCGGGAACGCAGCGGCCCCGTCAGCATCCCGGCGCGGGTCGTCGCCCCCACCAGCGTAAACTTCGGCAAATTCAACTGAATCGACCGCGCATTCGGCCCCTGGTCGATAATAATATCAAGGCGGAAATCCTCCATCGCCGGATACAGATACTCCTCAATCGCCGGATGCAGGCGATGAATCTCATCAATAAACAGCACATCCCCCTTCTCCACGCTCGTCAGAATCCCGGCCAGATCGCCGGCCTTCTCGATCTGCGGCCCCGAAGTCGTATGAATACGCCGCCCCACCGCATTGGCGATAATATTGGCCAGCGTCGTCTTCCCCAGCCCGGGAGGACCGCTCAGCAGCACATGGTCCAGCACATCGCCACGCTGGCGGGCAGCCTCCACCATCAGCAGCAACCGCTCCTTGATCTTCTCCTGCCCGCAAAACTCGCTGAACGCCGGGGGGCGGAGAGAAAGATCGAAACTCGTCACCGGAGCTTCCGTCGCCTGAGAGTAATAGGATTCGCCCATATTCGCCGTCCTTTCTATAGAAAAGGCCGCCCGAGGTCAAGCGCGGGAAACGTCAGGCTGCCCGTACACGCTGCGAGAACCCCGCGAACGCACGGCGAACCAGCCCTTTATCCCGGACAGACGGAAAAATATACTTGCCAACATTGCCGCCCGTATGCTAAACACTTCTTGTATTGTCATGAACATTCAACCCAAAATCACACCCGTACTCGACCCGGGCTTCGTACCGGCCGTTCTCTGGAACCAGGCATTCGAAGCGAAAGTCGCAGCCGAACTCGCCTCTCATCAAGTGGACATTGCGTTGACCCGTGTCGATGGCACCTGCTTCCGCTGGTCCGGAAAAATCCTTCCCCAGACGGGTGAAAACGTCGCTCTCAACAACCGCTACATCGAACGCATCGTCAAATTCCTCCTCTGGCAGAAAGGCGGCAACATCATCCTCGTCGCCGGGGACGACGCCATCGCCGACATGCTCGCCTCGCAATATTGCGAAGGCGGAGCCCGCGAATTCGACTGGGACTTCATCGGCAAAAAAATCTACGGCGCACCGATCACCGTCCAAAAAACCACGGTCGACGCCCTTCCTCCCGAATACTCCGGATCGATGACTCTGGGCCGCAACCTCGACGGCTACCGCATCGGCTTCGACCTCGGCGGTTCCGACCGCAAATGCGCCGCCGTCGTCAACGGTGAAGTCGTCTACTCCGAAGAAGTCGTCTGGGACCCCTACTTCCAGAAAGACCCGCAATACCACATCGACGGCATTCAGGACTCCCTCGAACGCGCCGCCGCCCACCTTCCCCGCGTCGATGCCATCGGCGGCTCCTCCGCCGGCGTCATCATCAACAGCGAAGTCCGCACCTCCTCCCTCTTCCGCGGCGTCAGCCAGGAAGACATCGAAAAAACCCTCGGCAAAGTCTTCCGTACCCTCCAGAAGGAAAAGTGGAACAACATACCCTTCGAAGTCGTCAATGACGGCGAAGTCACCGCTCTCGCCGGAGCCATGGGCATGAACGACAACGCCGTCCTCGGCGTCGCCATGGGCACCTCCGAAGCCGCCGGCTACGTCGATCCCGAAGGCCACATCAAACCCTGGCTCAACGAACTCGCTTTCGCCCCTGTGGACTACTCGTCCGAAGGCGGCATCGACGAATGGTCCAAGGACATGGGCGTGGGAGCCCTCTACTTCTCCCAGCAGGCCGTTGCCCGCCTCGCCCCGCGCGCCGGATTCGACTTCGGCTCCATGCCCTTCCCGGAACAGCTCAAGAAAGTACAGGCTGCCATGGCCGAAGGCGACGAACGCGCACGCAAGATCTACGAAACGATCGGCGTACACTTCGGCTACGCCATCGCGCACTACGCCACCTTCTACGACATCCGCAACCTCCTCTTCCTCGGCCGCGTAGCCTCCGGAGACGGCGGACAGATCATCATCGACCAGGCCGAAGAAGTCCTTCGCACCGAATTCCCCGATCTCAAGATCGCCCTTCGCGTGCCGGATGAAAAGACCAAGCGCCACGGCCAGGCAGTAGCCGCCGCATCGCTGCCCAAGGTCGTCAAGTAAAACACCGAATTCACACAGCGGGGAGGATGGACGACACCTCCCCGCTTTTTGTTTCAAGCCATCACGCTTCCTGCCATGATTCAACCGAGCGACATCTACACCTGCCCCGATTGCGGCTCTCCCATGGACATCGGCCAACTCAGCCCCTTCTCCCTGGCGCAATGCCCCACGTGCAAATCCCTGCACAGAGTCCACACCCGGCTGGGCGTCTATGAAATCACGGACAAACTCGGCGTCGGAGGCATGAGCATCGTCTTCCGGGCCACGGACATGGTACTGGGACGCGAGGTTGCCCTCAAAATCCTCAACGAAACCTACTACGACAAACCCGAACGGGTCGCGCGATTCGAAAAGGAATCCGCCCTCATGGCGAAAGTCCACCATCCCAACGTCGTCAACATCTACTCCATCGGGCAGGCGCTCAACCACCTGTACATCGCCATGGAACTCATATCGGGCACCGACATCGAAACCATGATCGGCCAGCGTAGGCAAATCCCCGAAGCGGAAACGCTCGACATCGCCCTGCAGGTTGCGGAAGGACTGCAAGCCGCCCAAAAAGCCGGATTGCTGCACCGCGACATGAAACCGGCCAACATCCTGATCACCCCCAAGGGACAGGCAAAAATCGTCGACTTCGGCCTCGCCCTCCTCCAATCCGATCAGGACACGGAAAAAGAAATCTGGGTCACCCCCTTCTACGCACCGCCCGAAACCCTCAACCGCTCCAAGGAAGACTTCCGGTCGGACATCTACGCGCTCGGCGTCACCATGTTCCACATGCTCGTGGGCAAACCGCCCATCGCCTCCGGCATCAACTCCGTCAGAAAACTCCTCGAAATCAAGAAAAAACTGCCGAAAATCCAGCAGCTGGCGCCGGAACTCTCCAAAGCGACATGCGACCTCATCAACCGCATGATGGCATTCTCCATGGCGCGCCGCCCGCAAAGCTACCAGGCACTCATCGACGACATCAACGAAGCCCGCGCCATCTGCGACGCACAGGCCAACGGGGACCGGAAAAGCATGCGCGCCCTCTACTTCCGCCGCTACAAAAGAAAACAATCCAAATACCTTCTTCTCGGAGGCATTGCGCTCGTCCTCATCATCCTGACCGTCATACTCCTCCTGCCGGGCCGCAACCCGGAACCAGCCGCGCCCAAAACGGCCGCCACCTCGTCCGCGCCCACCGTACACCATCAGGAAACTCCGCTGAACGCACCGGAAACCGCCCTCCTCTACGGAGATTTCGGCAAAGCGGCCAAAGCCTACGAAGAAGTATTCCTGAACAATCAGGACGACACCGCACTCAGCGCATGGTGCGCCATGAACGCCTGCCTCTGCAAATGGATATCCGGACCGGGCAACAACCTTCAGGAAGGACTCGACCTGCTCCAGCAACTCGAAACCGTGCCGCTCATCAGACAGTCACCCCGGGAAAGCACTCGCTACATCATCACCCTGCGCGATTCCCTTCTGGACAAAAACTGGCTGCAGAAAACAGCCAAAATACCCGGCACCGACCGAATCAAACTCCGCGCGGCCGCCAACCTCGCGATCGGCCTGCGCCACCTGAACAGCAAACATCTCGAACAGGCGCTGCGCTCGCTGAAAGAAGCGCAGCAGGCATATATCGAAGAAAGCGAACCGCCCTACAAAGGCTACCTCAAACCCATCGGCCTCTGCATCGCCGACCTCGAAAACTTCGAGAAATTCCGCACCATGCCGGAAACCACCGCCACGGAACGCAAACAGAAAATCCAGAAAGGAAACGAACTGGCGCAAAACCGGAACAACCGCTACTTCCAATCGCCTTACCGCGACCATCTCGTCAACATCCTCCACGACGAATCCACGAGGCTGACTACGACCGACAAACCCTCCAACGAGCAGGAAACGGGCGTACAAGAAAGCGGCTACCGCAATATCCTGAAAAAAGGATCAGCCCAGCTGGACAAAAACCGCTTTCGTCAGGCAAGCAACCTCTTCTATGCCGACCGCGACAACTTCTCCGACCTCTCGGCGGAATACAAAGCGCTGTCCACCTACGCGGCCGCAGCGGAAATCGCGGACACCTACCTTCGGGCTACGAGCAAACGGCTCGCTGCATCCGCACTGCCGTCAAGCTACCCGGTCACCGACCGTAAAGGCAAAAAATACACGATCACGGGCTATGCGGACAACCGCCTCACCGCAGACAACGATCAAGGCGAACCCGCCACGCTTGATTGGAGCGACCTCTCGGACGAATCCCTGATCCATCTCTTCAAAGCCGTCATGCAGGACAAACCGGGCATCGACTCCGACAACAGCCGGAAACGCCATCAGGCACAGGTCGCCCAGGCCGCAGACGAATTCCTCGCCATCCTCCAATTGCTCAGAAACACAGGCAAAACCGCAACCATGCCTATCCTGCCAGCCCAAAGCTCGCAGCTCTTCCAAAGCATCTGGAACGAATGGAAACCCACTCTTCATTAACAGTCAATCCCTGATAAAACCATGACTTCCGCGATACCGCTTCTATTCCTCCTACCGGCAGCCTCCTTGCATGCAGCCGCACCGAAGCCCCAGCCTTCGGCACAGGAACAGGCGCTCACCGTTCCCATACGCGGACTCAACGAAAAACGCCTCATCCTCCCCGGCGTCAAAGCCGCCGCTAATGAATACGTCAGCTACGCCATCTACTACTGGCCCGACCCTGCGAAACCCGGCGATCCCTACCGCGTCATCGACGGCAAAAAAAACGCAGAACTCATGGAAAGCGGAGACCTGCAACGTCTCGCCGACATGCTGCGCAACGTCCGCATACTGGGCGATGCCTACGCCAAAACGCACGACAAACGCTACGCCGTCCGTGCGGGGCAATGGCTCCGCCACTGGTTCGTCAACCCCAAAACTAAAATGCAGCCTCATCTGGCATACAGCCAGATACGCCCGGGACACGAAACCAGCGGCCTCGGCGGAGGCATCATCGACATGGCCAACCTGCCGGACACCCTCCGGGCCATCTCCGGACTGCGCCGCTCCCCTGCTCTCACGCAAAAAGAATGGACCGCCGTCGATGCATGGCTGCGCGACTACGGCCGCTGGCTGGCTGACAGCCCGGCAGGCCAGCATGAACGAAAAACATCCAACAACCACTTCCTCTACTACATGGCCCAGCGTGCCGCCATCGCCAGCTACCTCGGCGACACCGCTTCCGCCCGCACCTGCCTCGAAGAAGCCCGCTCCCGCATGGGCGACCACATCGCCCAGGACGGCAGCCAGCCGCATGAAACCAAACGAGCCAAGGGTGGCTCCTACAGCATCTATGCCCTGAAAGCATGGTTCCTACTCGCCGAGCTTGGGGAAAAAAACGGAGTGAACTACTGGAACTACCATGCACCCAACGGTGCATCCCTCGCCAAAGCGTACGCCTTTCTCTACGCCATGGCTCAGGAGGAAAAACGGAACTCTTCCGCCAACGCACCTCAAATCTCCGACTCTTCGCTCAAAACCATGGGCAGAACACTCTCCTCCAAACTTGCCCCGAATTCTCCTGATAGAACACTGCTTCCGGCAACGTAAATATTGAAATATGAACCTTATCCCCTCCAAACAGGTCGTATCCGGCATGCTCGCCGCATGTCTGGCCGGTGCCGGATTTGCGCCTGCCGAACCTGCCGACAAACAGCAGGAAAAACCGAACATCATCCTCTTCATGGTCGACGACATGGGCTGGCAGGACACCTCCGTCCCCTTCTGGACGGATGACAAAGGCAACCCGAAACCCACCTTCCTGAACAAGCGCTACCGCACGCCGAACATGGAAAAACTCGCCGAACAAGGCGTCAAATTCACGCAAGCCTACGCCCAGCCCATCTGCTCACCCTCCCGTTGCAGCCTCATGTCCGGCATGAGCTCGGCTCGCCACCGCGTCACCAACTGGACCCTCAAAAAAGACACCACCACCGACGCCAACAACAAAGACATTCTGCCGCCCGCATGGAGCGTCAACGGCATCCAGCCCGCAGGCACCAAACCGTCCGGCGACACCACGCGACCCATCACGGAAAAACCGTTCAGCTACAGCATGGTCAAACCCTACACGGAAATCACGGCATTGCCCGAACTGCTCAAAAAACAGGGCTACACCACCATCCATTGCGGCAAAGCCCACTTCGGCAGCCGTGACACTCCGGGAGCCAACCCCAAACACTTCGGCTTCGACTACAACATCGCCGGCACGGAAATCGGCGGCCCCGGAGACTACCGCGGAAGCAAGCAATACGGCAACAACGACTTCCACGTCTGCGGCCTCGATGAAAACAACTACTACGAAAACGACACCTTCCTCACCGAAGCCCTCACACAGGAAGCGCTCAAACGCGTAGAAAACATTCGCACATCCCCGAAGGAATCCGGCAAACCCTTCTACCTCTACATGGCGCACTATGCCATCCATGCGCCGTTCGACCAAAGAGGCTACGACAAACGCTATGCCGAAACCTACCAGAACCCGAACGACGGCAAACCCTGGTCCGACAACGAAAAACGCTACAGCGCGCTCATCGAAGGCATGGATAAAAGCCTTGGAGACATCCGGACCTATCTTGAAAAACACGACCTTGCCAAAAACACCGTCATCATCTTCATGGCGGACAACGGCGGCCTTGCCATCAGCGGACGCCTCGGCAACAAACTTGCCAACTATCCCCTCTCCTTCGGCAAGGGCTCCTGCCGCGAAGGCGGCATCCGTGAACCCATGATCGTCTACTGGCCCGGCGTCACCAAAGCCGGAACCGTCAACGACACGCCCGTCATCATTGAAGACTTCTTCCCCTCCATTCTGGAAATGGCCGGAGCACGCAACCTGAACACTGTCCAGAAAGTGGACGGCAAAAGCTTCGTGCCCGCCCTCAAAGGCAGGAAAATGGATGTCGAACGTCCGCTCCTCTTCCACGGCCCGAACATCTGGGGAGAAGGCAGCGGCAACAACAACAATTATTCCCCGGCCACCGCCATGCGGCAGGGAGACTGGAAACTCATCTACTGGCATCCCGACCAGAGATTCGAACTCTTCAACCTCGCAAACGACATCGGCGAAGAGCACAACCTCGCCACAGCCGAGCCGAAACGCGTCAAAACCATGGCAGCGACCATGACCAAACTGCTGAAAGAACGCACAGCCCAGATGCCCTCCTTCAAGGCAGGCAACAGCAAAGGCATGCCGGCAGGCACCCCCATTCCGTGGCCGGACGAATCCGCCCGTCAGCAATTCAAATAAACACGGCTCCAGCCGCCTTCCCGCCCCTTCTCCGAATCACCGGGGGAGGGGCTTTTTCATACGGCATGCCGTCGAATCAAAGGAGCCAGCGCCTCCTCATAGGCACTGAACTTCTCGTCGAAGCCGAACCTGGCTGCCGCAGGGCTCGTCGAGGGAAGAAGCAGCACGCGACAACCGTCTTCGCCGAACAAAACGGGGAAATACCGTTTCAAATACCGGTAGGATGTCCCTCCATTGCAGCAAATCGTCTTGATCGTCGCATACTCGTGCAGCAGGGAGGCAACATCGTTCGGCCTCTCGTCCCGGATAGCCGAATCCAGACTGCCCGGACGCATCCCCGAAAGCACCACATCCCACAAGGCAATTCCCGCATCGTTCAACCTATCGAGACGATCCTCGTACGGCAAATCGGGCGAAAACCCGCACAACCTCCCCATAATCTTCCAAAAGGCATTCCGGGGATGGGCATAATACTGAGCCATCCGCAGAGAAGCATCTCCCGGCAGGGAACCCAGCACCAGCACGGAACATCCCGGTTTCACGGCAGGGGCAAACGAATACTTCAACATAGGCGCTCGGTTTTCCCATCAAGTACAACATATCCGGCAGGCAGGCAAGGCAAAAACGCACCTTCAGCCGCCATCTCTGAAAAACAGGCGCGAAAGACGTGAAATATTGATCTCTTCCCATCCGTATATACTGGTTGATTATGCGCACACACATGTCACGTCTTCTGTTGGGTTCCCTGTTGGGAACAGCTTCCCTCCTGTCGGTGCCCTCAGCATCTGCACAATCTCCCGACCGCCATCCACTCTATGAACCCGGCGTTCCGCAGGGCGGCAAAGCCTCGGCGGAAAACCTCTTCACCGGAGCCAAAGCCACCGCATCAGGCAGCTTTGAAAACTTCAAGCCCGAACTCGCCATCGACGGCAACTCCGCCAACGGCAACCAGTACTGGGGCTGTGAAAACCTCCCCGTCTGGCTTCAGATCGACATGGGCGTACCGAAACAGCTCTCCTCCATTCACATCTGGCCCTACTGGGCGGATGGCCGCATCTACAAATACATCATCGAAGGCTCGAACGACGGCAAAACGTGGAAAACACTCGTCGACCAAAGCGCCAACTCCATCACGGGCACAGCCGAAGGCTCGCAATACAGCTTCGCTCCGCAAAACGTCCGCTACGTCCGCGTCACCATCACCGGCAACAGCACCGGAGCCAAAAGCGGAGGCCACATCGTCGAAATACAGGGCTTCGGCCCCGGCCAGTCCAGCGGCCTGAATGCCAGCGCCATTCCCGCCGAAGAACGCATGCCCCGCACGGGAGCACCCGCAGCGGGCAGCAGGCTCGACGGCGTATCCGGCAAGGCATGGCGCGGCGAGCGCATCAACGGACAGGTAGCCGCCTGGTCAGCCCGCGACCTCAAACAACTGCGCGTCAAGGGAGGCGCCGTCGCCAATGCCTCCGGCGACAAAATCCCCGTCCAGGCATCCTTCATCCGCTTCACCCGCACCGGGAAAACGGCGACCGCCGACATCATCGGCACCGAAACCCGCGGTGAACTGGCCGGCGGCACCATCCGCCCCATCTGGGTCGGCATCGACGTACCCCAACAGGCGAAACCCGGCACCTACAAAGGCAACATCGTCGTTGAGGCCGAAGGCGTCCCCGCCGTCAGCGTACCCGTCAGCATCGACGTCCTGCCCTACACCCTGCCCTCGCCCGACAAATGGAAAGTCCATCTCGACCTCTGGCAGCATCCCGAAGCCGTCGCACGCTACCACGGCGTCGAAGCCTGGTCGCCGGAACACTTCGCCATCATGAAGCCCCTCATGAAGCGACTTGCCGATGCAGGCCAGAAAACCATCACCTGCTCCCTCATAGACGAAGCATGGAACGGCCAGACCTACGACTGGTGGCCTGCCATGATCGAATGGACCAAGGGCAAGGACGGCAAAATGCACTACGACTATGCCAACTTCGACAAATGGGTCGCCTTCATGCTCAACGAGGTCGGCATCAAAGACCAGATCATCTGCTACACCATGCTTCCGTGGTCGATGAAAGTTCGCTACATGGACGAAGCCACCGGAGACTACAAATACATCGACCTTAAGCCCGGCGATGCATCCTTTGAAAACATTTGGGGCCCCTTCCTTGCCGACTTCCAGACCCACCTGAAAAAGAAAGGCTGGTTCGACAAAGCCTGCATCGGCATCGACGAACGCCCGGACAAATTCGTCCGCGCCGCCAAAGACGTGATCGACAAGCATGCCCCCGGCATGAAAATTGCCTCTGCCGTCAATTCTCCTTCGGCAACAACACGTCTCGTTTACGACCTTTCCCCTGGAATCCAGCACTCCCAAACCGTCATGGGCGATATCCTGAAGGAACGCAAGGCCAACGGACTCAAAACAACCTTCTACGTATGTTGCGGACCCGACAAGCCGAACACCTTCACCACCTCGCCCCTCCCAGAATCGGAATGGCTCGGCCTCTTCGCCGCCGCCAACGACCTCGACGGATTCCTCCGCTGGGCCTACAACTCATGGGGCAGAAACCCGTTCGAAACGACCGACTTCGGCAACTGGAAATCCGGCGACTGCTACCTCGTCTATCCGGGCAACCTCACCTCCATGCGCTTTGAAAAACTCCGCGACGGCCTCGAAAACTTCGAGAAAATCCGCATCCTGCGCGAACAGGCGGACAAATCCCCCGCCGCCAAAGCCGCTGTAGACAAAATGAACAGCGAACTCAAAGGCATCTTCACCATCCAGCGCAGCCGAGGCAACGAACACGCAGCCGACGTCAAGCGGGCCAATGCCATCATCAACGAAACGGCCGCAGCCGTCTCTCCCAAATAACGGCGAAAACCATACCGCCATCTATTCATGATCCACACGGCCGGGGGCAACCCCGGCCGTCTTGCCTACTCCACTACCCCTTTTCCTCCTCCCCGGCCTCAGAACGGAATTTCGTCTTGCATTCCCGCACCGCGCGTGTAGCATTCGTACATGTCCGTCACTGACAACCTCCGCGCCTGGGCCCAGATCGATACGGGAGCTATCCGCCACAACCTGAACGTGGTTCGCCGGGTCATGCCCGAACACCACATGATGGCCATCATCAAAGCGGAGGCCTACGGACACGGCCTCGAAGGAGTCGCCACCGCACTCGACCATGAAAACCTCGCCTTCTTCGGCGTCGCCACCGTCGCCGAAGCCCTTCGTGTCCAAAAGGCGGGATGCTCCACCCCCATCTTCATCCTCGGCCCCTGCTTCCCGGCGGAACGCGAAATCATCGTCCAGCACGGCTGGCGCACCGCCATCTCCAGCATCGAAGAAGCGGAACACTTCGACTCCATCGGCCGCCTCTACGGCAAAAAAGTCTACACCCACATCTGCGTGGACACCGGCATGGGCCGCAGCGGCTTCCTTCCCACGGAACTCGGTGGCCTCACCGACAAACTCTCCCGCATGGAACACCTTCAGCTCGAAGGCATCTTCTCCCACCTCTCCGCCGCCTCCGAAGACATCTCCTTCACCCACCAGCAAATCCGCTCCTTCGAAGACTCCGTCCGCGAACTCGCAGCCAACCGAAAATTCCCCTACATCCACCTCTGCAGCAGCGCCGCCGTCTTCAACTACAAAGTGCCCTCGGCCAACATGGTACGCCTCGGCCGCCTCCTCTACGGCTACTCGCCCATGCCCTCGCCGTACAACCACGAACTCCGCACCACCCTCACCCTGTACAGCCGCATCACCCTCCTCCGCACCCTGCCCAAAAACCACGGAGTCTCGTATAACCACTGCTACATCACCACCGTCCCCACCCGTGTGGCAACCATCGGCATCGGCTATGCGGACGGCTACCTGCAATACCTCTCCAGCCAGGGCGCACGCGTCTACATCAACGGGGAATACTGCCCCGTCCTCGGCCGCATCACCATGGACCAGATCATGGTAGACGTCACTCACATGCAGGGCCTCGCCTCCGGCGACATCGTCGAAATCATGGGGCCGCACGTCAGCTGGGCAGAACTCACCGAACGGGCCAAAACCATCCCCAGCAACATCCTCACCAGCATCAGCGCCCGCGTCCCTCGCATTTATATCTGAAACAAGTTAGCCCCATCCCATGACACCCGAAACCATCTACGGCGACCTTCTCGAACAACAAGTCGATGCCATCGTCAACCCCTGGAACCGCAACCTGATCCCCTGGTGGCTCCTCCTGCCGCAAGGCGTCTCGGGAGCCATCAAAAAATGCGGCGGTTACAAACCGTTCCGGGAAATCGGCAAAGCGGGCATCATCCCGCTCGGCCATGCCGTCCTCACTTCCCCCGGACGCCTCCCCTTCAAAGGCATCATCCACGTCGCAGGCATCAACCTCTGCTGGTTCGCCACCGAATACTCCGTGCGGCAATCGGTACGCTCCGCCATGGAAATCGTCCGCCGCGAAGGATACCGCTCCGTCGCCTTCCCCCTCATCGGAGCCGGATCGGGCAACCGCTCCGCCGACTGGTCGTACCGACTCATCGAAGACGAACTGGGTAAAATCGAAACGGATGCCCGCGTCCTCATCGTCCGCTACCAAAAGAAACGCGGCTGAATCCACAGCTGCCGCCACCCCCTTTCTCCTGCCGTCTCCCGGCAAGCAAAACCCTCTGCGCCGCAACTGGCACAGAGGGTTCCTTTGCTTAACTCGGAGAGAGTCCTCGTTCCAAGAAAACCTTATTCGCCGCAACCGCCATCCTTATAGCCGCAGCTGCGGCAAGACTTGCACTTGCCGTCCTGCACATAGGCGAGGGAATGGCATTGCGGGCAAATGGCCGCACCGTTCAGGCCGGCTTCCGTCGGCGGATTCTTGCCGGGGGAGGCAGGAGCTGCCGGTTCGGGGCGGGACTGATCCAGCGGAGTGCTGATCATGCGGGGAGGCATGATGCTGATCTTGGCCGTCTCCTTACCGGCCAGCATATCGCGCGTCGATACTTCGAACACATCGCGCAGGCGGTAATCGTTGCCCTCGGGGAACAGCCATGCCAGAATCTTGGCGATGAGATCCACCACGGAGGCGCAGGAGCGGATTTCCGTGCAGGTATCGCCTTCCGAATCGTCGCCCACGCGGCAGAAGCCGGAGGGTTCGAACGAATAGTTGCGGAAACCCTTCACCACTTCCTTGAGCGGCACGCCGAATTGAAGAGCCGTCGAGAGAAGCTTGCAGTAGGCTTCGAACATGCCGGAAGCGAACGAACCGACCTGCCCGAGGCGGCCGAACACTTCGCCGCAGGTACCGTCCGTATACACGCCCACCGTCAGGTAACCCGTCAACTGCCCGCCCACGGAGAACTTCACCGTCTGGCCGAGGCGGCGGCCGGGAAGCTTGCGCTGGTGCGGCTTGGAAGCCTCGGCGACGATCTCGCGGATCGCTTCTTCACCGCTGGCGACGAGCTGCTCCCAGATATGGTTCGCCTTGAACTGGCGCGTCTCCGGCGTATCGACGACGTACACGGCATTCGCCTTCGATCCGGCGCGGAACAGGGCAATGCACTTCACGCCCAGCTCGTGCGACATCACGAGGGAATCGAAAATCTCCTGCCGAGTCGCGCTCACGGGCATATTCACCGTCTTGGAGCAGGCTCCGGAAATGAACGGCTGCAACGCGCCGAGCATGCGAAGGTGGCCGGAAGGAGCAATGGCGCGCACTCCGTTGCCGTTCGTCGCGGCGCAGTCGAACACGGCGAGATCCGCCTTGCGAAGCCACGGAATGCTCTCGATGTGCGACATACCGTTCACCACCGCGAGTTGATCCGCCGAGAAAGCGGGCGTATTCGCCGCATTCACGAGATAGGTAATCTTCTCCTGCACTTCGGGGCGGCCGTCCGTATTCAGGGCGATGCGCCTCCATGCGTGGCGCACGGGGCCGGCTTCTCCGGCGCAGGGATCGCCCATCAGGTGCGTCACCACATCTTCCACAAGACCGTTGCACGAAGTAATCAGGCCGTCGAGGCCCGCCACTTCGAACGCGGCTTCGCGAACGTGCGCTTCGGAATATCCAAGCGTACGCAGAGCTTCGAGCGCAAGGCGGTTGAACATCTTCATCGAACCGCCGCCAGCAAGCTGCTTCCACTTCACAAGCGTATAATCCGGCTCGATGGAAGTCGTACCTTCGTCGTAGCAGCCGAGGGGAGCGGAAATCGTACCCGTCGGAGCCATCACGGAAACGAACGAATTGCGGTACACATCGGCGGAAGCCACATCCGACCACAGATCAAGGGCGCGCTTCGCCAGATTAAGTGCAGGGGAAATGCGGGAGGAATTCAGCGTCGTCGGATCGACGAAGCTCTTGGCAAAAGCCTGCAGGGCAAAGCGGGCATCAAGTCCCTGAGCCTCGGGCAGCGATCCGGCGGCCTGCGACAGAATACCGTCGATCACCTTGTCCACCTCACCTGCGGCCAGCTTGCCGTCCCCCATCTGGGAACTCAGCTTCTGGGAAGCAAGGTGCAGGCGCAGCACGGCTTGCAGATCCTTCTTGGAATTCGGATATTCGATATAGGAACCCAGCTCGCGGCCCATCTCGGCGGAAGCCTTCCAGCAGGCAGCCGTCAGCATCGAGCAGAGCTGCGCGGCAATCCAGCGGCCTTCGTCGGAATCGTAGGGCACGCCGAGAGCCATCAGAGCTCCGCCTACGTTGGCGTAGCCGATGCCCGTCGTACGGAAACGGTAGGTGCCTTCGGCGATCTCGGGAATCGGGAAACCGCCGCGCTCGATATTCAGGTCGGCGCACACCATCGCGAGGCGGGCGGCGTGCTGGAGGGCGTCGGCATCGAACGTCGCCTTGCCGTCCTCATCCTTCTTCAGGAAACGGTAGGCATTGAACGAGGAAAGATTGCAGCTCGTATTGTTCAGGAACACATACTCGGAACAGGGATTCGACGTCGTGATGGAACCGAGGGATTTCACGGGGTTCCACAAATTGATCACGTCGTTGTTGTGCACGCCGGGTTCGCCGTTTTCCCAGATGGAATTAGCCATCTTCTCCAGCAATTCGGCGGCACGGAACGTACGGTCGATATGCGAAGGATTCGTCACCCAGCGGGTATAGGTATTCCCGTTATTGGCCAGAGCCTGCCAGAAATCGCCCTTCAGGGAAACGGAATGGTTCGCATTCTGGTGGGAAAGCGTCTCGCCGTACAGCAGAGCATCCATGTGCGGATCGAAATTCACGTCCGTCGCAAGCGGCAGGGACAGGATCACGCGGGCGGCCGTCTTCTCGGCGGGCGTCCCGGCGACGAGCTTCGTCTCGGCCAGCTGCTTCAGCTCCAAATGCACATTGTGCTCGCGGAGAATCACCTTCGCCACATCTTCCTGCCGGTTCTTCGTCTCGATGAACGTGAAAATATCCGGGTGATCGCTGAACATCAGCACCATGCGCGCCGCACGGCGCGTCTTGCCGCCCGAACGGATCGAACCGGCCATGCGGTCCCAGCCCCGGTCGAACGAAATCGGGCCGGACGACTTGCCCTTGCCGCGAATCGGTTCCTTGGAGGAACGCAGCGTCGAAATATTGATGCCGATACCGGAACCGGAGGCGAACACGCGGCCTTCCGTCATCAGGTGGGCGAGAATGGCTTCCATCTCGTCCTTCACTTCCGTCAGGAAACAGGCGGAACACTGCGGGTATTCGTAGGTAGAAGCCACCGTATGCGTCTTCAGATTGCCCAGCGCGCCCTTCGTGTGGTAAGCCTTGTTGCCGTTGCCGATGAAAATATCGCGAAGATCCGGACGCCCCCAGCGCCATTGATCCCAGTGGCCGATATTGAACCAGACCGGGGAATTCGGGGCCCATATCTGCCTCACCAGCATCGCCTTGATTTCTTCGTTGAACACCTCGGCATCCGTCAGGCTCTCGATATAGCCTTCCTCCCAACCCCAGACCGTATACGTATTGGCGATACGGTCGAAAATCTGGCGGAAACTGTCTTCATACTCCGGCGTACCGGGTTCGCTGCCGAAAAGGTACTTGTCCGCCGTGATGCGGACGGCATTCTCATCCCAGTGGGCGGGAGCTTCCACACCGAGGCGCTCGTAAATCGTCTTGCCGCTCTTCCAGTCCATGATACGGATATCGCGGCGGCCCCAGTTAACCTGATCGTAGGGATGGGCCGTCGGCGAGGAGAAACAGCGCGTAAAGCGCAAACCGCCGATCAGGCTCTTGCGCGGCGGCAGAATCAGGGAATGGCCATCGCGCAGCGGCAGCACGGTCTGTTCCGGCTCGGCCACCTTGGTCGTCTGGGTATCGATTTTTTTGCTCATTGTTGTAACTTTGAAAATTATCCTTCCGGCTCCGAAGCATCCGGTGCGGAGGGCATCGGGACTCAAGGGCAAGGTGAGAAGAATAGTACTAGGATTTTCCGGCATGTCAAAAAGAAAATACCCACGGCTAGAATACTCACTTATTCACACACACTACATCTTGTATGCGCGTTACGGCAGCATCGGGTTTGGCGCACCCATGACCGCAACTCCTAGCCCCTCTTTTTTTCCCGATTTTTTGTCCCGGACATCCGCCCGGCGCACCCCGAAACAGCCTTTCCGGAACGGTTACAAAAACCGGAACCGAACCGAATCGTCATCCGTATCGTACACGGCGAACCCGGCCCTGCGCCGCCCCTGCAACTCGCCGGGATTCACCATCAGGCACGCACCGAGCCGGAACGATTCAGCCTCGTGCGTATGCCCGAAAAAAACCGCGTCGTACTTGCCGGACTCCGCCAGCTTCATCGCCTGGGTAGGAAAATGGGTCATCGCGATGCGCTTTCCATCCAGATCGACACTGCCCACATCGCCATGCAGCTCCACTTTCGGCGCACGCTGCGCCATCATCAGAAAAGATTTCCTGTCGTACTCGTTATTGCCGAACACAGCGTCGATCGGACCATCCCACTCCGCAATCAGCAGGCGGAACGTCTCCAGCGACACGAAATCCCCCATGCACAGCAGATGCTCGCACCGCTCCCGCTTCGCCATGCACAGCGCAGCCAGCAGATTGTTCGTACGGTCGTGAATATCGGAAATCAGGGCAACTTTCATGATGCGGAGGAAGAAGAACGATGCAGCAGGCAGCAAAAGCCCCCTGCCCCGAAACCGTCGCGCGGCAACAGGCGGTAAGCCGGAAACCCGCACAGCGAAGAACGGAACGCAGCCAGGCAAGGCACCTCGACCGCCGAAAGATCGGGATAACGCTTCAACAGATAGCCCATCACCTTCTCATTCTCCTCGGGATCGTACGTACAGGTCGAATACAGCACATGGCCGCCCGGAGTCAGCCGGGGCAGCACAGACAGCAGAATCCCCTTCTGCCGCTTCGCGTTGCCGTTCACCATCGGGGCATTCAGGCAGCCGGGATTCTTCATCCCCTTTGCCAGCAACGACTGCCCGCTGCACGGCGCATCCGCCAGAATCAGATCGAACGATCTTCCCTCCTCTCGCGCCCACTGGTCGGGCCGCAGCCCCGCCACCTCCGAACGCACGGCTCCGCACTGCTTCAGATTATCCCGCAAAATACCGCGCCGCGCAGGGTGTACCTCGTTCGCCACATGCTCCGCCTCCGGGAACCGCGCCAGCATCAGCATCGACTTCCCGCCCGGTGCCGCGCACAGATCAAGGCAGCTCGCCGGAGCCTGCACCACGGACAACGCCGCAGACTCCCATGCCGACGACAAATCGAGCGGATAGTAAAAGCCCTTCCGGTAATCCTCGAAAGCCCCCGGCTTCAACTCGGGATCGGACGGCACGATCACCCGGGGAGGCAACCAGCCCCACGACGCCGTATCCTCGCAGGGAAACGGCGGCACATACCCCGGCGGAGTCAGAACCGTCAGCACCAATGCCTGCCGCGAAGACTTCCCCTCACGCAGAGCCTGCAAAAACGCCTGCGCTTCGCCGTCCGGCAGCCGCAGGCGGCTGCACAGTCGCAACTCGGCTTTCGAAGGTTCGGGCATGAGAAATCAACCCTTGTTCGCCAGACAATCCAGCGCATAGCGAGCCGCGCCGATCAACCCGGCATCGCCGCCGAACTTCGCAGGAATCAGCTCGATGCGGGTGAAATGGGAAGGCAGAAGCTGCGCCTTCATATACTCGCGCAACGGATCGAACAGCAGCTCCCTCGCACCCGCCACCCCGCCGCCGATCACGAACGCATGGGGATTGATGATATAACAGCAATTGATCAGCGCACTGGCCAGCTTGCGGGCAATCTCGCGCCACAGCTGCTGGGCCACCGGATCTCCCGCGCGGGCGGCATCCTCCAAAGGCCGGGGACCGCATTCCTCGATCGTCTTGCTGATGCCGACCGCCGCATAGGCTGCCTGGGCATCCGCCGCAATCTCGCGGTTGCCGATATAATCTTCCAGCGCACCGCGATTGCCGTAATGGCCGACGCGCCCCTTGTAATCGATACAGGACTGCCCCATCTCCCCTGCGCCGCCGAAATGGCCGCGGTAAAACTGATTATTGAGCACGATACCGGAACCCACCCCCGTACCGATCGTCAGGCACACAAGATCCTTATAGCCGACCCCCGCCCCAAGCTTCCACTCGGCGTATGCCATACAGTTGGCATCATTCTCCACAAAAGCGGGCAGACCCGTCGCTTCCGACACGATCCTGCAAATGGGCACCTCGTGCCACCCCGGCACATTCGTCAAATCTCCCACCACGCCTCGGGCATAATCCACCACACAGGGAATCCCCATGCCGACCGCACGTGCCGCAGGCCACTTCTTCACCAGATCCTTCAGCGTCTCCACCATGGCTTCAATCAGCAGTTCCGGCGTTGCAAACTCCTGAGTTTGCAATGCTGGAGCGCGATCCAGCATCTCGGTACCCTGAATAATGGCGAACTTGACGGAAGTACCGCCAAAATCCATACTGATCGCAATCTCCTCGGAATCGGTCATAACGGGCACGGAGAATATCATACTTCGGAATCGAACAAAAGCAAAAACACGAACTCCGGAACGCAGAATCGCATAAAAAAGAGCAGCCTTGAATGCCAGTGCATTCGGAGAATACCGCCAATCCGTTCCGCAAAACGGAAACGCATTGAAAAATTGGCTTCCATTATCGGAACGAACATGTAAAATATCCGTTAATCAATTCACACAATATGAATCTGAAACCATTTCTCGCCCTGGCCTGCGTATGCGCATTCGGCCTTTCGATCACGGCGGCGGAAGCCGCACAGACGCCTCCTGCCAAACAGGCAGCCTCCGCCAAAGCCCCCAAACTCTCCGCTTTCAAATGGTACACCACCAAAGCGGAAGCCCTCGCCGCCGCACAGAAATACAACGTCCCCGTATTCGTCGTCTTCACGGCGGACGACTGCTCCTACTGCAAAAAACTCGAAAAGGAAATCCTGGCATCCTCCACCTTCAAAAAAGAAATCAAAGGCAAGGCCGTCGGCCTCATGTTCAAGAAAAAATCGCTCCGCACCCCGTGGACGGGCGATGCCGCCGACTGCCAGCAATGGCTCATCATGCGAACCACTCCCGGCCTCGCCATCGTGGCTCCGAACGGCGAACGCATGGAACCCTGCGGCTACCGCGCTGAAAAGAAACCCAAGGAATACACCGAGCGCATCCAGCTCTGCTACGATAAACTCCGGAAGGAAGCCCAGCCGGAAACGGAACCTTCCTCCGACGCACCCGCCGAATAACTTCCCGCCCACCTTGCCCAGGCAACCTCTACTCTTCCGGAAGCCCCCGGACGGCGGCACTTGGCCGCACCTTGGCAACACGCAAACAACATCTTCTCTTTCATCAACATGAACATCACGACAATCATTCCGTCATGGAGCGCCGCTCTCGGCCTCCTCTGCCTCGCAGCCATCCCCGCCTCCGCCGCGAACCGCAAAATCGCACCCCGGGCCGCCAAAGCCCCCGCAGCGCAAACGGCAGACACCCAGAAGCTCCAATACGAAACCTCCGCCAAAAAGGCGCAGGCCAAAGCCAAAGCCGGCAAAAAAATCGTCTTCCTCCTCTTCACGAACGAACGCACCTGCCAGCCCTGCAAAATGCTCGAAGCGCAAATCCTGAGCAAGGCCGAATTTGCCAAAGGCCTTCAGGAACTGGCAGTACCCGTCAAATACGCCTTCCCCATCAGCGGTGAAGGCGCCACGCTACTCGGCAAATACAGCGTCGGCGGAACGCCCACCATCATCTACACGGATGCATCCGGCAAAAAGCTCGGGCAATCCGGATACCGCGGCGGCGACATCCAGTCGTACATCAACGAAGCCAAAAAATACCGCGACCAGGCATACGGTGCCCAATAACCCTCAGCTTCACATTCAACCATCCACACGCCCGGGAACATTGATTTCCGGGCGTTTTGCATCACAAAACGCAGCGCCGCCGCCGACCTCCGTTCCGGAACGGCAACAACTGGAAATCAAGGCTTGAAAAAACGCCGTCCATGCACGGAAAAAAGCTTGCAAAATCCCTCGTGCATACTAAAATGCGCGACCGATTTTTCGCTCAGCGGGCGCAGGCGCCTCATTCACCCGCTGCAGAAGAGGCCGCGAGAAACATCGGCAATATTAACTCAACATTCATATTAAATGAGCAAATCCGAATTGGAAGCTTTGATCGAAAGCAAGCTTCCGACCTATCACAAGGGCGACATCGTCAACGGCACCATCCTTGAAATCCGTCCGCAAGTCGTCCTCGTGGACATTGGCTACAAATCCGAAGGCGTCATTCCGATCTCGGAATTCGAAGACGAAGAAATCGAAGTGGGCGACCAGATCGAAGTTCTTCTCGAAAGCCTCGAAAACGACGAAGGCCTCGTCGTCCTTTCCAAGGAAAAAGCCGCCCACAAGCAAAACTGGGACAAGATCGTCGGCGTCTATCGCGATGGCGGCCTCGTCAAGGGCAAAGTCAAGAGCGTCGTCAAGGGCGGCCTGATGGTGAACGTAGGCGTCGAAGCCTTCCTTCCCGGCTCTCAGGTGGACATCATTCCGCCGAAAGACCTCAACGAATACCTCGGCAAAGTTTACGAATTCAAGATCGTCAAAGTCAACGACGAACGCAAGAACATCGTCCTCTCCCGCCGCGAAGTCATCGAAGCCGAACGCTCCGAACAGCGCCAGCGCTTCCTTGAAACCGTCAAGATCGGCGACAAGGTCGAAGGCCTCGTCAAGAACATCACCGACTTCGGCGCATTCGTGGACCTCAACGGCATGGACGGCCTGCTCCACATCACCGACATGAGCTGGGGCCGCGTAAACCACCCCTCCGAAGTTCTCCACATCGGCCAAAACCTCGAAGTCCTCATCCTCGAAGTGGATCGCGACAAGGAACGCGTCTCCCTCGGCCTCAAGCAGATGAGCGACAACCCCTGGGCGGACATCGAACGCAAGTACCCGATCGGCATGCATGTCAAGGGCCGCGTGACCAAGCTCCTCGCTTACGGCGCATTCGTCGAAATCGAACGCGGAGTCGAAGGCCTCGTCCACGTTTCCGAACTCTCCTGGGTCAAGCGCATCACGCGCCCGAGCGACGTACTCACCCTCGATCAGGAAATCGAAGCCGTTGTCCTCAACATCTCCGTTGAAGAACAGAAGATCTCCCTCGGCGTCCGTCAGCTCGACTCCAACCCGTGGGAAGCCATCGAAGCCCGCTTCCCGGTCGGCACCGTCATCACCGGCGCCGTGCGCAACCTGACGCCTTATGGTGCCTTCGTTGCCCTCGAAGAAGGAATCGACGGCATGATCCACGTCTCCGACATGAGCTGGACACGCAAGATCAACCACCCCTCCGAAGTCCTCAAGAAGGGCGACGTCGTCGAAGCCCGCGTCCTCAACATCGACAAGGAAAACCAGCGCGTCTCCCTCGGCATCAAGCAGCTTGAAAACGACCCGTGGGAATCCATCGACGAACGCTTCAAGGTCGGCGACCTCGTCTCCGGCCAAGTGGCCAAGATCGCATCCTTCGGTGCCTTCGTCAACCTCGACGGCGACATCGACGGCCTCATCCACATCTCCCAGCTCCGCGAAGACCATGTGGAACGCGTCAAGGACGTCATCAAGGTGGGCGACAGCATCCAGGCCCGCGTCATCAAGGTCGACAAGATCGAACGCCGCATCGGCCTCTCCATCAAGGCCGTCAGCTACGATCCGGAACAGCTTCGCCGCGAAACCGCTTCCTTCGAAACGCTTCGCGCCGGCGACATGGTTGGCCTCGAACAGGCCTTCAACCTTGCCGCTCTTCAGTCCGAAGAATGGAGCCCCTCCGAAAACAAGTAAACCTTCGGCTCATCCGAGCTTGAACAACAGCGCCGCAGGAACTCCCTGCGGCGCTTTTTCGTATCCCGGTCTCCGCTTTGGGCATAACATCTTCCTTGTCCTGTTTCATGAAATGGCTTGACGCGCAACCCGCGCATCAATAGTATAACAACATACATTCCGATCGAAATCGGAACATTTTATACCCCCAAATCCCGCAACACCAATGATCGAAACCACCCTCCTGATACTGAGCCTCGGAACACCGTTGCCGCAAATACTCTCTTCCGAACAACCGAAACCGGCCAACATCTGCGCCACGAACATCTCCATGCCGAACGGCACCGGACAGCCTGACGGAGCATCTACCTCCCGTCAAGAACCATGGTGGCCGCGGAAATACAGCAGCCAGACCGCGGACCCATGGGTCACGAACTCGAAACAGCCCAAACGCATCATCACCGACGAACAGGGACGACTCAAGGAAATATGCTTCATCGACGATGTCGGCAATCCATGCCACTACGACAACGTGCCGTTTGCCATCCTCCGCTTCCATTACGACGCTCGTGGCAATCTGATACGCGCCGAATACCTCGACGAACACGCACAATGGTATAAGCCTGACGACCTGCCCATCCTTTGCGGTCGTTTCGACTTCACCTACGACGCACAAAACAGGCTCGCCAGCCAAACCTCCATCGGCCCGGACGGCAAACCGTACAACCTCACCACAGGCACCCAGGGACTCCGGTATGCAACCTTTCGCCACACCTACGATACGCAGGGCCGCCTCATCGAAACACTCCTGCTCGATGCGGAAGGTCGCCCGATTCATGCAGAACCGCACCAGTACACGCGCACCAAACACGCCTACGACGACCGCTCGCGCACCATCACCACCACCTTTGAAGACGAACTGGGCCGCCCCAGCACATGGTTTTATGGAGCCGCTTCATGGGTGGAAACCTATGATGAACACGGCAAAAGAACCTCTCGCCGGTTCATCGATTCCACCGGCAGCCCGATCGAACGAGCCGATGCAACCGGAGAAACATGCACCTATGACAACAACGGCAGAAAAACGACCCTCACGGGCTTGAAGGTCCGCAACGGAACAGAAACACCCGGCATCACGACCCGTTATGAATACGATGAAGCCGGACACTGCATCCGCGAATCGCAATGGAATCCAGATGCCTCTCCTGCAGCCCACCGCAACGGGGCTCATGCCACAATCACCCGTTACGATTCATCCGGCAACATCATCCAGAAGTACGGTATCGATCCGGAAGAAAAACGCATCGGTTCATCGGCCATACTCGCCTACGATGACAATGGCCGCGTCGTGAGAATAACGAACGTCGATGAACAGGACAATCCGGCTCCACCAGAAAGTACAGGATACCAATACTATGCAGAGCATGCTGCCATTCGCCAATATTACGCGCGACCTCTTCCTGCCGCCATCCTTGAATACACATACGACCGTCTCGGCAATCGCACATCCATCACGAAAAAGGATACATCCGGCACCCCGGATCCCGACCAGTCGGGATGGACAACCGCACGTCAAACCTACGATACCCGGAGCAATTGCACCGGGGTCTCCTACTTCGATGCGGAAGGACGCCCGGTCATCGACCGCTCGACGGGCTACGCCTCCGCACGACACACCTACGACCGCAGAAACCGCCGCATCCGAAGCGAATACTTCGATGCAGAAGGAAATCCCCTTCCCGGCGAACCGCGCACGGAAACCCGCTGAGACGGCAAAACATCCACCCGGCATATTCACGCCGTCCGGCGGCGCCTCAGCAACAGACCGGACAGGCCGAAAAGGCTCAGAATGACCGACGACGGTTCGGGAACGGCAACAAACGGATCATTCGCCAGCGACCAGCCCATATCTTTGAACATCGCCAGCTCCAGATCGGAATAATTCCTGCGAACAACACCGCTCAAAGCCATATCTCCCATCAAAATATCCTTATACCCCACCCATTTGGAAATATGGGAACCGTCCTTGGACATCTCAACCCCCAGAGAAGCCATATCATTCGTCTCGTAGGCTGCATACGGATAATCCAGAATCCCCATCCCATGCTTCTGCAAATAGGCTACAGTCGTCGTCCCGTCGAAAAACTTGGGATCAATGCTTCCTGCATACGATTTCACACTCGTCAGCACCTCCAGAGCCGTCTTGCTGTCGCTCCTGCCCGGTGCATAAAACCCTAGGGGATGCGCCATTTCATGCAAAATAACCGTCTCCATATCAAACTGGAAGCCTTGAATTCCCGAAGCACTCGCACCGTAATACAATGAATTATTCAAATGCAGTGCCGAGCTGATCGTCACCACTACATCCGCATAATCCGAAGGCAGATAATGCCCATACTTCCAGACATCCTCAAGATTATTGACGGATGCCGCACTGCCGGAGGCTACCCCGCGGCCACCGAGATCGTCGGCCGTCCAAACTGTCTTCGTTTTCGGTGCGTAGGGCGGAGAACTCTCCGTACTCATGAGCGGCACGGCGGAAGCAGCCGTACCGATAGTCTGGTTGACATAGACGAATGACACATTCACCTTGCGGCTGGCTTCGTTGGAAAAAAGCCCCGCAATCGTATCCATCGCACGCATCACACTGGCAATCTGCGCATCGCTCCAGTCCACATTTCCCGGTGTTCCCGTCCATGACTCCGTCTCTCCATCATTGTAAAACGTACAGGAAAACGCACCATTTTCCCGAACGACAGGAGCAGCGGCAACCATACTGACCTGCACCAGCAAAGCCAGTGCGGCAACGGCGAAGAGAGAACGCAGTTTCATACTTGATTCCCTACCACAGACATCAGCCAAGCGTCAAGAGAAAAAGAAAAACACCTCAAAATGCATCCGTTTTTTTCCTTAGCCATTGACGCTCCCAAACATGAAGTATATACTGAAATACAAGAAATCCACGCTTTCCATACACAACATAAAACCCTAATAACAAAACAAATAAATGAAACCCACCTACCTTATTCCACTTCTGCTCGCCCTGCCTGTGACAGCCTATTCCGCGCCTCATCCGGTACAACAGGCCGCGCTTGCTGCAACCGCAGCCAAAAAGACTGCCAAACAGCTCGAACAGGACGTCGAAACCGCCCTCAAAAAAGGCGATGCAGCCGCCTACGAAAAGGCAGCCCAAGCCCTCTACGATCATGTAAACGGCATTATGGCCGCCGCCTATGATCCTATTCTCAACTTTCAACCGCCATCCAATCCTTCCCTTTTGATTGTCAAAGAGGAACCTGGCATGGGCACCAAACCCGCCGAAGCCGTCGTGGCAAAACTGCAGAGCATGAAGGCAACGCAGCAGGCATGGCTCGCCTTTCGGGAAGCCGAAGACGCCGCTATCCTCTATCCATGGAATGGAGACGGAACAGATTACCTCGACCGCCGCCCAAAAAGCATCAGCGAGCAAGGAGACAAAAACCTCTTCAAGGCCGTCCGCATACTGGAACGATTGCGCTTTGCCAGCGCCGTGAAAGCTCAATATGACGATTCTACCGAAAACACCCCTTATCCTTACTTGCCTTTCTCTGAAAATGAACCATTAGACAAATTCCTGAACAATCCCGATACTCAAAAGGCCATCGACCAAGACAACATGGCCTGGAAAAACTCCATCGGGCTGAATGCGCTGTACGAGAGTACCAGACTCCAGAGATATTTCTCTTTTTATCTCCATGGCGGAATCTGGGCGGCAGTCACGAAAGAAAAGCATGCTGCCATACAGCAGTTATGGGAAAAATACCGCGACTGCCTGCTCCACGAACATAGAGCCCATCCCGCTTATCTTCAAAGGATCACCGGCCTGAACCAACTCTGCGACGAAACAGGCCTTTCCAAACAACGCAGCCATGACATCCTGCAATACATGGGAGTCCTGCCCTATCCCAAAGAACTGGAGAACGGCCTCATCGATTACGCTCCCGCACCGTGGCCGTTCAAAACCGCAACAGACAACCTGCCGGCAGGAACCAAGCCCTGACCCGCTCCGGCAGGCTGCCCCTCCCTGAAGGCAAGTCCTCCGGAAACCGTCTTCCGGAGGGCTTTTGCCATACAGCGAACGAACCGCACCGTTTCCCGGAAAAAGAGGTTTCCGGGAGAGGTTTGCTTGTCAGGATGACACTCAATGACACGACTCCAGATAGATGAATCGGCCTTGCCGTAGTATACTGGCAGCGTGAAAAAGTGCCAAATCTGTGGGGCCAATGCGACCATGTTCCTCACACAAATCATCAACGGTCAAGTCACCGACCTCTCGCTATGCGAGAAGTGCGCGCGGGCTAAAGGGCTGTTCGATCCACAGTCCCTTTCCTTCGCCGAACAATTCTTCCCCTCCATGATGAAGGAGAAGATGGAAGAAATCGTCAACTCCATCTCACAACCCCGGCCGCAGTCCGTACCGTCGTCCGACAAAATGGACAACATGATCAGCGTCTGCCCGGCGTGCTCCTTCCGCATCGAGGACTTCCGGAACACAGGCCGTCTCGGCTGCCCCCACTGCTACTCCATCTTTGCGGAAGAAGTCTTCCCCTCGCTGGAACAGTGCCAGACGGGCAAGGAACACGCCGGCAAGGAACCGGAACAATCCAGCAAACAGGCCGAAGTGCGCCAGAACCGCCAGCAGCTCGAGCAGCAGCTCAAGCAGGCCGTGGCGCATGAAGACTATGAACTGGCGGCGAAACTGCGCGACCAACTGAAAGAACATTCATGAGAGCATCGGCATCCTTCCCCATGCGTCTCTCGACGCTTCTGAACCATCCTGCGCCCTGGCTCACCAGCCTCGGCGACGGGGACGACATCGCCCTGTACACGCGCATCAGCCTCGCGCGCAACCTGCCCGACCTGCCCTTCCCCGGCTGGTCTCTGCCCGAGCACAGGCAGGCCGTACTGAACCGCGTCCTGCCCGTCCTGCAGGAACTGCCTGAGCTGAAAAACGGCTTCTACAGCGAAATCTCCGATCTCCCCCTGCAAGAGCGGCACCTTCTGCTCGAACGCCAGCTCCTCTCCACCGAACTGGCCGCCAGGGATGCAGGGTGCGCCGTAGCCGTCTCGCGCAACCAATCGCTCGACATCCTCATCAACGAAGAAGACCACCTCCGACTGCGCCTCTACCAATCCGGATGCGACATCCCCGCGCTCTGGGCCGAAATGGACAGGCTGGACACATGGATCGAAAACCGCCTGCAATACGCCTACGACGCCCAGCTCGGCCACCTCACCTCCTGCCCGAGCAATCTGGGCACAGGCCTCCGCATCACCGTCGCACTTCACCTGCCCGGCATCTCCATGGCCAATCTGGCGCCGCAGCTCATGAACGCCGCGGAAAAACTCAACATCACCATCCGCAGCCTCTACGGCGACGGCCCCGAAGCCTTCGGCAACGTCTACCAAATCTCGAACAAAAGCACGCTCGGACAATCCGAAGAAGAAATCGTCACACAAATGGCGGCCATCGTCAACAGCATCGCCGAGCGCGAACGGCAGATCCGCCTCAAACTGCTGCAACGCAACTTCACGGATGTAATCGACCGCGTCGGCCGCTCCGTCGGCACCCTGCACTTCGCCTGCAGCCTCAGCTGCCGGGAAGCGGCGGAACACCTCTCGTACGTCCGGCTCGGAGCCGCCCTCGGGCTGGTCAACTGGGCGCCCGCCCCCCAGCGGGCCGAAGCACGGGAACAGCTCTCCTCCATCGCCCTGCACATCCTCCCCGCACACCTCAAAAAAGCCATGATCGAAACCTTCGGCGACAGGGCCGAGGAAAGCGACCAGCAAACCCTGCGGGCCTTCTACATCCACAAAAACCTCTGCCCGGCTCTCCCCTACGGAGCCAAGGAGCCGGATGCAGCCCCGACAAACGATTAACCACCATTTCCACATGAACCCCTTCACACCAAGAGCACAACAGGTACTTGCCCTCGCACGGCGCGAAGCGGACAGATTCCGCCACAACTACATCGGAGCCGAACACATCCTTCTCGGCCTGCTCCAGCTTGAACAGGGCGTCGCCATCAGCGTACTGGAAGCGGCGGATGTCAACATCGCCGACCTTCGCACCCGCATCGAGAAAAACCTCGTCCCGGGTACCAACAGCAACACCGAAGGCAACCTGCCCTACACGCCGCGGGTCAAGAAAATCCTCTCCATGGCAGGCAAGGAAGCCCAGAACATGAACCACTCCTACATCGGCACCGAGCACATCCTCCTCGCCATCATCCGCGACGGCGAAGGGCTTGCATGGCACGTCCTCGCCGAGGCAGGCCTCACCTACGAACAAATCCGGCAGGGAGTCCTCCACGAAATCAACCCGCGCTTCACCGCCAGCATCGACGATGACGACAGCGACCTCAAAAACTCCCGCGACGACGAGGAAGAAGAGGAAGAAGAGCCCACCTTCCTGCGCCGCTCCGACAACGAACGGCAAAGCGGAGAACGCTCCCGCACCCCCGCACTGAACGCCTTCGGCCGCGACCTCACCGAGCGCGCCCGCAAAGGTGAGCTCGACCCCGTCATCGGCCGCACGGGAGAAATCGAACGCGTCATCCAGATCATCTGCCGCCGCACGAAAAACAACCCCGTCCTTCTCGGCGAGGCGGGCGTCGGCAAAACCGCCATCGTCGAAGGCCTCGCCCAGCTCATCGTCTCCGGCGATGTGCCAGAATTCCTCCGCGACAAAAAACTCATCTCCCTCGACCTCGCCCTCATGGTCGCCGGCACCAAATACCGCGGCCAGTTCGAAGAACGCATCAAGGCCGTCATGGATGAAATCCGCAAGGAAAAAAACATCATCCTCTTCATCGACGAAATGCACACCCTCGTCGGAGCAGGCTCCGCCGAAGGCACCATGGACGCCTCCAACATCATCAAGCCAGCCCTCTCGCGAGGCGAACTGCAGGCCATCGGAGCCACCACCCTGAACGAATACCGCAAATACATCGAAAAGGATGCCGCCTTCGAACGCCGCTTCCAGCAGGTACAGGTCGGCGAACCCTCCGTGGACGACACCATTCTCATCCTCCGCGGCATCGCGCCGAAATACGAAGACCATCACAAGGTGCATTACACACCGAAGGCCATCGAAGCCGCCGCCAAACTCTCGCAGCGTTACCTCACAGGCCGCTTCCTGCCGGACAAAGCCATCGACATCCTCGACGAAGCAGGCTCCCGCAAACGCGTCGCCCGCATGACCCGTCCGGAAAAAATCAAAACCATCGAGCAGGAACAGGCCAAAATCATCGAAGCCAAATACCATGCCATCGAAACGCAGGACTTCGAGGAAGCCGCACGCCTGCGCGATGAAGAACACGCCCTCCGAGCCTCCCTCGAAGACACCATCCGCGTCTGGAAAGACGAAATGGAAACCAACTACCTCCAGGTAGACGAAGAAGACATCATGGTCGTCCTCTCCAAATGGACGGGCATCCCGCTCGCCCGCATGGAAGAAAAGGAAACCGAAAAACTCCTTCGCATGGAAGACGAGCTGAAAAGCAAAGTCATCGGGCAAAACGAAGCCGTCTCGGCCATCTCCCGCGCCCTGCGCCGCAGCCGCGCGGACATCAAGGACCCCCGCCGCCCCATCGGCTCCTTCCTCTTCATGGGCCCCACCGGCGTCGGCAAAACCTACCTCGCCCGCAACCTTGCGGAAATCATGTTCGGCACGGCGGACGCCCTCATTCAGGTGGACATGAGCGAATACATGGAAAAACATTCCACCTCCCGCCTCATCGGTTCGCCTCCCGGCTACGTCGGCCATGAAGACGGGGGCCAGCTCACCGAACAGGTGCGCCGCCGCCCCTACGCCGTCATCCTCTTCGACGAAGTGGAAAAAGCCCATCCGGACGTCATGAACCTCCTCCTCCAGATACTGGAAGAAGGTGTCGTCACCGACTCGCTGGGCCGCAAAATCAACTTCCGCAACACCATCATCATCCTCACCTCGAACGTCGGTGCCTCGCAGGCCAAACGGCAGAACGCCCTCGGCTTTGGAGCCATCTCCAACGACGAAGCCGACTTCGAAACGATGAAGGAACGCATCACGGAAGCGGCCCGCAAACAATTCCGCCCGGAATTCATCAACCGGTTCGACGAACTCATCGTCTTCCGCATGCTGGAACGCAAAGACCTCGAACGCATCGTCGTCCTCGAAGCCAACAAGCTCATCGACCGCCTCGCGCAGAAAAACATCCACCTCACCCTCTCGCCGGATGTCGTCTCCATGCTCGTGGACAAAGGCTACGACTCCCAGTACGGAGCCCGCCCCATGCGCCGCGCCATCGAACGCCTGCTTGAAGACCCCATCGCCGAAGCCATCCTCCGGGGCGATCTTTCAGACGGCAAAAATGCCACGGCCAACAAGGCGGACGGCAGCGACCTCATCAGCTTCTCCGACGACAACGCCAAACCTGCTGCAAAAACGCCAAAACCGCGCAAAAAAACGGCCGGCACGGGAGACGCCAACACAGAAACGCCCAAATGGCGCACACCGAAAAAGAAAAAGGACGAAGAATAAACGGAAAAGCTGCCGGCTCAACGCTGGCAGCCTACCCCGATAACCTCACACAGAAAAGGCGGGCAGCAGCCCGCCTTTCTACGTACAGAACGAAAACCTGCCATCCTTACCGAATCGTCACCGGCGTACCGATGGGCGTATTGGCAAAGAAAATCTTGGCCATCTTTTCCGGCAGGCGGATACAGCCGTGACTCACAGGATAACCCGTCACCTCACCTTCATGCATCCAGAAACCGCCGACGATCTGCATACCGGAGAACATGGGCGCACCGCGGTACTTCAGCCCCGCGGGAATGGGCCTTGACCCCATCACGAAATCGGGATCGACCACATTGCCGGCACTATCCACCAGTTCCCCATAGGAATTGGAACGCTTCTTGGCATCCTTGGCGAGAATCTTGAAATTGCCCCGCGGCGTACCGTGGCCTTCCTTGCCCGTCGAAATGGGTGCAAGGCCGATTTCCACCCCGCCCTTGTAATAAATCATCTTCTGCTGCTTCAAATCGATCACGATATGCAGAGGCCCGGTCAACGACGGATCATTATCCCAGTGGCCCTGCAGCAATCTTTCCTCCGGTGACTTGAATGTCACCGGATCGTCGCCGTACAGATAGGAAGCCGCCACGGGAGGCTTCGGATTCAAAAGATCGGAACACGAAACCAGAGACGACAAAGCCAGTCCGGCAGCAACGAGACGCAACATATTCATGGAATTTCGGGGTACGAAAAGTGTCACCGCGGTTTATGAAGCCTGAACCATGTTTTGTCAAGCCATATCGGCCCTCAAAACGCCGAACGGGCACAAAAAAACCATACCGCAGGCCAAGCGTATAAGGAAACCCTTCCGGCCCCGTTTTCCGAATCGTCAACGAATCGTCACAGGAGTGCCGACAGGCGTATGCTCGAAGAAAATTTTGGCCATCTTCGAAGGCAGCCGAATACAACCGTGGCTGACCGGATACCCTGTCACTTCACCCTCGTGCATCCAGATGCCCTTGTAAATATGCATCCCCCAAAACATCGGCGCACCGCGGTAGCGAAGACCGGCGGGAATCGGCTTCGACCCCATCTCGAAAGCCGGGTCCACCACATTTCCCTCCTTATCGATCAATTCTCCGTAGGAGCCGGAACGGTGCGTGGCATCCTTGCGGGCGATACTGAAATTCCCCCGAGGCGTCCTGTGCCCCTCCATCCCTGTCGAGGTCGGAGAAAGGCCGATCTCGACGTTGCCCTTGTAATAAATAACCTTCTGGTGAGACAAATCGATCACGATCCGAAGAGGCCCCTTCAGCGACGGATCGTTGTCCCAAAACCCCATATTCAGAATCTCTTCGGGAGACTTGAATGCAATCGGCTCCTCGCCTCCAAGATACGGCATCCGGTTCTGCGAACAGGAAACGAGGCCGAAGGCTAAAAAAGACAGAACTGGAACGGCGGTAATTTTCATCGGTGATCTTGCGGCGTCGGACTATCTTCTATGGCCTCTATCACCGATTTTGTCAAGAATTAACGCTATCATCTAGGCCGGAAAAATGTATTGGAAAGCATGGCCCGAAAAGCCGGAACGGCACATCATTTCCGACTGGCCGGAACAGGCACATGATAGAACGGCCTGTCCGGTTGAAAGTCCAGCATGAGCTGATCCAGCACAATCCCCATATCCAGAGCCTTCACGCTCACCGTATGGTCACCGGGCCTATCAATGACAATGGGAATGGCCCTGACGCTTTGCTGCCTCAGAACATTCCTTTCCCATTCTTCCGAATGGAATGACGTTTTGATATCGACCGTTGCAACTTCCCGGCCATCCACAAACACCCGATATCGGAGATCGCCTCCGTTCAAAGGATGGGTCGGCAAGGCGAAGAGGCGCAGCACGGCGTCTCCGCTGCTCGTTGTAGTGAAGCGGTAGACGGCTTCTCCGGGTTCTTCTCCATACATCATCACGGCATTCATGCTATGACCCAAAAGAGGCACCGGCACCACGGAACGCGATGCACCGGACTCGTATTCGCAAGCATTCCAGGCAACCACCCCGCCGGCTTCGACATGAGGCCGCTCTCCCGCCCGTTTGGCCGAAACGGCAACTTCATACGTGGCATCTCCGATTTGCAGCATGGCAACGCCCTCGGTATCGGACTGTACTTTTCCCCAGTCCGCTTCCAACACGAGCCTCTTTCCGCTCATGATCGGCAAGGGCATTTCCCGAACCGCGAGCCAGTCCGGCTTCCGCGCCACACTCCATGAAGGAGATTCACCCGTTCCCGCATACAGGGACATAACGGCTTCGTTTTTGATTGACTGCACAAGATCGACTGTGTGAGGCACCGAGGCTTTCAGCGGCTTCTCATACCCATCCAGCAAGACAATAGCACCCTGCGCACGAGAAGAAACCGATACGGGAGCAGGAAGCTGAGGCTGAGCGAACACGGGTAGCTTTCGCGGAGCCATATCCATCATACGATTCCATTTCCCGCCGGATATCTCCTCATTGTAAGTACGCGTCAGGCTGCGGATGTCTTCCAGTGCCTGACGGCTCAACCGGGCATATTCGTCGGCAGCGGGAAGATTTAATCCGGCGCAGTCATGTGCCTTCCGGGCATAGAGAAACTTCCGGTTCATCGCATCGCTCGCCAGCACGGGATACTTCACGAGCTGAAAGAAAGCATCCTTCCTATCGGCCGGAATGCGCTGTTCGATCTCACGCACCTGACCGGCCAAATCCTGCCATTCATCCAGCCGCGCCTGCACCTGATCGCCGAAATGGTTCGAGGCGAATTCGGTACCGCCCATCCTGCTCTGCTCTTCAACGCGGCTCCATCCCATGAATTCGGGCCGCCGGATGCCGGACAGTCGATAGTACTCCTTCATGGCGGCGGCGACGGGTTGGGCGCAATCCTGCCCCAGCTCTCGAGCCCAATACCGTTCCGCATGCCCGGCAATCGTCTCCGGGGTCACTGAATCAATATCCCACGCCATATCAAGCCCCAGCTCCATCAGATACTCGGCCGGCTTGATATCGCCGACATTGAAAATCCACAACCTGCGAGAACCGTAATCCCATGCCTGCCTCAACTGGTTGTACACCAGTCCGGGCTGAGTCGTGGCAAGCCAGAGGTAATCATGAGGGCTTCCCCAATAGGAAAGATGATAATAAAGCCCGGCTCCACCGCTGCGTTTTCTTTCCTCTGCATTGGAAAGGCGCGTAATATACCCGTGATTGTCATCGCACCAGACGAGCGTCACATCTTCCGGCACTGCGAGCCCGGCATTGTACACATTCAACACCTCCTTATAGGGAACAAAGGCCTGCGGCACCTTGGACATATCCTGATCGACATACTGTTTCAGAAGAGAACGCTGCACCCCGATCACCTCGTTGAGAGCGTCTTTGTATTGAGCCGTACCCTTGACGCCGAGCATGGGACCATCGTGAACCCCGCGCATGCCGATCGTATAGAAATTCTCCGACTTCCCGACGGCTTGCAGGCGTTCCGCCCAGTAGGAAAGAATATTGTCCTTATTGGTGAAGTAATTGAATGCTCCGAAGTTGGCCCTCTTCCATTCCCCTGCGTTATTGCGCATCAGTGGTTCGCAATGGGACGTACCGACGACGATACCGTATTTATCCGCCATTTCCTTATTGCCCGGCACGCAGTAGAACGGCACGGTCGTCTCATGCATCGCGGGCCAAACGGTATTGGCGCGCAAACGGAGCAGAAGCTCGAAAATCCTGCCGTACGTTTTCGGACCGATCACTCCACGCGCCGCCGGTTCGAATGTGGAACTGCTCCATGGCTGAAGCCCCCAGTCTTCATCATTCAGGAAAATGCCTCGATACGCAACCGAAGGTTTTCTGAACATCGAAAAACCGGCAGGCAAATCGAATCGCACGATCGGGCGCGGTGCTACGTCCGCCCACCATTCCCATGGAGAAACTCCCATCAGCCGCGACAATTCCAGCACACCGTACGCCGTTCCCCGAGCATCGCTGCCGATCACTGCCAGCACAGGCGCCTTATCCGCTTGGATCACCCTGATCTCGAAGGCCTCCCATTGCCCCTTCAACCGGGAATCATCCCAGCCGTACCGCTTCATGAAAGCATCGACCTCATCCGACCTGCCCAGAGTACCCACAAAAAAACCTGCATCCTGAACAGCCGCCACCGCTTCCGGCTTGCGGTGCCCCAATTTTTCCATATCACCGCCAAGAATCCCCAGCGCCGTATGGACGATGGAAGCTTCCCCGGAAGGAACAAAGCTTCTCAATGGCTTGTCAGGGACAAGAAGCGGCAAGGCTTGTTCCTGCTCACCGAATGTTACGTCTGCAAAGGAAAAAACGAGTAAACAAAAAACAAATCGAACAAAACGGTACATAAGCAACCATGAAAGGAGGAATCAAACCTTCCGAACAGTATATACGGAAAAAAACAGATTATTTTATCAACAGAAAACTCTATATCCCTTGCGACTTCTTCCATTTCACGAGCATTCCACCCAGCGTCCCCATTCTCCGTCAGCCTCTGCGCCATTGCGACTCCTGCACACGGCACGCAGGAAACATCAGGCATACGCGATTTGGACTCGCCAAGAGCGGCAAAATATCTTATAATCGATTTTGCATGGATAACATCAGGGTTTACACAGGCGGAATCGCCGCTTGCAACGGCTATCTTGTGATCACCGGAGACAACACCTACATTGCCATCGACGCCCCCCTCGGCTTCGTCGACTGGATTCTCTCCCGCAAACCCGATGCCAAAATCACCGACCTGCTCATCACCCACCAGCACTTCGACCACATTCAGGATGCGGCGAAATTCAAAAAACAGTTCGGCTGCACCATCCATGCCCACTCCCCCTACAGCCCTGAGCTCACGCTCGAAACCCTCGCGCGCAACGCATGGGACCCCGACATGCACGTCGAACCCTTCGAGGTAGACGACATCGTGGACGAAAAACGCCGCACCGCCAACTGGGGCGGCCAGCTCTGGCATATCCACTTCGTGCCGGGCCACTCCACGGACAGCAACGTCTACCACCTCGTAGACGAAGACAAACTCTTCTCCGGCGACGTCCTCTTCGCCGGATCCATCGGACGCACGGACCTTCCCGGCGGCGATGAAAAACAGCTCTTGAACGGCATCCATGCCCGCATCCTGAACCAGCCTGCCACCACCATCGTGCTTCCCGGCCACGGCCCCTACACCACCGTCAAGCATGAACGGCTCACCAACCCATTCCTCTCCTGACATCCCGTGATACCGGCCATCGGCGCTCCCTTCCCGGATCGCCGATTTTCGTTATACACACCTTCATTTAGATCAAAAATCATGTTGTTTTCCGAATTAGGACTCTCCGAACCCATCCTCCAGGCCGTATCCGACTGCGGCTATCAGACCCCCACCCCCATTCAGGAACAGGCCATCCCCATCGTCCTTGAAGGGCGCGACCTCATCGGCGCATCGCAGACGGGCACCGGCAAAACCGCCGCCTTCGCCCTCCCCCTCCTGAGCAAAATCACCCACACGGGCCAGCCCCAGATCCTCGTCCTCGAACCCACGCGCGAACTCGCCGACCAGGTCTCCGAAGCCTTCCGCGAATATGCCAAACACACCGACCTCACCGTCGCCCTCCTCTATGGCGGCGTCGGCTACGGCCAGCAAACCGAAGATCTGAAAAAGGGAGCCGACATCATCGTCGCCACCCCCGGCCGCCTCGTGGACCACTTCTACCGCGGCACCATGCGCTTCGGGCAGCTCAAATGCCTCGTCCTCGACGAAGTGGATCGCATGCTCGACATGGGCTTCCTCCCCATCGTCCGCAAAATCATCAACCTCTGCCCCTGGGAAGGCCGCCAGACACTCTTCTTCTCGGCCACCATGCCCCCAGTCATCGCCGGATTCGCCAAATGGTGCCTCACCGACCCCGTCGAAATCAGCATCGCCCGCCGCGAAGTAGCCGCGACCATCTCCCATGCCTTCTACCCCGTCGGCCTCGACCAGCGCGACGAACTCCTCCTCGCCCTCGTCAAAAGCACGGACTTCCAGTCCCTGATGATCTTCACCCGCACCCGCAAGGAAGCGGACAGCGTATGCTCCCTCCTTCAAAGGGACGGCCACGGCGACAAAGTCACCGCCATGCACTCCGACATCGGACAAAAGGAACGCATGCAGGCACTCAAAGGCTTCAAGGACGGCCAGTACAACATCCTCGTCGCCACGGACGTAGCCGCCCGCGGCATCGACATCAACGGCGTCACCCACGTCATCAACTACCGCGTACCCGAAAACGCCGAAGACTACGTCCACCGCATCGGCCGCACCGGCCGCGCCGAAGCCACCGGAGACGCCTTCACCCTCCTCACCGCCGATGAACTCGACTTTGCCAAATCCGTCGAAATCTTCATCGGCAAGGAAATCGAACGCCGCAAGCTCGACAGCTTCGACTACGCCTACACGGCCCTGCTCGACGGCGCTCCCGCACGCCCCCTCCGCAAGTCCCGGCCCGCGCCCAAAAAACGCCGCCGTTGACCGCGCCGCCGCCCCCCATGCGAGTACTCGCCATCGACCCTGCCATCCGCCACACGGGATACGCCGTCATCGAAGGCAACTCCCGCGAGGCGCGCGCGCTGGAATACGGCACACTCTCCATCCCCCAGAGCCGCAGCCAGTCCGAATGCCTGCTGCTCATCCACGAACGCATCGGCGAACTAATCGCTTCATGGCAACCCGATGAACTTGCCATCGAGCAGATCATCTACGTCCAGTCGCACCGCACCGCCATCACCATGGGATCGGCCCGCGCCGCCGTCGTCATCGCCGCCGCCGGGTGCGGATTGCGCATCATGGAATACCCGCCCACATGCGTCAAACTCGCCGTCGTCGGCAAAGGCAGCGCACAAAAACAGCAGGTCGCCTTCATGATGCGCGCCCTGCTCCACCTCACCGAAACGCCGCCCCCCGATGCGGCGGATGCCCTCGCCATCGCCTTCACCCACCTGGCCGCCACCGACCCATTGCGCGCCCATCTCTTCGACAAGAGAAAATACATCTGACCTCACCGGAAACAAGCCCCCCCCCGCCCACATATTGCGGCTCATTTATTTGGTGAATACCCAAAAACAAACCAAATAAACGCAAATATGTAATTTTCCACCGATTTGGGCTTGCAAAAAAACCGGAATATGGTACATCCTTCGTCCAGCACAAATGCCGCGCAATGTGGCATTCACCAAACAGCTAAAGCAAAGAAACCATTATGGCACGTCTTTTCGGCACAGAAATCCCTAACGAAAAGCGCATCGAAGCCGCACTGCCCTACATTTACGGCATCGGCGCTTCGACCGCTAAGAAGATCCTTGAGCAGGCCGGCATCGACCCGGACCTTCGCACGGGTCAACTCACCGACGAACAGCTCACCAAGATCGTTCAGGCCATCACGTCCAACGGCATCCTCATTGAAGGTGACCTTCGTCGTGCAAAGCAGATCGACCTCAAGCGTCTTTCCACCATCAACTGCGTCCGTGGCATCCGCCATCGCCGCGGCCTGCCCGTCCGCGGACAGCGCACCCGCACCAACGCTCGTACCCGCAAGGGCAAGAAGAAGACCGTCGGTGCCCAGAAGAAGAAGTAAGACAACCACGTAGAACATCTCATCATGGCTGAAGAAACCATCACAGAAATCACCGAAGAAGTGGTTGCCCCCGCTGAAGCTGCCGCTCCCGTGGCTGCTCCCGCCGCCGCTGAAGAAACCAAAAAGCCTGAAGCACGCCGCGACATCTTTGCCGAACTCGGCCTCGGCGATGCCGACGACAAGGTCAAAATCCTCAAGGCCAAGGGCAGCAAGAACGTCACCTCCGGTATCGTTCACATCTCCTCCACCTTCAACAACACCGTCGTCAGCGTGACCGACCTCAAGGGCAACGTCATCGGCTGGTCCTCCGCCGGCAAACTCAACTTCAAGGGCTCCCGCAAGAGCACGGCTTATGCCGGTCAGGTCGTCTGTCAGGACGCTTGCCGCCAGGCCATGGGCCACGGCCTCCGCGAAGCCGAAGTGCGCGTGAAGGGTCCGGGCTCCGGCCGCGAATCCGCCGTCCGTGCCGTCCAGGCCCTCGGCATCGAAATCACCGCCATCCGCGACGTCACCCCCATTCCCTACAATGGCTGCCGTCCTCCCAAGGCTCGCCGCGTCTAATTCATCAAACACTACATACAAGAACATTTATCATGGCTCGTTATACAGGTCCCCGCGATAAAGTCTCTCGTCGTTTCGGCGTTGAACTTTTTGGCCCCAGCAAGTCCTTTGCCCGCCGCCCCTTCCCCCCGGGTCAGCACGGCGTGCGTGCCGGACGCAAGAAGAAGTCCGACTACGGCGTGATGCTTGCCGAAAAGCAAAAGCTCCGTTTCCAATACGGCGTGCTTGAAGGCCAGTTCCGCAAATACTACGAAGAAGCATCCCGCCGCCGTGGCATCACGGGCGAAATCCTTCTTCAGCTCCTTGAACTCCGCCTCGACAACGTCGTGTACCGCCTCGGCTTCGCCAACACGCGTTCCGCCGCCCGCCAGCTCGTCTCGCACGGCCACGTCACCGTCAACGGCCGCAAGGTCAACGTCGCATCCTTCAGCTGCTCCCCCGGCGATGTCATCGCCGTCGCTTCGAAGGCCGCTTCCCAGACCCTCGTCACCCGTTATGCGGACCTCACGCAAACCGTCGTCGTCCCCGACTGGATGGAATGCGACAAGGACAAGTTCACCGGCAAAATCTCCCGCGTACCCACGAAGGAAGAAATCGCCCCCATCGTGAACGAACAGCTCATCGTGGAACTCTACTCCCGCTAAACGCAGGAAAAACTTCACACAAGCTTTTTCAACCTGCCGCCGCTTTCGCAAGAAAGCGGCGGTTTTGTTCATGGAGTACCGCGCGCTTCCGCATACCATTCCGGGAGCTCCGTCCCCCATGAGCGAAAGAACGTGAAAAAGTAACTTGACATGTGCAGGCAAACACTTATACTTGCAGAGTCAAACACGCCATGAAAGCACGTCTCATTTCCACATGTTCCGCACTCGCGCTGCTCCTCTCCGCAGCCTCCGCAGCACCGAACGTCTCTCCGGCCGATCTGTCCGTAGATACGCTCAAGCGCACCGCCACACCCAAGCAGCAGGCAAGCATCGACGAATATGCCAAAGCAAAGGAACGCGCCGAACAGGAACGCCTGAAATCCATCCAGCAGGCCAAGGAAATCACCGAAAAGAACAACATCGGCCAGAAAAAGCGCATTCAGGAACGCCAATTGAACGTCATGCTCCCCGCATGCGAACGCGAATCCTCCATTCCCAAGCGCTAACCGTTCCGACCAACCATTTTCCAAACGCCGCACCCTGCAAGGTGCGGCGTTTTTTCGATATCCCCGAATACACACGGCACAGACCCTATTTGCTGTGTACATTCCGCCCCTCTGCGCTATAATCGCCCCGTGCCTCCGCCCGCAGACCATCCCGCCCGACAGGCGCTCGACATGGCCGCCCGGCAGCTCGGATTCTCCGATTGCAGGGTAGCGCACGCCGTACCCACGCCCTACGGCCATACCCTGCAGCAATGGCTCCGCAACGGCTGCCATGCCTCCATGGAATGGATGGAGCGGCAGGAAGAAAAACGCCTTGATCCCACCCTCGTCCTCCCGGATGTACGGAGCATCGCCATCCTCTCCTATCCCTACACGCCGCATAACCTCCGAACCGCTCGCGGACGCATCGCCCGCTACGCCCACGGCCACGACTACCACAAACTGCTCGAAAGCAAACTGGCCGACCTCGACGAAACCCTCCGATTCTACGGAGGCAGCCAGCGGTACTACACCGACTCCGGCCCCGTCAACGAACGCGACTACGCCACCCTCTCCGGCATGGGATGGATCGGCAGGCACCGGCAAATCATCCACCCGCAGGGCGGCTCCTGCATCTTCCTCGCCACCATCCTCACCACGCTGGAACTCCCGGCGGATACCCCCTGCTCTCCTCGCTGCGGCTCCTGCCGCCGCTGCATTGATGCATGCCCCGGAGGCGCTCTCGACGGCCACTCCGTGGATGCCCGCCGCTGCATCTCCTACTGGACAATCGAACACAAAGGCAGCATCCCCGAAGAATGGAGATCCCTCCTCGGCGACCGCCTCTACGGCTGCGATACCTGCCTCGAAGCCTGCCCGTGGAACCGCTTCGCTCGGGAAACGCACGACACACGCCTCCTGCTCCCCCGGCACCTCCGCACCCTCCAGCCGCGCGACATCCTCACGCTGGATGACCAAACCTTCACCGAACACTTCCGCCACTCCCCCATCCGCCGCATCAAAAGGGAAGGTCTCCTGCGCAACGCCTGCTGCGTCCTCGGCAACATCGGCACCGCGGACGACCTCCCCGCACTCGAACAGGCCCTGCACGATACCCCGCTCATCGCCGAACACGCCGAGTGGGCCATCCGCCGCATCCACGATAGAACAGCCTCCTCTTCCGAACCATGAACGAAACCGCACGCCTAACCGTCTACCGCACACTTGAAGAACTGGGAATCTCCTACACCATCGCCGAGCACGCGCCCATGCACACCGTCGAAGACATGATGAACGCTACTCTCGGCACACAGGGCACCATCGCCAAAAACCTCTTCCTCCGCGATGCCAAAGGCCGCAGGCACTTCCTCATCGTCGTCCGCTGGGATAAAAACGTCGACATCAAAACGCTGCGCACCGTCATCGGCTCCACCGCCCTCTCCTTCGGCTCGGAAGAACGCCTCATGACCCACCTCGGCATCCGCCCCGGCTCGGTCTCCCCCTTCTGCATCCTCAACAACACGGAAAAAAATGTCGAAGTCTTCTTCGACCGCGACCTGGCCGCCTGCCCGCTCGTCGGCGTCCACCCCAACGACAACACCGCCACCGTCTTCCTCACCTTCGCCGACCTCGAACGCACCGTCCGCCACCACGGCAACCCGGCCACCCTCATCGGCATCCCGGAAGCCTGAGGCACTTCATCCGGCGCGCCTTCATTTCTTCCTTGCCATCAGGAGCTTCTTCCTGTATGCTCCACGCGCCGTATGAAGACGTATATCATCAGAAGACTCCTGCTGATGCCCCTCACCCTGATTGGAGTCACCTTCCTCGTCTTCTGCGTCACCCGCTTCGTCCCCGGCGGCCCCGTCGATCAGATGATGCAGGAACAGACCATGGGCGCGCTCTCCGGCGAAAAAGCCACGGCACAGGGGGACTCCAACATCAGCGAAGAAGACCTGGAGCGGCTGGAAGAGCAATTCAACCTTCAGGAGCGCACGGGCATCGCCTACCTGCAATGGCTCGGCATCCTGCCGAAAAAAACGCTCATCTCCAAGGCCGAACTCCCCTCCGGCGGCAACGAAACCGTCCTCACCCTCAGCGACTCCGGCCGCTTCGTCCGCCTCGCCAAACCCGAAGAAGGCACCACCCCCCGCCTCCTCGAATACCAGAATGGCGACGTATCCGAACCGGCACGGGAAGGATGGATGTTCGCCCTCGAAACCCCGCGCGACCGAGCCGAACGCTGGGCCAAACGCCTGGACAAAACAGATGAAACCGCCATCGCCGACAAAGCGGCAGGCTACCGATGGCGCGCCGTCGCATGGAAAGAGGATTACGACGGCATCCTTCAGGGCTCCTTCGGAAACTCCTTCAAATACAACGAACCCGTGTGGGACATGATCGCCGAGCGCATCCCCGTCTCCCTCTACTTCGGCATCCTCAGCGCCATCATCACCTACGCCGTCAGCCTGCCACTCGGCATCATGAAAGCCATCCGGCACAAAACTTGGTTCGACAACATCACCTCCGTCCTCATCTTCCTCGGCTATGCCGTACCGGGCTTCGCCCTCGGCGCCGTCCTCGTCGTCTACTTCGGCGCGCGGCTCGAATGGTTCCCCCTCTGCGGCCTCACCTCCTCCGGGTTCGAACACATGGGCTTCTGGGCGCAGGTGCGCGACCTCGCCCATCACACTGTCCTCCCCCTAGTCTGCTACGTCATCTCCACCTTTGCCGTCACCACCATGATGATGAAAAACAACCTCATGGAAAACCTCTCCTCGGACTACATCCGCACCGCCATGGCCAAAGGCGTCACCTTCCGGCAGGCCGTCTACGGGCATGCCTTCCGCAACTCCTTCATCCCCCTAGCCACCACCCTCGGCACCCTCGTCAGCACCATCATCGCGGGATCCATGCTCATCGAACGAGTCTTCGACATCCAGGGCTTCGGCATGCTCAGCTACCAGGCACTCATGGACAAAGACTACTCGCTCATCATGGCAAGCCTCCTCCTCACCTCCTTCTTCATGATGCTGGGCAACCTTCTGGCGGACATCGTCGTCGCCTGCGTCGACCCCCGCGTCAAATTCGACTGAACATGATCCGCAAACTCGCCTACCTCCTGCTCGCATGCGCCCTGCTCTCCGGCATCGGCGAAGCCTGCGGCCTGCTCCTCCCCACCCTGAGCTGGCCCTTCACCGCAGCACGCGAAATGGAGTTCCTCCACACGGCAGGCTTCAGCGACTCCTGGATCACGCCCGACGGCAAATTCCTCTGGTTCGGCTGGCTCTGCACCGCCGCCGCCCTCGCCCTCTCCATCTGGCTCCTCCGCCAGCCGCCGGGCCGCTTCCGCCTCACCCCCATCAACGCCCGGCGCATCGCCCGCTTCAAAAGCATCCGCCGGGGGTATGCCGCCTTCCTCGTCTTCCTTGGCCTCGTCTTCGTCGCATGCCTCGACCAGGCACTCGTCGGCAAACGCGCCCTCCTCGTCATCTATGAAGGCCGGTGGTACGCGCCCGCCTTCACTCGCTCCGTCATCCCCGGAGAAACCTTCGGCCTCACCGGCGATGCCGCCAAAGCCGAACCGGACTACCGCCGCCTCAAAACCGAAGAAGGCCACCCCGGCAAACCCTCCCTCGTCCTCCTCCCCCTCATCCCTTACGACCCCTCGGGCGATGCCGCCGCAGAACCCGTAGTCACCCTCGAACGCCGCAGCGACGGCCTCTGCTACGCCCCCGGCGAACAACGCCCCTACAACGGGCAGGCCTCCCGCCTGTATGAAGAAGGCACGGGCCGTCAGCACATGCGCCTCCGCTTCCGGCAGGGCCTGCCCGACGGCCCCGCGCAAGGCTGGCTTCCGGACGGCACGCAGGTACTCTCCGCCCACTACGCCAGGGGAATGCAGGACAAAGCCAAATACACCGGCCCCGGCACCCTTGGCGACTTCCTGACACGCACGCCGGAACACTCCTTCCACATCATCCACCACCACCCCTCGCCGCCACTCGCCGGAGGGCACCTTCTCGGCACCAACTCGCAGGGATCCGACATCCTCGCCTACCTCTACGGCGGCTTGCAGGTCAACCTCAAGGCGGCCTTCTTCTACCTCCCTTGCGTCTACCTCATCGGCATCTCCATGGGCATGCTCATGGGCTACTTCGGCGGCAAATACGACCTGGCCATGCAGCGCCTCATCGAAATCCTCTCGCAGGTGCCCTTCCTCTTCGTCGTCATGATCATCTCGGACCTCGTGCCGCTCCGGTTCAAGGGCCTCTTCCTCATCCTCGCCCTCCTCAGCATGTTCGGCTGGATGCAAATGACCTACCTCCTCCGAACCTCCACGATGAAGGAAAAAGCGCGCGACTACGTCTCCGCCGCCCGCGTCATGGGAGCATCCACCCCTCGCATCCTCTTCGTCCACATCCTGCCGAACCTCATCGCCATCCTCGTCACCCTCATCCCCTTCAGCGTCTCCGGCCTCATCCTCGCCCTCGCCTCGCTGGACTACCTCGGCTTCGGCCTGCCGGACACCTACGCAAGCTGGGGCCGCCTCCTCAACGACGGCCTCGCCAACCTCTCCAAACCGTGGATCGTCTCCTCCGCCTTCTCCGCCCTCGTCTTCGTCCTGCTCCTCGTCACCTTCATGGGGGAAGCCGTCCGCGAAGCCTTCGACCCGAAAAAATTCACCACCTATAAATGAAACACGGCTTCCTCAGCTTCTGCACCCTGCTCTTCCTCCTCATCTGCCTCAACGGATGCGGCGACTCGGCTCGCGCACGCGGCGTCGCCTGGCAGCCCGAACCGGAAGAACAGGACATGCCCCTCGGCTTCCCCGGCAAAAACACGCCCGACTATGCGAAAAAATGGCGCATGCCCCCCGGCTTCGCCCCCACGGACAAATCCCCCGGCTTCATCGCCTCGTGGAACGCCCGCTGCCGCTCGTGGCTCGAAAACGCCATCAAACAGCAAGAAGAAACCGTCGCATCCCTCGAACGCCTCAAGGAACAGGCACAGAATCCGGCCGAAAAACGCCATCACGAAACCACCCTCAAAACAGCCCGCAACCAGCTTGCCGCCTACCGCACCCGCCTCGACGGCGGCCCCTACATCCGGCTGCAACGTCCCGAAGACCTTCCGGCAGCACTCCCATGGGAAAGCAACTGGGACGAACCGGAACTGGGAGACCCCCGTGCCACCAAAGGCGGCACTCTCCGCCTGCCCATCACCCGCTCCTTCCCGGACACATTCCGCCCCTTCGGCCCGAACAGCAACAACGGATTCCGCCGCTACCTCTACGACGACATCGCCATGGACCTCGTCACCATTCACCCCGGCACCGGAGCCATCATCCCCGGACTGGCGGACAAATGGGCCGTCTCGGACGACGGACGAACCGTCTACTACCACATCGACGACAAAGCCACCTTCACCGACGGCACCCCCATCACGACGCGCGACTTCCTCACCGCCATCTACATCCGCACCTCCCCCTACGCCAAAGCCTCCTACTACCAGAACTACTACCTCGAAAACATCGCCGGCATCACCCTCTACGGCCCGCGCACCTTCTCCGTCACCCTCCCGGCCCGTGCGCCCATGCCCGTCTACAAAGCCGCACTCACCTGCGACCCCACCCACTTCTACAGCGAATTCGGCGCGGACTACGCCGAACGCTACCAGTGGCGCACACCGCCCGGAACCGGGGGCTACGCCGTCTCTCCGGACAACGTCATCCGCGGCACGCAAATCGGCCTGCGACGCATCCCCGACTGGTGGGCCAAAAACCGCAAATACGCGCGCTACTCCTGCAACGTCGACGACATCCTCTACCTCTTCTATGCCGACCCGGCCAAAGTCCGCGAACTCTTCCGTATCGGCGAACTCGACGTCCTCTCCCTCCGGGAACCGGAACACTGGTACGAAGGCATGGAAATTCCAGAAGTCCACCACGGCTACATCCGCCGCGCCGAATTCCACAACATCTGGCCACGCTCCCCCTTCGGCTTCTTCCTCAACACCTCACGCCCCCCCTTCAACGACAAAAACATCCGGCTGGGACTGCATCATGCCATGAACATCGACGGCATCATCGACACCGTCTTCCGGGGAGACTACCGCCGCCTCCACTCCTACGCCACCGGATTCGGCAAATACACCAACCCCTCCATCCGCGCCCGCGAATACTCCCCGGAAAAAGCCCGCGAATACTTCGCCATGGCAGGCTACACGCGGACAGACCGCGAAGGCTACCTCTGCACTCCCGGAGGAAAACGCCTCACCGTCGAAATCTCCTACGCCAACGAACCCCTCTACAACATCTTCATGAGCAAACTCCGGGAAGACGCCGCGCGATGCGGCGTCGAAATCCTGCCGGACTCGCTCGACACCATGGTCTTCTTCCGCAAAGTCATGGACAAACGCCATCAGGCCGCCGTCTGGTCCTGGGGCTTCACTCCGCCCATCCCCCGCCTCCATCAGGGATTCCACTCCAGCTTCGCCTACGACAGCAAAGGAAACGTCGCCACCACGACCAACAACATCACCGCCTACGCCGACGACGACCTTGACGAAGCCCTCATCGACGAACGCGACGCCACCACCGAACAGGAAGCCGTCGCCGCCTCGCACCGCGCCCAGCAGCTCATCCACGACTCCGCCACATGGATACCCGGCTGGACGACCGACTTCTGGCGGCTCGCCTATTGGCGCTGGATCCAATGGCCCCGCAGCGAAACCACCAACTTCGCCCCGCCCCGCTACTACGACCCGCTCGACAGCCACCTCTACTGGATCGACGAAAACGAAAAAGCCGCCACCATCCGCGCCCGGCACAACGGCGAAACCTACCCTGAAAAACAGGAAAACATCCCCCTGCCTCCCGGCCAGACACCTTAACCAGCCATGAGCGACAACCTCCTTGAAGTCCGCAACCTCGTCACCGCCTTCGACACCGACGGCGGACAGCTCCGCGCCGTCGACGACATCAGCTTCACCGTACCCCGCGGCTCCTGCGTCGGCATCGTCGGAGAATCCGGCTGCGGCAAAAGCGTCACCGCCATGTCCATCATCCGGCTTCTCCCGCAGCCCATGGGCAAAATCCTCGGCGGCAGCGTCCTCCTCAATGGAAAAGACCTCGTCACCGCCAGCCTTGAAGACATGTACCGCATCCGGGGCGGAGAAATCGGCACCATCTTTCAGGAACCCATGACCGCCCTCAACCCCGTCCACACCATCGGACGGCAAATCGCGGAATCCCTCGCCATCCACAAAGGCATGTCGCCTGCCGAAGGCCGAAATGCCGCCATCGAACTCCTCCGACGCGTCCGCATCCCCGCCCCCGAACAACGCGTCGACGAATATCCGCACCAGCTCTCCGGCGGCATGCGCCAGCGCGTCGTCATCGCCATCGCTCTCGCCTGCACCCCCTCCCTCATCATCGCGGACGAACCCACCACCGCCCTCGACGTCACCGTACAGGCGCAAATCCTCGACCTCCTCCGCGAACTCCGGGAAGAAACACACGCCTCCTCCATCCTTATCACGCACGACCTCGGAGTCATCGCCCAGCACTGCGACTCCGTCGTCGTCATGTACGCCGGGCGCATCGTCGAAACCGCCCCCGTCCGCGAACTCTTCACCCACCCCACACACGCCTACACCCGGGGACTCCTCGCCTCCATGCCGCGCCTCGACA